>JBAYVV010000139.1:0-10761 GCA_041674465.1 Sterolibacterium sp.
CAAGATGGCCAGTCCGACACGCGCGCTGTGGGGGTGCGATTCAGCGCGGTCTTCAGCGGCCGTCTTGGGATTGATCATGACGAGCCCGGAAATTGCGCATCACTAGTGCCTTTGCAAGCTTGAGCCGTAACACAGCGCAGCACCGAAAATGCGTGAACATGGAATGCGGTTTGTCATCGCGCCGTTGTTCAAGTAGCCGTCCCGCCCGGCCGCTGCATGCCAGTGACCGCTTCAACCCGACCCGAGTGCCTCCCCGGGATCCGATTGCCTGCATCAGCGCGCTGATGATTATGACTAAAGTTTAACACGTTGGCGCTTCCCGCGATCCCTGTCCAAAGCGAAGGAAGAATTCCGCATGGTGCGGCCGAGCAATTGCCGAACTCAGGACGAACTCCTCGTTCTGTCTGGCCACCACCGGAAGCTGATGCAAGGCGAAGCCGTGCCACGCGTCCCTAGCTTGTATGAGCAGCTTGCCATGGTCTCGCGTGCCGCTGGCTGGGTCGTCCGAGAGGAAGTGCAGATTCAGTAGGCTCAATAGTGTCTAACGCCGCTGCAGAAAATTCCGCTTCTATATCCTAAGCAATGCCCGTATTGTGCCTGTCGTATGCGGCTGAAGGAGGACTATTCAGCCAAGCGGCAAACCCGGCGAAAGCCGGTGACGCAAAGCTAGAGGGGCTATCTGAGCGGATCTCCAACGCCAGCCAGCTACCGCGCCCCAAGATCGGGGTGTGATCCCGTCACCTGCATGGCCGGCACTCAACAACAGCAGAAGGAGTGTCGTCATGAAGCTCAATAGGTACGCAACGCCTGCCATTCTGGCTGCCCTTATCCTGTCCATCTCGGGCTGCGCCGGACCGGGTCCGAAGGCAACGGTTGAAGTGGCGCCGCCGGCAACTGCCGCCGTAGAAACCGTCAGCGTCGATGCGGCGGCGCAACTCGCTGCCGGAAACGCCGCCTACAGCCGCGGAGATTACGCCGAAGCGTTCAAGCTTTACCGCGAGTTGGCGCTACGCGGCGTAGCGGCAGCCCAATACCGGCTGGCCATACTGTATGCCAGCGGGCAGGGAACGCGCAGAAGCCCCAGTCAGGCGCGACACTGGATGGATACTGCCGCGCATGGCAACTATCCGGGTGCGGTGGAGGCTCTGGCCCTGATTCACGCAATGACTGCCAAAGGCTGAGCGAAGCAGGCCAGGACACGGGGAGGTTGTCGGCGTGAACGCCGAGCAGGCGGGGAAACCGCCTGCTCGGCCATTTTTTATCAGTTCCGCGTCATTCCTTGCTACCGAGTTGCTGACGCCAGTTGACTAGGGACAGCAACGCGAGACCCGTACCGATCAGCAGCATGCCGGCCAGTTCGATGCCTGTCGTCATTTCGCCGAGTTGTAGCCGTGACGAGATGATGGCCACGACGGGAACGCCAAGCAGTGACAGGCTTGCTTCCCAGGCCGGCAACCGCTCGAGGATATACAACCAGAGGTACCAGCCCAGCCCGGTGGTGATCACGGCGGTAAAGCCTAGCAGCCCGACATACTCGCCTGTCCAGCGCGTTGCGGGCTCGGGAACCACAGCCACAACCGCTATGAGGAACAGCGTGCCAATCGCCATTTGCCAGGCATTGAGGAGCAACAATTCGGCGCCCGACTTTCCCATGCGCTTGACGAGAATGGTTGCGATGGACCAGCACAGGGCAGAGGCGACACCGAGGACCATAGCCAATGGGCTCACGTCGAGATTCCAGGGGGAGATGATCAGCGTCAGTCCGGTCAGCGTCGCTGCCGCCGCCAGCCATTGACTTCCACGCACCCGTTCGCCGAGCAACGGCCAAGCCAGGAGCAGCGTCCAGACCGGCGCGGTGTACATCAACACGGCCGTCTTGCCGGCACCGCCTGCGATCAGGGCCCAGCTTTGTACGGCAGTGAGCAGCCCCGTTTGCACCAGGCCATACAAGACCAGCTGCCATCCCAGTTGCAGGCGCAGCGAGCGCCGAGCGATGATCAGCGCCGCGAATAAAGTCGCGGCGCCAATGCCGGCCCGCTGCGTGGCGAAGGCGAACGGCGCGGCATATTGCAGAGCCATCTTGGAAGTGACCCAGGAGTAGCCCCAGATCAAGGTCAGAGCGACTAGGGCCATCGTCGCGCGGCCTGGCGTCAGGAAACGCATCTGCTACCTAGAGCCTCCGACAGCCAACAGGCACGGAAACCTGGCGCAAGCCGAGGTCCTTCGCGCAATACCGAACTCCGCTCCCGATGAGATTCATTTGCCGAAGTCCATGACCATTTTTGGGATCAGCTCCCTGACCCAATTTGAACAGTACTTGGCATGCAAGCCGTGCCACATGGTCCCCGGTTCGATGCTCTCGTAGCCGAGACTTTTGTCGGCGAAAAGCATGTCACCGCGCATTCCGGGCTCGCTAAAACCCGCGCCGCGCAAGCCAAAGGTTCCGTA
Organism: Sterolibacterium sp.; assembly: GCA_041674465.1. Lineage (GTDB taxonomy): Bacteria > Pseudomonadota > Gammaproteobacteria > Burkholderiales > Rhodocyclaceae > JACRAR01. The sequence goes on from JBAYVV010000139.1 coordinate 2,449, forward strand.
GTTTCTGCGGCCACAGAAGATCTTCGCTTCGGCCTTTATGGACTTCACCGTTCCACCGTTTGGATTCGGAATCGGCCCAGGCGTGTCCCAGGACGCCAGGAATTCAACCACCTTGCCGCCATCGGCATCCTTCGCAGAGCGAACAGTGCCCGAATACACTTTCAAACTGTATCCATCGAGGGCCTGCTGCCACTCCCCAGCCTGGCAGTTGATTGCGGAGGCAGCAAGAAGCGCGACAAACGTCACCAAAGCCAAGCGCATTACTCTCTCCCCCTGGTCAAAATCCAATATGATGCTGCGACATGCACCTGGGTTGCCGCCAAATCCAGTGAGGCTTAGGCTGTTCATTTGGGGTGCTACGCCTTCGCCTCGGGGGCGATCAAGGTGACATTGGAGTAGTAGGCGGCGTAACGCCGGGTATCGCGAGTCAGGATCGGATACCGTGAAACTGCGGCATGGGCGCCGATGAAGAAGTCGGCCAGCACGTTCTGTTTCTTGCCTCCCTGGCGCCGATAGCGCACGAAGGCCTTGCCGGCAAGAAACAACGCCGGTCGGGGAATCTCGATCATCGCCAAATTCAGATTATCGACGGTGCGATCCAAGGCCTCGACGGTCGAGAACGTCAGCGACAACTCCGAGTAGATGACCGGGTTGATGGCCAGGCGATGAATCTTGGACTGCGCCCGCAGTTGGCCAATGGACCAGTCCGCCCATTCCGGATCGTCTTCGAGAACGTCGACCAGCACATTGGTATCGACCAGCAGCATCATTTATTCACCGCGCAGCATGGCCATCAGGTCGCTGGTACGCCACTTCACGTCGGCCTTGCCGCGCGCCGACTCAAAGCGGTCCGGCTTTCGGCTGGCGCGAGCGCCGACCTTGTGAATGACTACCTCGCCCTCCTTGTTAACGGCGAAGTCCACCGACGAGCCCGGCGCCAGGTTGAGTGCATCGCGGATCTGCTTCGGAATGGTGACCTGCCCCTTGCTGGTGAGAGTCGTTGCCATGGCGCTTCCTTCGTATTACGACAGTGTCGATTGTAATACCGCGACCCAACGCATGCAAATCAGGCAGATCAGATTCAGCATGGCTTCCGAGTGACGGCGCCAATTAGCCCCTTGGCCATCTCGAGGGACACCCCCTATTCGTCAGCCAGCATGCGGGCCTCGGTATCAGGCCAGCGCACTCACGCAAGCGGCGGCGTCGAAGACGCTTGGCATCACTGAGCCTCGCTTCAATCAACTCCTCAAGAGCAAGATCAACGAGTTCCGTCTGGACGCGCTGGTCAAGATCGCGACGCGCGCCGGCATGCGCGTCGTTTGACGATCAAACCGATGGTCAAGGTAAAATGCGAGAAGTTGCCTGCACCGCCAGGTGTGAAAAAAAAGGGGAAGTCGTGTGAAGTGGAAGGAACAATATTCGATAGGTATTCAGGAAATCGACCAGCAGCACAAGAAGCTGCTCGATTTCTTTTCGCAGCTGGAGCACGCCATCGAGGGCAAAGCGAAATGGACCGACGTTATTCTGACCGTCTATGAGCTGAAGAACTATGCAACATTTCACTTTGAATTTGAAGAAGCGCTGCTGCGCATGTATGGATTGGCGGGACTCGAAGACCACGCGCAAGAACACCAATCATTCTTCCGAAATTTCGACGAGCTTGAGCGCCGATCGCCAGACTACGTCGTCGCCGAAGACATGATGGCATTTCTGGAAAACTGGCTGGTCCATCACATCCTGAGTACCGATAGAGGGTATGCGACGCAACTCCTTGCCGGTGCGCCGTTGGTCGTCGTATGAGGTGGCGTAGCAGTGGCGGGATGCACCTCCGCCGATAACGAGATCTCAAGGGCGCTGGCCTTACAACGGCGCCAGACTAGGGACGCTGCCGCACATAAACGCTGCCATAGCGTGGCCGGCTGCTTTCGGCACCAACGCGATTTGCGTCGCCCGACTCGGCGGTCGTTGTTTCCGTCGTCGCGTACACGACCTCGACTTCGCAACCTGAACTCCGCAGTTTGGCAACCATTGTCGACAGGCCTGGTTCCGAGAGCCCCATCCAGCAAGAGTAGCCGGCGCGTTCAAGGCGGCTGTGCGGGTCGTTGGCTTCTGGCAAGTTGCCGGTTGCACCGACGAGATGAATCGGAATAATCTTCTTCGCTTTCATCATCACCTCCGCGACAAGACGCTCATCGCAATGTTGCAGCGTATGTCACTCACCCTGTCGCCCATTCGCGTTCTCGAACCGGCCCTGCGTGACTTTGGCGACATATCGATCCGTCCATTACTCATGGTGTGCGCAGTGTAATCCTTTCTAGCGAATTGCTGCCCAGCGCGTTTGGCTGCATTTGCCCAATAATGAAAACGGCCTCCTAGTTTGGAAGCCGTATCAATACTGGTGGCAGGGGCAGAATCGAACTGCCGACACGCGGATTTTCAGCGCTTGCATTGCTTCAAATAGGGGCCTGCGGCGGCGCCCGTAAAAGAACTGTGCGTCAGCGTGGCCTCTATCCCGACCGCAAGACTCCCTGTATTCTGGCTCGGCCGCACATTCGCGCCAATCAAGTAGCTGGAGATGCCATGGAGTCCCGCTTCGCCGAAATCGAAATCAAGCTGAGCTTTTCCGAAGATATGCTGGAAGAGTTGAACAGAACGGTGTTCAGACAGCAACAGCAAATAGATCGGCTTCAGAAGGAATTGCAAACCTTGAGACAGCAGTTGCAGATCGATGACGCCCAGGCCACGCCGCGCAATTTGCAAGATGAGATTCCTCCGCACTATTAGCATCCCTCAAAGGCCGGATCGTTGCCGCAGCGGCGTCAGGATATCCATCAGCCCGTTATGATCGATCTCGTGCATCAATGCCAGAAGACGTCCAATCTCACCTTTGGGGAAACCTTCACGGGCGAACCAGTTGAGGTAGTTCCCCGGCAGATCGGCTATCAGACGCCCTTTGTGCTTTCCAAAGGGCATTTCTCGCGTGACCAGCAATTCCAAATCTTCCGGTTTCATCTCGGTTAGCAATTCGTCATAGTCAAGATAGCTGGGGCATCCGGCATGGTCAGCGTCGGAAAGACGGCACAACCGAGGCCAAGCCCAATCTGATTGCTATGCCTTCTTCACGAATTCCGACTTCAGGGACATTGCGCCGATGCCATCAATCTTGCAGTCGATATCGTGATCGCCTTCAACAAGGCGGATGTTCTTGACCTTGGTCCCGACCTTGACCACTGACGATGAGCCCTTGACCTTCAGATCCTTGATCACTGTCACGGTATCTCCGTCCTGAAGGACGTTCCCATGGGCATCGCAAACGGCAGGCCGCTTCTCGGAACTCTCTGTAACCTCCTTGGACCATTCGTGGGCGCACTCCGGACAGACGTAGTTGCTACCGTCTTCGTAGGTAAACTCGGAACCGCAATTCGGACACTTTGGCATTGTGCTCATTGATTACTCCCTATTTCCTATGCCGCCCCCGCAGTGTTAGGTGTCGACACACAGACTGTTGAAAAACACAAAAGCCACCCCGCAGGACGTCCGGGATGGCTTCGTGTTCTTGGTGGCCAGGGGCAGAATCGAACTGCCGACACGCGGATTTTCAGTCCGCTGCTCTACCAACTGAGCTACCTGGCCGTTTTGTGCACTGCTTCAAGTACTGCTCAACAACTCTCTTGCAGAACAACTGCTACTTAAACGTGTAATTATATCCTGAGCGACGACACAGCGTCAAAAAATTGCCGGGAATTGCGGCATTGGGAGGGAATTGGCGGGGTGCTGACTGGGTTAGGGCTCGGTATTGGTTCGGCAGGGTGGGGGTAGGCGGGTGGTATTTGGGGAAGCTGCTTTGGGTTGGAGCGAAGGAAGGATACTCCTTAGTCTCGTGGCTCAGGGGCCATCGAACCCATCAAGTTAACCCAGGTTACAAGTCAAGTAGCTGCAAGAGCCAGATCGCCTTGCAGCAGTTCCGACGAGTCTTCTCGCGATTTCGATCTCGCTGAAAGGTGCTTTGCCGTCGCCTTTCTCTCTAGGCAGTCTCCGTGGCAATGGAATGGTTGTCAGCTAGAATACGCCAAAGCCAACGTTAGGGAGGAGTGGCGATGGTCAAGACGGCACTTAAGAAGTTAACAATTAAGAAGTTTCGTGCACTTAACGACGTGACCGTCGAATTCGGCACACATATCACCGCTATCTGCGGGAAAAATGGCACATCGAAATCATCGATCCTCGGAATCGCGGCACAGATCTTCAGTTTTGAGAGAGATTATGCAAAGAACGAGACATTAGAGTTCCAGACAATTACTGGCGAAATGTTCAAATCAGCTCCACGAGAACATTTTCGATTTTCAGAGAAATACGATGTGCCCGGGTCGTTGGATGTGGCAGTCGAACTCCATGATGCTTATACGGGTAAAGACGCAACTGCAGAGCTTGAACTAGCGAAACGTACCCAGCAAACAACCAAGAAGGCAGTCGCAAGGCCCGTCGTCCGTAAGAACAGCACCGTTTTGACAGGAAATACCAGCCGCAACTTTACGCACCCCGTCATTTTTTTGAGCCTAAACCGGCTTATGCCTATCGCAAAGCGCGAGTATCAGGTTCAGTCGTTCGACTACCTGAGTAAGCACAAGCAAAGATTCATTGATCTAAACAACGAACTGCTAAATAAGACTTCTTCCTACGCTACCGGCACAGGCGGCACGATCAACTCGGCCGTGGCGCACGCGACAAACTATGACCAAGATTCTGTATCTGCCGGCGAAGACAATGCAGGGCAAATCATCCTTGCACTCATGTCCTTCTGCAAGCTTAAGGAAGAATACCTGGACTATAAAGGCGGATTACTCCTAATTGACGAAGCAGATGCAGGCCTCTTCCCTGCAGCCCAGGCAAAGCTTCTAGACATCTTCGAACGCGAGTGCAGCAACCTGAATCTTCAGGTCGTTGTAACAACGCATTCCCCCGTTCTAATTGAAGAGATCCACCGGCTCAGTACGAAATATCCAAGGAAGTTTAAGACCGTATATCTTAGCGATACATTCGGTCCAGTTAAGGCGCAGCACGACGTTTCGTGGCCGGATATCAGTGCCGATCTAGCGACAAAGGTTGTAAGGGCTCCAAGTGGAACTTCCCTTCCTCATGTTAATGTCTATTTTGAGGATCGGGAGGGGCTTGACTTCTTCAATACGTTAATTTCCCGCCATCCAGGAAAGAAGTTCATCAAGCCATTGAGTGAAGTGTCGTTAGGGTGCTCAAATTACATCCAGCTCGTCAAGATAGGGATCCCAGAATTTCGCGATCGAAGCCTTATAGTCCTTGACGGCGACGCAGAACTGGGCAAGGCATTCGATTCGATCCTTCTTCTCCCCGGAACGTTGCCTCCCGATCAATTGCTATTTGAGTTTTTGTATAACTTGCCTCCTGAACACGACATTTGGAAGAACGATATAAAGTTCACTAGGCCTGTCCTGACAAAAAATTCGTCCGAAATCATTAGTGCGTTGTCCATTACGACGGACAAGATTGACCTAAAAGCTCTTGTCACTGCATACCAAGCTAAGAACGGTGGCGGCAAAGAAAAGGATCTTGTCTCGAAGCGAAAGCTCCGAGAAATTTTTAAGGCGTTCTACAACTCAGCTGATGTCCAAGCATTCCTTAGCCAGAAGCGGGACAAGAATCCATGGAAGAGATGGATTGTCGACAATTTGCCTAGCGTCGAAGCCTTTCGCGAACACTTCGGTTTGAAACTGAGGCGAATTATGGAACGCGGCTATAAAGTCGATTCCACTCAGATTCTGCTGTCGATCAAGAAATGATTTAGAGGGCCGTTCTTAGTTTCCAAAGTTGGTATCAGGGGGAGGGGAGATGGCACAAGGTAAGGTAAAGCAACTCGTTGAGCATAACGACGTACTAGTGGAATTCAATAAGCTTCACTTTGATCCAGTTAATCCGCGAGGCGAACCTGAAGCGGACGAAGAGAAGATTAGGGCTTTTTTTGGAGCGCAGCCAGAAACTTACGTACTTGCAACGCACATATCTGAGCATGGCCAGAATCCGCTCGACCGACTTGGAATCATCGATCACCCAAAGCTACCGGGGCACTATGTTGTGCGAGAGGGAAATCGGCGGTTATGTGCCATGCAGTTGCTTCGCGATCCTGAACGCGCGCCAACAACAGAAATTCGTAAAGCGTTTCAAAGGCTAGCCCGTGATGGACGACCAGTGCCCGCAAAAATACAGGGGGTGTTGTTCGCCAAGAAGCCGAAGGCGCGAGTCTGGATGTCGGTAAAACACGAAGGGCCACAGGGGGGATTGGGTACGCTTACATGGGGAGCTACCCAAAAGGCGCGCTTCAATCGTGAGGGCGAAACGGGCATTACTCGCCCTAAGAATCCGAACCGACAGGCCGAAGCTCTGCTAACCTATGCCGTCAACCAACGTTTGATCACACCTGAAGAACGAGCAATGATCGCCATCACGACCATAACAAGGTACTTGCCAAATGTTCGGTCTGCACTAGCGCTGCTGAACACTGAAGATTGCACAACGAACGCTTCGGCCACTGAGTTCAATACAGCAATTCAACGTTTCCTAAAAGATGCAAAGGACTCGGGAGTTCCAGGGGAGCAGGCAGATGTGCATTCCCGTTCCACTTCCGCTGACCGCAATGCATACGCTGAAGTGCTTAGGAAAGACGGTGCATCGCCGATTACCCGCAATTTGTCGCCTTACGACCCGACGAAAGAAGTACCGACACAGCCTGCAAGAAAGGAGTCAAAGTCGACACGTAGCGCTACTCACCCCGGTAAACGCAAACATCTCATTATGTCTAACTTTACCGTACCGGTAAAAGACAGCATTCTTCTGCGACTGGTAAAGGAAGGTAAAGAGCTAAACCCAGATGAAGCCCGTTTCAGCTGTAATTACCTTAACCGAGTCATTCTTGAGCGCGTTGTCCATCTATATGCCAAAAAATTTGGGATCGGGGCACACGGGGATTTTTCTGATGTCGTCCAACGGGTCATCACCCAAGCAAAAGCATCGAATGACCCTCCGTCAAAAGGCATTGCACTTGTGTTAACAAAGACAGCAGACAAGAAGGCGTCGTATTCCTACGAGATCATGAGCAACCCGGTCCACGGTGGCATGGTCCCGTCTGGAGCTGACAATCGCTCCAACTGGGACTCTCTACAGCCTGCACTTGAGTACCTTCTTGAGCAGCTGAGGTAACCAGGTTGTCCAAATCGATATATTTTTTAGTAGGGTTGTGGTCATGCCAATTACAGATACTCCTCTGCGGTACCCCGGGGGGAAAACGCAGCTAACGCCTCTCGTGCAAGAAATCATGCACGCTAACGATCTTATGCAATGTATTTATTGCGAGCCATTTGCCGGCGGTGCCGGTATTGCTTGCCGGTTGATGGTTGAAGGTGCTATCAGCGAAGCTTGGATTAATGACATTGATCCAGCAATCTATGCGTTTTGGAACTGCGTACTTACAGCTACGGATGACTTATGTGAGTTGATCCAGAATACGCCGATCACAATAGATGAGTGGCACCGTCAGCGGGAAGTGCAGCAACGAACGCGCGTTTCAAAGGTAGCGCTAGGGTTTTCGACCTTGTTCCTAAATCGGACAAATCGCTCAGGCATTCTGAGAGGGGGCGTCATAGGCGGATATAAACAAGAAGGCAAGTATCCGCTTGACTGCCGCTTCAACAGAGTGGACCTCGTGCGTAAAGTGCAACGCCTAGCGACCTATCGTGATCAGATTCACCTCACATGCCAGGACGCGAGGCTATACATTGGCAGCGTTGTACGCAAGCTGCCAGAACATAGCCTGGTGAATATAGACCCGCCGTACTTTGATAAAGGCCCAGAACTCTATACTAGCTTTTACACGGCAAATGACCATGCGGCATTGGCGCGTGCGATACGAGCCATCAAAAAACCATGGATGCTGACGTACGATAATGTGCCAGCCATACGTCGCCTGTATAGTGGATTGCCCGGCACGCAAAAGTCTTTGAACTATACTGCGCAGGTGAAAAAGACTGGAGTTGAACTATTAATTCTCTCGCCTCAACTTCATGCACCACGCACTATCGAACTAGATTTGCTCCCGCAAGCCGCTTAGCTTTCATAGCGTGACTGAGGGCCAAGTCGCTTACGCCTGACCTTTAGCGCCGCCTACGCCTGTCATTTGCCGGCGTAATGGAGCCACCGATGATCGGCATAATGGAGCCAGTTTGAGGAGAGAGAAACGGGCTCAATCGGGGCTAAGAATTGGGTGATTTTACCTGGTTTGTGGGCGCC
>JBAYVV010000140.1:0-10706 GCA_041674465.1 Sterolibacterium sp.
AAACTCGGAACAATGTTTTATTTTCTGGATTAGCAGAATAGACCCTGACCGTTAAAGCAGCAGCGAGATCAATCCGCCCAGCAGGGCGACAATCAACGCCATGGTCACTGTCAGCAGGCGTCTCTGCCTGACCTGTTCGAACCGAATCAAAGCGAGTTGGGCACGCAAGGCTGCACCATCGTCCCGTGCCAGCGCCTGATGCACCAGACGCGGCAGCGCCGGCAGCGATGACGCCCATTGCGGCGCTTCGCGTTTGAGATTGTTGAGCAGACCGCGCCAGCCGATCTGCTCGCTCATCCAGCGCTCAAGGAAAGGCTTGGCGGTCTGCCACAGGTCGAGCTCCGGGTCGAGCTGGCGACCGAGGCCTTCGATGTTGAGCAGGGTCTTCTGCAGCAGCACGAGCTGCGGTTGGATTTCGACATTGAAGCGGCGCGAGGTCTGGAACAGGCGCAGCAATACGCGACCGAAGGAAATTTCCTTGAGCGGCCGGTCGAAGAACGGTTCGCAGACGGCGCGGATCGATGCCTCGAATTCGTCGATGCGCGTCTCGGCCGGCGCCCAGCCGGACTCGACATGCACCTCGGCGACACGCTTGTAGTCACGGTTGAAGAACGCCAGGAAGTTGTGCGCCAGGTAATGCTTGTCGATGTCGGTGAGTGTGCCGACGATGCCGAAATCCAGCGCGACATACTGCCCGGTCGGGGTGACGAAAATATTGCCGGGATGCATGTCGGCATGGAAGAAACCGTCGCGGAACACCTGCGTGAAAAATATCTCGACGCCGTTGCGCGACAAGGCCGGCAGATCGACGCCCTGGGCACGCAGCGCATCGACCTGGCCGATCGGTGTGCCGACCATGCGCTGCATCACCATCACCGAGTGATCGCACCAGTCCCAATACACTTCGGGCACCAGCAGCAGCGAAGAATTCTTGAAATTGCGATGCAGCAGCGAGCAGTTGGCCGCTTCGCGCATCAGGTCGAGTTCGTCGTTGAGGTATTTTTCAAATTCGGACACCACTTCCAGCGGTTTGAGGCGCTTGCCGTCCGACCAGAGTTTTTCCAGCAGGCTGGCGGCCACCCGCAACAGGCCGATGTCGTGCTTGATGACGGGCACAATGCCGGGCCGCAGGATTTTCACCGCTACTTCATGCCCGCCGTCTTCCGCACGCAAGGTGGCGAAATGCACCTGGGCGACCGAAGCCGAGGCGACCGGCTCGCGTGTGAAGGAGGCGAACACGTCATCTACCGGCCTGCCATAAACCCGCTCTAGTTCCGCCACGGCCAGGTCGGAAGAAAAGGGCGGCACCTGATCCTGCAATTTGGCGAGTTCGTCAGCGATATCCTGCGGCAGCAGGTCACGCCGGGTCGACAGAATCTGGCCGAATTTGACGAAGATCGGCCCCAATGCTTCGAGCGCCTGGCGCAGGCGGACGGCCCGTGGCTCCTTGAGCTGCCCGCCGAAGAAACGCCAGAACTGCAAGAGGGCTGCCAGACGCATGAGCCTGCCGGAAGGTTCATGCTCGAGAATCATCTGGTCGAGGCCGTAACGGCTGGCAACCCGGGCAATCTTGAAAAGGCGCAATAGACGCATGAATTAGGTGCGGAAATTAGGCGGCGCGGAATATGCCATGCGGGTGCGCTGGGATTGTTCAGACACAAGCTGGCTGTGGGAAGTGTAACTTAAAACCTTTCTACGAATCGGCTCGCGGCGTGCCCTCGACAAGTTCCGGGTACTCCTGGCGCAAGGTAGCGCTGCCCCGCCGCCAGGCATGGCACTGCCCGATGAAGGAGAGTGTGCTTTGGTCCGGCCAGTTCCTGGGATCTGCGGCGAGCGACCACTGGCGTGCCGTTCGGTCAGGCCACGAAGCCTGGAAATAGGTGTTCGCGACTTCACCAAGCAGGTCGGTGAGATGGGTGCAGCCAAGGGCGCCGCCAAGCAATTCGCGCACCTTTTTGTTGAAACCCGGACCGATGCGCAAACCTGCGAGCTTGCCGTAAGACACGTCGGTTCCGCCGCAATCGGACCAGGGTGCGACGGACGAATTGGCCTGGGCTTCGTGTATGGTGTAATCGCTGTCGATCACCAGCTTCAGCGACAGCAGGTGCATGACGCCGCCCGCCTCTACCGGCGGACGAGAGCGAAAGGGAGTCTCCTGCGCTTTTTCATCGCAGACCGTGCCGTCGATTTCCCACAAACCATCCTGGCGCCGGTAGGCCTTGCAGGTGATGGTCCGGGTATGGACAAGTTCGCGTCCTTCATCTTCCACAGTCATTGCGTCATTCCTTCTCTGTTGTTCTCCAGACCCGGCTTGCGGTCTCACTCAAATTCATTGGCAGCAAACCTGCTAAACCTGCTAACCCAGGGCTTCACGAACCTCTGCCGTGAGCTGGTAGGAATGCAAACGGGCAGAGTGGTCGAAAATCTGCGATGTGATCATCAATTCATCGGCACCCGTGCGCGCAACAAAGGTTTTCAATTGGCCTGATATCCTGTCGGGCGAACCCACTGCGGAACAGGAGAGCACCTGCTCGAGCATTACCCTGTCCTGCGCTCCGATGCTGTCCAGATAATCGTTTACGGGCGACGGGAGTTGCGTCGGTTGGCCCCGGTGCAGATTGACGAAAGCCTGCTGCGTGGAAGATGCAAGGAAGCGGGCTTCCTCGTCCGTGTCGGCGGCAACCACATTCAATCCAAGCATGACATACGGCTTGTCCAGATGCCGTGAGGGCCTGAAGCAGCTCCGATACAGGTCAACCGCCTGCATCATCTGCGCCGGGGCGAAATGCGAGGCGAAGGCATAGGGCAAGCCCAAAGCAGCAGCGAGTTGGGCGCCGAACAGGCTGGAACCGAGAATCCATACCGGCACATTCAGGCCTCTGCCCGGCACCGCGCGAACCCCCTGATGACTCCCTGATGCAAAATATTCCATGAGCTCGACGACATCACGCGGAAATTCATCCGCATCGGAAGACGGATTACGCCGCAATGCCCGCGCCGTGGCGCGATCGGAACCCGGCGCACGCCCCAGGCCAAGATCAATGCGTCCGGGAAACAACGATTCGAGGGTTCCAAACTGTTCCGCGATCACCAGCGGGGAATGATTGGGCAGCATGATGCCGCCGGCGCCGACGCGGATTGTCGATGTGCCGGCGGCGACATGTCCGATCAGGATCGCTGTCGCCGCGCTGGCGATGCCGGGCATGCCATGATGTTCGGCAAGCCAGTAGCGCTGGTAACCCCAGCGCTCGCAATGCCGTGCCAGGTCGAGCGTATTGCGAAACGATTCCGCAGCGCTGCTTCCCTGGATAATCGGAGAAAGATCGAGGATGGAAAATGGGATCATCAAACGGGGAATCATGAAGCGCCACGCGGGCATGAGTGAATAGACCAGCCGCAATGATATATGATCGGCATCCGATGCCACCCAAGAGATGCCTTTTGAACGATCAAGTCCGGTGGCCGCTCAGTGATTGACAATAATAAGGGACCAGCATGAAGAAGCGCATGAAGAAACTTGAGATTCTCGCTGTAGGCGTTGCTTTGTTCTTGAGCGGAACCCAACTGGGCATCGCTGCCGACGGCAAGGAAATCTTCGAGAGCACCTGCAGCGCCTGCCACAAAAGAGGAATGCTGGGCGCCCCCAAGCTTGGCGACAAAGACCGGTGGACCGAACTGGCCAAGACGGGCAAGGATGCCTTGGTCGAGTCGGCGTTCAATGGGAAAGGCAGGATGCCGGCGCAGTCCCGCACGCGCGAGGAAATCATGGCGGCGGTCGAGTTCATGCTCAAGGCCGCCGAATAGCTGCTCCGGGTTCTATTTCGCTTTCGCGGCGGCATCGAGCTGCTGCTTCAGGTTGGCCTTCGCTTTGCTGTCGCGCGACGGCTTGCAGGGCGAGGGATTGACGTCGAATTTGCTCTCGTTCAATTTAACGACCGAAACGCATTTGCCCAGCATGTCGCGGGGCATCTTGCCGCCGAGTTTTTTCTCATAGCCCGTGCTCAATGATTTTGCGGTAATGCTGGTGTCGGTGACCGCAATCACTTTGGCAATCACCTTGGACCCGGACGCAAAATCATTGGCCTGCGCCAATGCGGCATCGTCAAGCTTGAATGAGCCCGACAGAACCGGGCCTGATGCGAGCAAGCAGGCGAGCAGGAAAGATACTGGGATCGCTTTCATTGGTGGTCGCCTCCTGGAAAGGCTGATCTTGTCCGACCGAACTTTCCGGATTCTATAGTCAAGCCGCCGCCTTCTCAAACACACCCGCCAAGTTTCGCTAAGTATCGTTATGCGGGCGGGCGGAATAAATATAATGCCGCGATGATTTCCCGCTTCTATTGCCCGATGCCGCTTCAGGCTGGTTGCACCGTGACCCTGCCGCCCGAAGCAGCCCACCACGCACTGCGCGTCTTGCGTTTGCGCAGCGGCGACGAGTTGCTGGTGTTCGACGGACAGGGTGGAGAATATTCAGGAAGGGTCACGGAGACCGCGCCGTTATTTCGTCTGAGGCTGACGGACTGGCACGACATTGAGCGCGAGGCGTCCCTGGCGCTGACCTTGGTGCAGGCTCTGCCCAGCGGCGACAAGATGGATTGGGTGGTGCAGAAAGCCGTGGAACTGGGTGTCAAGGCGATTCAACCCCTGCATGCCAAGCGCAGCGTCGTGCGACTTTCCGGCGAACGCGCGGAGAAGCGCCGCAGCCATTGGCAGCAGGTTGCGATCGCAGCCTGCGAGCAAAGCGGACGCAACCGGGTGCCCGAAATTGCGCCAGTCTTTGATCTACCGCATTATCTGGCACAGCCACCGGGCGAAAATGAAACCCGGCTGCTGCTTTCTCCACAAGCAGAATTGCGCTTGGCGGACTTGCCGCGACCCGTTGGCGCAGTCACGCTGCTGATCGGTCCGGAGGGAGGCTTCGCGGAAGAAGAGGAAGCGACGGCACTGGCGGTAGGCTTCCGCGCGGTACGAATGGGACCACGCGTGTTGCGCACGGAAACCGCCGGACTGGCAGCGCTGGCGGCGCTGCTGGCAATGTATGGTGATTTCTAGAGACTCTAAGGGGAGCGCGATGTTTGAATCATCGGAGTTGGGTCACAAGATAGACAAGGAAACCTACCGCAAGGAGGTTCCTCAGTTGCGCGCCGCCTTGCAGGACGTTCAGTACGAACTCAAGGAAAACGGCAAGATTCCGGTGATCGTGCTGGTCAGCGGCCAGGATGGCGCCGGCAAGGGTGAAACCATCAACATTCTGTATGAGTGGATGGACCCGCGCTTCATCTCGACGCTGGCCTTCTCCACGCCAACCGACGAGGAGCGCGAGCGGCCCTTCATGTGGCGCTACTGGCGGGCGTTGCCACCCAAGGGAAGAGTCGGCGTGTTCGCCGGCTCGTGGTATTCGAGTCCGATTCATGACCGCCTCGAAGGCGGCATGACCAAGGCCGGCATGGATGCGCGCATCGACCAGATCAACCGCTTCGAGGCCATGCTGGTCAACGAAGGCGCGCTGGTGCTCAAGTTCTGGTTCCACCTGACCAAGGAAGGCCAGAAACGCCGCCTCAAGACGCTCGAGAAAAATCCCAAGACTGCCTGGCGCGTCACCAAGTGGAACTGGGACCGGCTCAAGACCTACGACAAACTGCAGGATGTAGTCGGTCATGTGCTACGCCTGACCAACACGCCCTGGGCGCCCTGGATCATCATCGAAGGCGAGGACGATCGCTATCGCTCGCTCACCACCGGCAAGATCCTGCTCGATGCAATTCGCCAACGCTTGGCCAACGTCGACAAGCTGACCACCCCGGTGGCGCCGCCGGCGCGGGTTAACCTCGACGGCCGCGACGTGCTTTCTGAACTCAAGCTGAACCGCAAACCGATTACCAAGGACGACTTCGAGACCCAACTCGCCAAATGGCAGGGCAAGCTTGCGGAACTGGTGCGCGACCCGCGCTTCAAACATCGCTCTCTGGTCTGTGCCTTCGAAGGCTCGGACGCCGCCGGCAAGGGCGGTGGCATACGCCGCATCACCGCCGCGCTCGATGCGCGCGACTACCAGATCGTGCCGGTCGCCGCACCAACCGAGGAAGAACGCGCCCAGCCCTACCTGTGGCGCTTCTGGCGGCATATCCCGCGCAATGGCCGTATCGCAATTTTTGACCGCACCTGGTACGGCCGGGTGCTCGTCGAACGTGTCGAAGGCTTCTGCGCAGAAGCCGATTGGCTGCGCGCCTATTCCGAGATCAACGATTTTGAGCACGATCTCGCCGATGCCGGTGTCATCGTTGTCAAGTTCTGGCTGCAGATCAGCAAGGAAGAGCAGCTCAAGCGCTTCAAGGAACGCGAGAAAATCCAGTTCAAGCGCTTCAAGATCACCGAAGAAGACTGGCGCAACCGCGAAAAGTGGGACGCCTATCATGATGCGGTGTGCGACATGGTAGACCGCACCAGCACCGGCGAGGCGCCATGGACTCTGGTCGAGGCCAACGACAAGAACTTCGCACGCGTCAAGATTATCCGGACAGTTTGTGAAAGGCTCGAGGCCGCGCTCAAGGAAACGCAGCTCGGCGAGAAATGATGCGCGACAGATGTAGCATGGGCAACCCAGCTTGAGGCGAAACCGGTATGGCAGCAGTACAGAATTCTGAAAAAGTCGCCGGCGAACTGCCGGACTCCGCCCTGGTCGCCTGGGTACGCCAGGCTGCCCCTTACATCCACGCCTTTCGCGGACGCACATTCGTCTTCGCTTTCGGCGGTGAAGTGTTGCAGGGCAACGTCGCCCAGGCGCTGGCGCAGGATTTCAATCTGCTGGCGAGCCTCGGCATCCGCCTGGTGCTGGTGCATGGTTCACGTCCGCAAATCGATGCGGAAGTACAGCGGCGCGGCCTCAAGGCAAGCTTCCACAAGGGCTTGCGCGTCACCGACGCGGAAACGCTCGAATGCGTCAAAAGCGCCATGGGTGTCGCACGCATCGAAATCGAGGCACTGCTCTCCCAGGGCCTGCCGAATACCCCGATGGCCGGCGCCTGGATGCGCGTCACCGGCGGCAACTTCATCACCGCCAAGCCGGTCGGCGTGCTGGGCGGCGTCGACTACCAATACACCGGCGCCGTGCGCAAAATCAACGCCGAGGAAATCAAGGCCGACCTGGACCAGCAGAACGTCGTCCTGATCACGCCGCTCGGCGTCTCACCGACCGGCGAAATTTTCAATCTTGCCTGGGAAGAGGTCGCGGAAGCCGTCGCCGTCGCCCTGCAGGCAGACAAGCTGATCTATCTCTGCGCGGCGTCCGGAGTGATCGACAAGAAGGGCAAATTGCTCGATGCCGTAACCGCCGACCAGACCGAAAAATTGCTGTCCCGCCGCGTCAAGCAGGCACCCGAACTGGCGCGCGTGCTGCCGGGTGCGGTGCGGGCCTGCCGCAATGGCGTGGGTCGGGTGCATTTTCTCGACCGCTATGCCGACGGCGCCATGCTCATGGAATTTTTCACGCGCCAGGGCGTGGGCACGGTGATGACCCATGCGCCCTTGGTCAGCTTGCGCGAAGCGACGGTCGACGACGTCGGCGCGATACTCGCGCTGATCGCGCCGCTCGAAGCCGACGGCACCCTGGTCAAGCGCGGCCGCGAACGCCTGGAGATGGAGGTCAATCGCTTTTCACTGCTCGACCATGATGGCGTCATCATCGGCTGCGTCGCTCTCTACCCATTCACCGGCAGCAAGGGCAAGGAGAAAGCCGGCGAAGTGGCCTGCCTCGCCGTGATGCCGGAATATCGCCGCTGCGGATTCGGCGACCAGTTGCTGCAACATGTCGAAAGCCGCGCCAGCAAGCTCAAGCTCAAACATCTCTTCGTGCTGACCACGCGCACCGCGCACTGGTTCATCGAACGCGATTTCAGCGAAGCCGGCGTCGATGCCCTGCCCGACGCCAAGCGCGAACTCTACAACTATCAGCGGCGTTCGAAGGTTCTAACGAAGACGCTATAGGCCAGGATTCAGATCGGTCAATTGACCTGTTTGGTCTTGTCCGCCCAGTACTTCTCACGCACCGTTCGTTTCAGCACCTTGCCCACGGAACTGCGTGGCAGCTTGTCGATGAATTCGACGGTCTTCGGCGCCTTGACGCTGCCCAGCCTGTCCTTGCAAAGATTGATCAGTTCCTCGGCGCTCACCGTAGCACCCGGATTGAGTTCGACGACGGCCTTGACCGCCTCGCCCCACTTGTCGTCGGGTACCCCGACCACGGCACAATCCTGCACCGCAGGATGGCTGTTGATGACGCCTTCCACTTCCGAACTGAAAACATTGAAACCGCCGGTGATGATCATGTCCTTCTTGCGGTCCGTGATGTGCAAATAGCCCGCAGCATCGATGAAGCCGATATCCCCGGTGTGCAGCCAGCCGTCGATGATGGTTTCGGCAGTCTTCTGCGCGTCCTTGTAATAGCCCTTCATGAGCATGTCACCCTGCACGCAGATTTCACCCACTTCGCCCTGGGGCAGGCTGGCATTGGCATCGTTCTGTATCGAAACGCCGACCAGCGGGAAAGGCCTGCCGCAGGATGACAGCCGCTCATCCGACGCGATTTGGCTGCCGTCGAAATGTTCCGCCGGCTCCAGGCAGGAAATGCAGGCGGGCGCTTCGGTCTGTCCGAAACCCTGGATCATCACCGGTCCGAAAATGCCCAGCGCTCGCTTCAGCTTGTCGACGGACATCGGCGCAGCGCCATAGAGGAAGTAGCGCAACGCACTGAAATCGCGGCCCTTGATGCGTGGATGATCGAGCAGGATGTAGATCACCGTAGGTGGCAGGAACAACTCGGAAATTTGTTGCTGCTCCAGGGTATCGAGCAACAAGTCGGGCTCCAGACGCGGCAGGATCACCAGCTTGCCGCCGCGGGCCGCAGCCATCAGGGAGAAGATCCCGGCGGTGTGCGTGAGCGGCGCTGCGGCCAGATTCACGGGGCGCACCAGGGGCGGGTAATACAGGGCCGCCAGCCAGCTGGTGACCATGGTCGACAGGCTGCGATGCGTGTTCATGACACCCTTGGGCCGCCCCGTGGTGCCGCCTGTCGCCATGACGGCGCAGACATCGCCCATGTCGTAGGTGATTTGCGGCGGGGTCGTCGCAAACCCGGCCATCCATTGCTCCAGGCGGATGGCCCAATCGACGACACCATCAAAACAGATGAAGTGGCGCACAGAGGTCAGGCTAGCGCGCAGGGAGGCCACCTGCTCGGCAAATTCGGCCTGAAAGAACAGCACCTCGCAATCGAAGGCCTCGAGGATGTAGCCGTTCTCGCTGGTTGAATTTCGGTAATTGATCGGCACCCAGGCCATGCCGGCACGCCAGATCGACAGCGTGCACAACCAGCCGACCGGGTCGTTCTTGGCCCACACCGCGGCCTTGGTCTCTTTCCTGAAGCCCATGTCGAGCAGGCCATTGGCGACGCGACAAGTGAAGTCGCGGGCTTCCTGATAAGAATAGGTGCGTTCGCCAAAGACCAGGTAGTCGGCATCCGCACCATAACGGTAGCCGCGCTCAAAAAAATCAATCACTGCCATGTCATCGCTCCTCTACAAGTGATACGTAACCAGGTTGCCGTTACCGCCGGAAGCCGTCACTCCCACTTGTTTTCCTGATTCAGCAACTGCCAGGCCCCGCCTACCAGTCCTTCGAGCGGACGGAAGTTCGACTTGTAGGCCATTTTCGGGCTATGGCGGATCCAGTAGCCCAGATACAGATAAGGCAAGCCGAGGTGGGCACATTGCGCCGCCTGCCAGAGCACGCCGAACGTACCCAGGCTCGCGCCGCGCAAATCGGGATCGTAGAAGGTATATACCGAGGACAAGCCATCCGGCAGCATGTCGATGATGCTCACCATGCGCAGCGGCCCGTTTTCAGAGTCTTCACGAAATTCGACCAGATGACTATCGACATGGGTTTGCAACAGGAAGTGGGCATACTGGTCGCGGCTGTCCTGATCCATGCCGCCACCACTGTGGCGTGCCGCCTGGTAACGCTGATACAGCGCGTAATGCTCCTCGCGAAAAGTCAGCGGGCATTGCTCGATGACCAGGCCGGCATGCCGCTGCAATGCACGTCGCTGACTTCGGTTGGCCTCGAAGCGGTCCACCAGCAGGCGCACCGGGATGCATTCGCGACAGGTATCGCAATACGGCCGGTAGGTGAATACCCCGCTGCGGCGGAAGCCGACACGCACCAGTTCGCCGTAGGTTGCATGGTCGATCAGATGGCTGGGCGTGGCGACCTGGGAGCGTGCCACGCGATTGGGCAGGTAGGAGCAGCCGTACGGTGCAGTCGCGTAGAACTGCAACAGCGAGAAAGGGTATTCGTTAAGCTTGGTCATGACGCCGGGCGGAACAATTCATTTGCCGCGTCGCACGGCCAGCGTCCGGCCGCATCCCCCGTGCCGGTCCAGCGCGTCAGGCCGGCAAGAAATTCGTGGCGCGGGATTTCGCGCGCGCCCAGGGAAGCAAGATGTGCCGTATTCATTTGACAATCAATTACGGCAAAACCGCGGCTTTCTATATACCGGCAAAGATGCGCCAGGGCGATCTTGGAAGCATTGCTGGCCCGCGCGAACATCGATTCGCCATAGAAGACGCGGCCGATGGCGACCCCATACAAACCACCGACGAGGGACTGCTGTTCGCCCTCCCCAGCCCAGGTTTCGACAGAATGGGCAT
>JBAYVV010000141.1:0-10656 GCA_041674465.1 Sterolibacterium sp.
ATGGCGGTGCGCGACGGTTTGCGCACCAGATAGTCGTCCACGAAGAACGGCTCGCCGCTCACGTCGTTGGCCAGCGTCGGCAGACCGGCCGGCACGGCGGCTTCCGCCAGCGGCCGCTCGAAGAAGCGCTTGGCCGGAATCCAGGCGTCGTCGTCCGGCGTACGCGCGATGAAGCCCTGCGCTTCAAGGCGCGCCAGCAGTTTCAGCGATGCCGTCTTGGAAGCGAAGCCCATCAGTTCCGCCAGCCTGGCGTGGGAGGGGATGCGGCGATTGTCGGTGTAATAATCCTGCAGTCGTCCCAGGTAACTCTGGTCTTTGTCGTGCTCGGTCATGTGGCTTGCTCCGGTGTTCGTACGGTCACTTGAACTATAGTGATCGAACGAACACCTGTCAAGGATAGCCTGAGAAACCCCAAGGGGCGATTGAAAGTTCTTCATGGAGCGCGGCAGGTCTGGGGAGTTCACCCGCCCTCCCGGTGCAAACGGCGCACATATCGGTCGGTCGAACTCCCCAGACCTGCCGTTTTGGCTTGTGGTTTCGCCGGAGATAAAAACGCCGCCAGTAACAGCATGCACTTCCGACCGGCACTTCCTTGTGCTGCCGGGTCGGGCACTCCGGCCAGGAGTTTCGCTTGCCTCCGTCGATATGCTCAGTTCTTGCAAGGGTGCCGGATAAATCGTTTAATGCGGATGGCGTAAGCCTGCTTTACCAAGATGGTGTTTTGCTTGAATCGGATTTTCTGCGAACCCGTCCGGGCGATCTGGGCGCCGTGATCGCGATTGGGCTGTTTTTAGGATGGACTATATTTTTTTCTATGCGATTGAACAGTAATAATTTCATGTGGCGCTTGAAATTTTATCAGCCAGATGACGCAATATTTTGCGTCAAATAGGAGGGCTACGTTATGCATTTCCCAATTTGGAGTGACGAATGTGTATTGATTGGTCAGTAAAAGCCACAGACATCGCAATTGTTTTTGCCACCCTCGTTGGCCCTGTCTTAGCCATCTGGGCATCCGAGTGGAGGCAAAAGAATCGTCAAAACCAAGAACGAAAAGAGTGGGTTTTCCGCACATTAATGACAACTCGTTCCGCGCGATTGCACCCCGATCACATTCAAGCGTTAAATTACATTGCGTTCGCGTTCGCAGGCCAGCTGAAGATAGTTGATGCCTGGGGTCTATATTTCGCCCACCTGAACACAGACCAAGGCACGACTCAAGATAGCAATGCTCGGTGGCACGACAAGTCAAACACTCTACTTGCCGAGCTTCTTCACCAAATGGCAACTCATCTGAATATCGCATTCTCAAAAACCGATATAGCGCAGCCATCCTACTATCCACGCGGATACGAAATGACAGAAGCAGATCAGCAGGAACTTAGAAGGCTTTTGCTTCAGGTCCTTCGCAACGAACG
The DNA here is from genome assembly GCA_041674465.1 of Sterolibacterium sp. Classification (GTDB taxonomy): domain Bacteria; phylum Pseudomonadota; class Gammaproteobacteria; order Burkholderiales; family Rhodocyclaceae; genus JACRAR01. The sequence goes on from JBAYVV010000141.1 coordinate 1,419, forward strand.
TAGCATCAATATGAACGCCACGGTTTATTCTCCGCCTCAGCCGCCAAATGCATAACGATCATTCCACCGGACCTGCGCAATGAAGCCGCGCAGGTCGGTGAGTTCATTCGTTGATCCCACGTTGCGACGCATTCGTCTTGCGTTCAGGTACGTTGGGCACCGAATCGTTTCCTTGATGAGACTTAGCGCGTATCATTTTGTCCATGAGTCCAACCGTCTTTCGTAAAGGTGACTTTCGTTTCTATTTCTTCTCGCGCGAGGAAACGAGGATGCATGTGCATGTTCAGGCCCAGAATGGCGAAGCCAAGTTCTGGCTTGAGCCGGCTATCGAACTGGCCCAGTTCACAGGTCTTTCCCCGCGCGAAATTAATGAAGCACTCCGCCTTGTTCAGGAGCATGAAAATGACATCCGCAACGTTTGGTATACCCACTTCCCTCGTTGAAGTGACCAACATCTCTCAGCACGGCTTTTGGCTGTTGCTGGAGAATGAGGAGCTTTTTCTTCCGTTCTCTGAGTTTCCATGGTTTAGGGATGTTGCCGTCGGAAAGATATTGCATGTCGAGCTTCCTTCTCCCGATCATCTCTACTGGCCTGAGTTGGATGTCGATTTGGCTGTTGAATCTATTCGTCATCCCGAACTGTTCCCGCTGGTCAGCACGGTCTGAACCAACCCATCCATCAGCACGGACGTTGCGCGCTGAAGTCGTACAGGGCGGTTAAATTTGCGCTGGGCACCCTTGCCCGGAATGAGCGACAACCAGATTTTTACGGTCAGGGTCAGGAGATGGAACTGACCGTGGTACCTGCTCCCGCTGACGAAGGCGGGTTGTTGCCCTGAATCCTCAGACTCGGATAGCGCACGCTCTCGACCAGGCGGCGGACTTCCTCGGGAGGTGGCTTGGTCAGCAGGCTGATGATGATGATCGCGGCGAAGCCGACCGGCAGGCCGAAGATGCCGCAGGAGATGGGCTGGATGTCGAACCAGGCGGCTGCCATCGAGCCGCCGAAGAATGGGTGGGTGATCACGGCGTAATAAAGCGTGACGGAGAGTCCCGAGATCATGCCGATAATGGCGCCCCACTGGTTGGCGCGCCGCCAGAACACGCCGCACACCAGGGCCGGGAAGAATCCCGCCGCGGCGATCGAGAAGGCCAGGCCGACCATGAGCAGGATGCTTTCCGGCTTGAGCGAGGCGACCCAGGCCGCGACCATCGCCACCGCCAGGAGGATCGCCTTGGAAATCAGCAGGCGGCGCTGGGTCGAGGCGTTGCGCGCAATCATTTTGTAATAGATGTCGTGCGCCAGGGCGTTGGAGATGGTGAGCAGCAGGCCGTCGGCGGTGGATAGTGCGGCCGCCAGACCGCCTGCGGCGACCAGGCCTGAAATCACGTAAGGCAAGCCGGCGATCTCCGGTGTGGCCAGCACAATCACGTCGGGCAGCAGGGTCAGTTCCGCCAGTTGCAATATGCCATCGCCATTGATGTCTTCGACACCGACCAGACCCACCTTGCTCCACGAAGCGATCCAGTTCGGCAATGCCGCGATGCTGGAGCCGACCAGATGGTTATACACCTCCCATTTGGCGAACACGGCATAGGCGGGTGCGGTGAAATACAGCAGCGAGATAAAGAACAGCGACCAGAACACCGAGTTGCGTGCCTCGCGCACCGAGTACGTGGTGTAGTAGCGCATCAGGATGTGCGGCAGTGCCGCGGTGCCAAACATCAGGCAGATCACCAGGGCGATGAAGTTGCGGCGCGCGATGTCGGAAGCCCTTTCATCCTTGCCGGCGCTACTGCCTGGATAAGCTTCGGCGTGCGCCTGCGGTCGCACGGCCTTTTCGGCGTAGGCACGCGCTGTGGCATCCCATTTGACACGTGCTTCGGCTTCGCTCCTGGGCAATTCACGCAGCGCCTTTTCGGCCGCAAAAATTTCCCGGGCGGGTGCATAGCTGGCATCCTTGAGTGCTTCCACACGCCCGGTCAATTTCTTGCGCTCGGCTTCAAGCGAGCCCGGCAAGGTGGCAAGCTTTGCGTCGAATTCTGCCGACTTGGCCTTGAAGCTGGTGCGCGCCTCGATTTCCTTGGGGCTGTCGAAAAGCGCTTTTTCCTTTTCGCCAAGCTTTTGCAAAACGCCGCCATACATTACCTGGGGCACGGGGACGCCGGTCACTTTCTGCGACAGAATCACCACCGGCAAGAGATAGGCGATGATGAGGATGATGTATTGCGCAACCTGGGTCCAGGTTACCGCGCGCATGCCACCGAGGAAAGAGCAGACGAGTATCCCTGCCAGACCGACGAAGGCGCCGATCTCGAAGTCGATGCCGATGACCCGGCTCGCGATCAGGCCGACGCCATAGATCTGTGCCACGACATAGGTGAACGACGCGAGTATTGCCACCACAGCGCCGACAAAGCGGGCGAAATTGCCGCCGTAGCGGGCCCCGAGAAAATCCGGGATGGTGTATTGGCCGAACTTGCGCAGATAGGGTGCCAGCAGCAGCGCCACGAGACAGAAGCCGCCGGTCCAGCCGAGCACGAAAGCAAGCCCCTGAAAGCCGTCGTGGTACAGCGTGCCCGCCATGCCGATGAAGGATGCCGCGCTCATCCAGTCGGCGCCGGTCGCCATGCCGTTGAAGAAGGCCGGTACACGCCGGCCGGCGACGTAATATTCGACCATGTCTGCCGTGCGGCTCATCATGCCGATGCCGGCATACAAGGCGACGGTGGCGAACATGAAGACGTAGCCGATTGCCCGCTGCGTCATGCCGAGACGCTCGGCCGCCGCGAGGAGCAGGATGAACAGGATGAAGCCGGCGGTGTACCAGGCGTAAAGAACCTGCAGGCGCCGGTTATAAACGGGCTGGGACATGCGCCGCCGGGTTAATAAGCCGGAGATCTCGGCTTAAGACGCCGTCTCATAAAATCCCGCTTGCGATTTTATGAGCCTCTTAGGCCGAGCATCAAATGGAATTCTCAGGCAATCCTGCCCGCATCGCCGATCTTGTGGGATGGGATGGCGGCACGCGCATTGTCACGTTTGTCGTAGTAATACCTGTAGGCGTTGCCGTCGGCGATGACCGTGGCACCCCAGCCTTGTGGTTCCTTGGCCACTGAGCGATTCGGCTCCTTGTGCTTGGCCGGCTTGGCTTGGGCGGAACTGCTGAGGTTCGCTGTCGGCAGCGGGCGAACCGAACGCTGAAAAGGCAGCAGATCGGCAGTCGCGGTACGCGCGGGTTTTGGCAGTTTTTCCTGTTTGCGCAACGCCGCAATGATCAGCGCCGCGTTCTTCCTGTCGAATTCGAGGCAAATGCCGTCCTCGGTCCAGAACAGAACCTCTCCATCGGCATAGCATTCCAGCAGGACATCCTTCCCTTTGGCATCCAGTTGGATTGCTTCCCTAGGCATTGGATTGGGTTGACTCATGTTTGACACTCCTTTTAGCTAGGTGAACAGGGAACAAAGGGGATTGAACCGGGGGAGACATAACTATAGCAGAGGCATGTCCGTTCCCGCGAGCCATGATCCTGGTCAAACCTAGCGCAGATAATTATTGCATAGCAGCATTTTCCGCGTAAGAATGAAAGCAACAGAATCATTCGAGGGTTTGCACCATGTCCCATAACGAAATACTGAGTTTTATCGAAAACCGTACCTACGACGAAATCCAGATTGGCGATACCGCGGTACTCAAGCGTACCTTGCGGCCTGAGGATATCCAGTTGTACGCCATCATGTCGGGTGATGTAAACCCGACCCACGTCGATCCGGAATACGCGCGTTCGTCCATGTATCGGGAAGTGATCGCTCACGGCATGTGGGGTGCGGCGTTGATTTCGACTGTGCTGGGGACTCAATTTCCCGGTCCGGGTACCGTCTATATCGACCAGACCCTGCATTTCGCCAGGCCGGTGACCCTGGGTGATGTCATCACGGTGACCATTACCTGCCAGAAGAAATTCGACCATAACCGGCATATCATTTTCGACTGTCTCTGCACCAATCAGGACGGACTCAAGGTGATCGGCGGCACGGCCGAGGTGTTGGCGCCGAGCGAGAAAATCAAGCGGCCCCGGGTCGCCATGCCGGAATTCACCATCAGCGACCGGCAGGCGCGCTACGATCACCTGCTTGGCTTTACCAAGGGACTCGCAGCGATTCAGATGTCGGTGGCTCATCCCTGCGATGCCGAATCGCTCAAGGGTGCGCTGATGGCGCGCGATGCCGGGCTGATTATCCCGACCCTGGTCGGCCCCGAGGACAAGATCCGTGCGCTCGCCGAGCAGGTCGGCGAATCGCTGCACGATTGCCGCATCATCAATGCCCAGCACAGCCATGCGGCCGCCGAGATTGCGGTGTCCCTGGCACGCGAAGGGCAGGTCGAAGCGCTCATGAAGGGCTCGCTGCACACCGACGAACTGATGACCGAAGTCATCGACAAGGCCACCGGCTTGCGTACTGCACGACGTATCAGCCACGTCTTCCTGATGGATGTGCCGACTTATCCGCGTCCGCTGATGATCACGGACGCTGCGGTGAATGTCGAACCCAGCCTGGAGGACAAGGTGGATATCGTCCAGAATGCCATCGACCTGGCGCAGATGCTGGCCGTCCCCGAGCCGAAAGTGGCGATTCTGGCCGCTGTCGAAACCGTCAATCCGAAAATGCGCGCCACGCTCGACGCCGCGGCGCTGTGCAAGATGGCCGAACGCGGCCAGATCAAAGGCGGCATCCTCGACGGTCCGCTGGCTTTCGACAATGCCGTGTCAATCGTGGCCGCCAAGACCAAGGGAATTCGCTCCGCGGTGGCCGGTCAGGCCGACATCCTGGTGGTGCCGGACATCGAATCGGGCAACATGCTTGCCAAACAACTGGAATATCTTGCCGATGCGCTCTCTGCCGGCATCGTGCTCGGCACGCGGGTGCCGATCGTGCTCACCAGTCGTGCCGATACCGCCGAGACGCGCACCGCCTCGTGCGCCATCGCGGTGGTGATGGCGCACGCCAAACGCAGGCAGCAGGTGTGAGGTAGCGCCATGGCCGATGCACTCCTGGTTCTTAATGCGGGTTCGTCTTCGATCAAGTTCGCTTTGTTTGCGTATTCCGGCGGCGCACAGATTCACCGCCGGCCCGCGATTTCCGGACAGATCGAGGCCATTGATGCAACCAGCCCCGAGGGACCCCGCCTGAAAGCCTGCAACGCAGACGGCGGTGTGCTCGCCGACCAGCACCTTGGCCGTCTGCGCGGGGGGCGCGGCGATCCGCACCGCGTTGCTCTGAACTTTCTTCTCGACTGGCTCGGCGAGCATGATAGCGGCATGACCGTGCGCGCCGCCGGCCATCGTGTGGTCCATGGCGGCGAGACATATGCGCAGCCGATTCTGCTGAACGAGGCCATCCGCGCCGATCTGGCGCGCCTCATTCCGCTTGCGCCCTTGCATCAGCCGCACAATCTCGATGCGATTCGCGCCGTCGCCGAATTGCTGCCGGACTTGCCGCAAGTGGCCTGTTTCGACACGGCCTTCCATCGCAGCCAGCCCCATGTTGCCCAGCTCTTCGCCCTGCCGCGCGCGATCACGGCGCAAGGCGTGCGCCGCTACGGTTTCCATGGGCTGTCTTACGAGTACATCGCCGAGGTGCTGCCCGAGCATCTCGACGCAGGGCGTGCGAATGGCCGTGTGGTGGTCGCGCACCTGGGCAATGGCGCCAGCATGTGCGGCATGCTCAACCGCAAGAGCGTCGCTTCGACCATGGGCTTCACCGCCGTCGAGGGTTTGATGATGGGTACCCGCACCGGCAGTCTCGATCCGGGTGTGCTGCTTTACCTCATGGATTACCAGGGCATGGATGCCAAGGCGCTGACACGCCTGCTTTACAAGGAATCGGGTTTGCTCGGTGTTTCCGGTATTTCCCCGGACATGCGCGTGCTGCTCGCATCGGATCGTGCCGAGGCACGCGAGGCGGTCGATCTGTTCTGCTACCGCATCACGCGCGAGATCGGTTCGCTGGCCGCAGCGCTGGGTGGCCTGGACGCCTTGGTGTTCACCGGCGGCATCGGCGAACATGCCGCACCAGTAAGGCACCAGATCTGCACGGCGGGCGAGTGGCTGGGCATCGAGTTCGATGCCCAGGCGAATGCGGAACATGCCATCTGCATCACCAGGCCGACGAGTAAGACGAGCGTACTGGTCCTGCCGACCAACGAAGAATGGATGATTGCCCGCCACACCCTGAATCTGATCCAATAGCCTGAATTTCTGCAGTTTTTCCTCGCCAAAACCTACTATATGTAGTGGCATGAATCTTGGCGCGCTACTAGCCAGATTCCTAATTATTTGATTTTCAAAGAACTCAAATTTTTCACTTTATTTCGGTGAAAAGCTTGGGTATGCTCTCGACCTCCGATCGCTTAACTTCTCCGGAAAAACCATGACCACAAAAACCATTACTCCCGGTGAATCTGTTTCAATTCAAATAATTAACTCGCAAGGCCAGCCCCTGCCGCAGGAAATCACCGGGCTGGTTCTCATTGAAAAATATGCCAAGGGCAACGAAGCGACTGTCGGTGAAGTCAGACAGCGTGTTGCCCGTGCTCTTGCTTCGGTCGAGAGCGAAGACAAGCGTGTCCATTGGGAAGCGCGCTTCCTCGAAGCCCAGGAGCACGGCTTTGTTCCGGCCGGTCGCATCAATTCGGCTGCCGGCACCGACCTGTGCGCCACGCTGATCAATTGCTTCGTCCAGCCGGTCGGTGATTCGATCTCCGAAGTCGTCGATGGACGCCCCGGCATCTATACCGCTCTGCAACAGGCTGCCGAGACCATGCGTCGCGGCGGTGGTGTTGGCTACGATTTTTCCTCGATCCGTCCAATCGGTGCGCATGTCAAGGGCACCCAGTCGCGCGCTTCGGGACCGGTTTCCTACATGCGCGTATTCGACCGTTCCTGCGAGACGGTGGAATCCGCCGGCAGTCGTCGTGGCGCACAAATGGGCGTGCTGCGTTGTGATCATCCCGACATCGAGGAATTCATTCACGCCAAGGACAAGGGCGACCTGACCAATTTCAACATCTCTGTCGGTGTTACCGACGAGTTCATGCGTGCCGTGGAAAGTGACGGCGAGGTGGAACTTGCGCACAAGGCCGAGCCTTCGTCCGACTTCAAGGCCTCTGGCGCTTACCAGCGCGAAGAAGGTGCCGGCAAGGGAAACGGCCGCCAGAGTGAATGGGTATACCGCAAGCTCAAGGCGCGCGAGTTGTGGGATCAGATCATGCGTTCGACCTACGATCATGCCGAGCCGGGTATCCTGTTCCTCGACCGCATGAATCGCGACAACAATCTCTATTACTGCGAAACCATCGAGGCCACCAATCCCTGTGCCGAACAACCGCTGCCGCCCTATGGTTGCTGCTGCCTGGGCTCGATCAACCTGACCCTGTTCATCAACTCGCCGTTCACCGATCAGGCATCCTTCGATTTCGCCGCCTTCGGCAAGGTGGTCGATACCTCGGTGCGCATGCTCGACGACGTGCTCGATGCGACGCATTGGCCGCTGCCACAGCAGCATGCCGAAGCCCAGGCCAAGCGCCGGGTCGGGCTCGGCTTCACCGGGCTGGGCGACGCCCTGATCATGCTGCGCCAGCGCTACGACACCGCCGAAGCGCGCGCCATGGCCACCAAGATTTCCGAGTTCATGCGCGATCGCTCCTACCTCGCCTCGGTCGATCTCGCCAAGGAGCGCGGCGCCTTCCCGCTGTTCAACGCCGACATGTACCTGTCCGGGGGCAGTTTCGCTTCGCGCCTGCCGGTCGAGATCAAGGAGCAGATCCGCAAGCACGGCATCCGCAACTCGCACCTGCTGTCGATCGCGCCGACCGGCACGATCTCTCTGGCTTTCGCCGACAATGCCAGCAATGGCATCGAGCCGCCTTTCTCATGGACCTACACGCGCAAGAAACGCATGGTCGATGGTACCTTCAAGGAATACGCGGTGGAGGACTATGCCTGGCGTTATTACAGGCATGTCGGTGGCAATGTAAACCAATTGCCGGAGTACTTCGTCACGGCGCTGGAGATCTCGGCCGAAGCCCACAAGGATATGGTCGCCGCCGTCGCGCCCTACATTGATACCTCGATTTCCAAGACGGTGAATGTGCCCGAGGACTACCCCTACGCCGAGTTCGAGAACCTCTACATGGCGGCCTGGAAGGCCGGCCTGAAGGGGCTTGCGACCTATCGGCCGAATGCCGTGCTGGGCAGCGTGCTGTCAGTCACCGACAACAAGGCCGCCGAAAAGAAACAGCCGCAGGATGTCGTCATCAGCGGCGCCAATCGCCGTTTGTCGATTGGCTCCCTGCCGGCACCGGTATTGGCCTCGTTGCGCTGGCCGGGTCGGCCGCGGCTGACCGACGGCAATTCCGCCTGGACCTACATGATCGAAACACCGCACGGCGAATTCGCGTTGTTCGTCGGTCATATCGCCAACGGCAAGAAGGTGCCCTTTGAAGTCTGGGTCAATGGTTCCGAACAGCCGCGCGGTCTCGGCGCAGTGGCCAAGACACTATCGATGGACATGCGTGCCAACGACCGCGGCTGGCTCAAGCTGAAACTCGATGTGCTGGCCAAGACCATCGGCGACGAATCCTTCAACATGCATTTCCCGCCGCACGGCGAGCAGAAACTGATGCCCGGCGTGGTCTCCGCCGTCGCCCAGGTGATCCGTTACCGTTGCGAGAAGATTGGCGCATTCGAGGGCAACGACCCGACGCCGGTGATCGACACCATGTTTAGCCGCGACGAGCCGAAGACCGGCACCGATGGCACCCTGTCATGGACGGTAGACATCAGCAACCCGGCCTCGGGCGAGGACTTCGTGCTCGGCCTCAAGGAAATCACCCTGCCCGACGGTGTGACGCGACCCTACTCGGTCTGGCTTTCGGGCAATTATCCGCGCGCCCTGGACGGCTTGACCAAGCTGCTGTCGCTCGACATGCGTGTCATGGATCCGGCTTGGATCGGCATGAAACTGCGCAAGCTGCTCAACTATCCCGAGCCGCTCGGCGACTTCATGGCCTTCGTCCCCGGCACGCGCCGCCAGCAGAACTGGCCGTCGACCGTGGCTTACATTGCGCGGCTGATCATGCATCGCTACGCCATGCTCGGCATCCTCAACGAGAACGGCTACCCGACGCGCGAGATGGGCATCCTCGAAGCGCCGCAGGAAAAGGGCGGGGCAAAGA
>JBAYVV010000142.1:0-10644 GCA_041674465.1 Sterolibacterium sp.
CGCCTATCAACTGGTGCGGGCGCGCTGATTTCGTCTGGCGGAGAACCCAACCAACCAATGACGACCCGGCCAATAGCGCCGGGTCGTTGGCTTTTTGACCACCCCAACATGACTGTCAGGACCGCGACTGCGGTCACCCATTAGCGAGCCTGTGCCATGGATATTCTTAGCCTGACCTTCGGCAAGGTCGCGTTAGCTGGCGGTGATCAACGCAGACTCAGAAAGTCCTGGAAGCGGAATGGCGATTTCATTCGATATCACAAGAACAGCTAAATGTAGAACACGGCTTCCTCACTCGGCTTTCTATGTGATCAGACGCAACTGTTATAGCGTATAGAATAAAATCATCCATACGCAATAGCTAGTTCAATCAAGGATCCCAGTCAGTAGCATATGTATCCAGTCGTACTAAATCAAGTCAGCAAGACCTACCATCTTGATGCCGTTAGTGTGCCGGCGCTGCGCGATATCAATCTCCAGATTCGCGCCAACTGCTTCACCGTGATTTCCGGCCCCTCCGGGAGTGGCAAGACGACTCTGCTGAACCTGATCGGCTGCATCGACCGGCCGGATCAGGGTGAGATCCTGGTGGCGGGGCAACCGGTGCAAACCATGACGGATGATGACTTGTCTGATTTTCGAGCGCGTCATCTCGGATTTATCTTTCAGAACTTCAACCTGTTGCCGGTCTTGACGACTTATGAAAATGTCGAATACCCCCTGTTGCTGGCAAAAATACCCGCGGCTCGGAGAAGGCAGCGGGTACTCGCGCTCCTGGACGTAGTCGGGCTCTCGGACCGGACACAAAACCTCCCTGGGCAGTTGTCGGGTGGGCAGCGGCAGCGCGTGGCGATCGCCCGAGCGCTTGCGACCGCGCCGAAGCTGGTCCTGGCCGATGAACCGACGGCCAACTTGGACAGCCAAACAGGCGCTGCCATTATTGCGCTGATGCGCAAGATGCAGCGCGAGCATCATGTGTCCTTTGTGTTTTCCTCGCACGATCCACAGATACAAGCCGAGGCCGACGATGCAATCTTCATCCGCGACGGCTGCATTACCAGCGTCGAGAGGCGCGACAGCGCTGCGGAGATGCCGACATGAAGACCCTCTCCCTTGCCCTGCGCAACCTGCTGCGCAACCGGCGCCGTTCTCTCACGACACTGCTTTCCATGGTCATCGGCCTGGTGGCGATCCTGCTCTTCGGTGGCTACCGCTCCAATATCATCTACGGCACCCAAACCGGATTCATCCAGGCCAGCGGCCACCTTCAGATACAGCACCAGAACTATTTCCTGGATGGCAGCGACAACCCCACTGCCTACGGCATTGCCGATTACCAGAGGATTATCGATGTCGTCAGCCACGATCCGGTGCTGGCACCGATGCAGGTCATCGTCACCCCCACATTGCAGCTTGGCGGTATTGCCGGGAATTTCTCGGATGGGGTGTCGCGATCCGTGATTGCCACAGGGCTTGTGCCCGAGGCACGCAACAAGATGCTGTTGTGGAACGACTACGGTGTGATCAGCTATGCCAGGCCGCTGCCCCTGGTCGGAACCCGCGAGGATGCCGTGGTTGTCGGCACGGGCGTGGCGCGCAAACTCAAGCTGTGCAACATCCTCATGATCCCGGATTGCAAGCGGGTGCCCGTGAAGAATACCAGCAACGCCAACAGTATACCGGATGACATCGCCCTGCTCTCGTCGATAGAAAAAGCCAGTCGACCTGCCCTCGAAGAAAACCGCATCGAGATGCTGGCAGCCACTGCGCATGGCGCACCGAATGTGGCAAGTCTTTCCGTTGTCGAGGCCCGCAACATGGGCATCAAGGCGATCGATGATGTCTATCTGGCCATGCATCTGGGGCAGGCACAGAAGCTCATCTATGGCGCATCATCCCCGCAGGTGACCGCCATCATCATTCAGCTCCAGCATACCAGCCAGATTCCGGCGGCGCAGCAACGACTCGCACAACTCCTGGCGACGGAGTTCAAGTCAGAACTGCTGGAGGTACTGGATTACCAGACACTCAATCCGATTTATGGACAGACCAACCAGTTCATGGATTCGATGTTCGGGTTTATTGCGATGCTGATCGGCGTCATTGTCCTGTTTACCATCGGCAACACCATGAGCACGGCCGTGGTCGAGCGTACCGTCGAGATCGGCACCTTGCGTGCCATGGGATTACGCCGTTCAGGCATCCGCCGCCTGTTCATGTGGGAAGCCGTCCTGCTGGGGCTCATCGGCGCGATTGCCGGCGTGATATTCGCCTTGATCATTGCCTATCTCATCAACCACAGCGGCTGGTCATGGACGCCCCCAGGATACTCATACGCCTATCTGATCCTTGTTCGCGTCTGGCAGGACATGCCACTGATGCTGGGGAGCGTCACAGGAATGATCCTCGTCACCGTGCTGTCTGCCTGGTGGCCGGCCCGGCGCGCAGCGAAATTGATGATTGTGGATGCCTTGCGCCACGTCTGATGAAGATGCCGATGATGAAGCAGCTGACGGCCGCCTTAATCTTATGTTTCCTGTTAATCAACATGGCTTGCGCTGGCATGAATCCGCAGGAAATTCTGATCGCCAGCGATGCGGTGCGTAACCCTGATTTCCCGTTTGGCCTGACCAACACCCTGATCGAATATCGCAACGGCAAGCAGACCGAGAGCAGCACCTTAGCGATCTATTCAAAAGCCGACCCGAACGGCGGCCAGTTCCGCAGCCTCATCCGCTACGTGGCCCCGGCACGTGATGCCAACAAGCTGATTCTGTTCAGCGGCAAGGACATGTGGTTCTTCGATCCTTCGAGCAAAGCCAGTATCCGCCTGTCGCCCCAGCAGCGCCTACTGGGGCAGGCATCCAATGGTGATGTTGTGACCGTCAATTTCGCGAAAGACTACCAGGCGACGACGACAACCGAGGAAGACAGCACGGACGGCGAACGCCAGCCCAGGCACTGTTACAAGCTGGGTCTGGTGGCGACAAGCCCTGATGCGACTTATCATCACATCGAGATGTGGGTCGACACCAGCAACACGCGTCCGGTCAAGGCGCGCTTCTATACGGAAAGCAACAAACTGTTGAAGACTGCCTACTATCGGCGCTACCAAAAAGTGTTCGGCATCGAGCGACCCACCGAAACTGTCATCATCGATGGGCTGGAATCGGATTGGGTCACCGTGATGCGCTATACCGAATGGGTCAGGCGCGAGGTACCCGAGGCCTGGCTGCAGCGCGATTACCTTCCTCGCTTCAAGCCGGAATGAGCCGGCATCCTGCCGGACGATGATGATGTCTCTGTTGTGGCAGCGTCGGGCTTCGGCCGTTCTGGCGTACCTCGTTGCACTGGGCTTGTGGTACCCCTCCCCGGGCCTGTGCGCGGATCCGGATGAGAGTGCCCTGATGCTCGCCGATAGTGCGCTTGCAGTGGCGGAAAATGCCAGCGACTTGCGGGCCTTTGCCGAGGGTGAATATGCAGGTGCCACTCAACGTGATAGCAATGCCTCAAGTTACGGACGTCGGCTCTCGTTCGATGTCCAGTACGATCATAGCTTCTCACCCGTGTGGCGCGCCGTATTTGCCGACCGGCTGGATGCCAACTGGCCGAAGAAGGGTTCGGATCAAAACGCCATCAACACGATCAAGGAAGCCTACCTCAGCTGGCGCGCGCAGCCGGATACGATACTCGATCTGGGCCGCATCAATGTGCGAAACGGCGTTGCAATCGGTTATAACCCGACGGATTTTTTCCGAGCAGGTGCATTACGTTCAGTCGTCTCGATTAGCCCGGCCAGCCTCAAGGAAAATCGTCAGGGCAGCGTCATGGTACGCTTTCAGCAACTGTGGGTTGGGGGGGGCATGACGGGAATGTATTCTCCCAGGCTCAGCAATCATCCCAGCCAAGATGCGTTCAATCCTGATTGGGGTGCAACCAATAACCAGGAGCGCTGGTTGATTTCGGTCAGCCAAAAATTCACCGACAACATCAATCCGCAATTCCTGATCTATCAGGAAGGGCACCTTCCGCTTCAGTTCGGCCTGAATCTGACCGCATTGACAAACGATGCCACGGTGGTCTATGCCGAGTGGGCCGGCGGTCGCAGCCCTTCGCTGCTTACTCAAGCCTTTCAGCAAACAGCTCCGGCAATACCAGGCGACACTGCTTTTTACAATCGTCTTGCAAGTGGCATCACTTACACCACACCGAACAAGATTTCACTGACGGCAGAGCTTCAGTACAACGGCAGGGGAATGGGGAAGGAAGAGTGGGATGCACTACGGCATGGCCCCCTTGTCGTCTATTCGCTGTATCGCAGCTGGGCGCAACTCGCCCAGGACATGCCGACCCGTAAAATGGTTTTTTTCTATGCCACCTGGCAGGATGCACTCGTCAATCATCTTGATTTGAGTGCCATGAGAAGCGCCGACATCGTTGATTCGAGCCAGCGTTCCTGGCTGGAAGTACGCTACCACATAGGGCACTTTGATTATGCGGTGCAATGGCAACGAAACAGCGGACTGCGTTTCAGCAACTTCGGCGCAGTGTCACAAATGCAGAGCTGGCAGGCATCACTGCGGTATTATTTCTAGGGTGCACGGGTAGGCAATCCGGCACGTCCGTAGGTGTTGCCCTAGCTGGGCGTTTCTGTCCTCCGCCGTATTGCAGGATAACAGCCTCAATTGCGTCCAGCGATGTAAATTTAGGGAAATATGTGCAATAACCCGATTGATGCTCGTTCCGATTAGTCAGGACAGCCCCAAAAAGGGCTGGCAGTTATTCGATCCGCGCCACCTCGCTGAAGGGTAAGCGTGGTCCCCGTTGTCGGTTGCCCGAAGGATCCCCCCAACCAATATTAGCCAGGAAATTGGCCTTCCAAGTCCCTTCGGCTAAGAAAGCTGCATTGACCTTGTCGGCATCGAACCCGCTCATTGGACCAGCATCCAGTCCAAGCATTCGGGCGGCCACGATCAGGTAGGCACCTTGTAAGGTTCCGCTGCGCAACGCTGTCTCATCCGCGCGGGTAGGGTTGCTGGCGAACATGTCGCGGGCCGTTGGGACTGCCGGAAATTGTGTTGGTAATTGCTCGTAGAAGGCAGCATCATAGGCGATGATGGCAGTCACTGGTGCTGCCATCGTCTTGTCCACATTATTGGGCATCAATGCCCCTTTCAGCTTTTCCTTGGCGGCAGCACTGCGCACAAAGACAATCCGTGCTGGTTGAGAATTCATCGCAGTTGGTCCCCATTTGTACATTTCATACAACTGGTGCAGCGTAGCGTCATCAACTGCTCTGTCTGTGAATTTGTTGAAAGTGCGCGCCGACAGGAATACCTGATCGAATGCGGCTGCGGGTAGAGGCGTTGGCATGACAGCTTCTCCTGTTAATTGGATGTCTTGATATTAACGCTTCCTGTGACGAAAACTCAATGACCGCAGTCGAGCAACGAACTTGAAGTTCCAAATTACTGTTCTCGCCATCAAGCGGCCGTAGACGACAGATTTCTCAGCGGCGGCTCCCGGTTCGAAAACCGCCGCTGCAAGACCGCAGAAAAAGATCAACGTTCTTAATCATAGGAAATCAAACAGCCGCGAACCAACCATGCTGCGCTGGTTTCTGGTTACCCTTGGGACTTAATGACTGAACCGACAACACCATCAAGGTTTGATTCGAGAGCCTTTCGGTACTCCGAAACGTAAAATTCCACAGCCTTCGCGCGATCTTGTTCCTTTCCGTTATGCGATAGGAAATTGAAGGCGTTATATCGTCCGGCAGCAAACAGAATAGCGGCACTTACCTCTCCATCTTTGACTTTTTCGGCCAAGTGGTTAGCAAGATCGATGAACTCGTCTACGAGCTTAAGAAATTCCGGCGGGTATGGCATGGCATCCTTTCGTCTCGGTGAGTAAATTATCACTCAGGTAATGGATCCAATAGTTCCAAGAATATTCTACTGTCCCAATGTGCCAGCTTTCACTTATAGTTCAGACAACTTTCTTGATCTGAATTGATTCGCTGAACTCGGGAGATTCCCTCCAGTGTTATTGCCGGTCAATCAGCAAACCGCGCTTGGCGCGAGTCTTGAAATATCCAGATCCAGTATCAGGGTGCGTCGAAGCCTTGATCCGACTTTGACTGTATCGCAGGTTCTCTGCGGGCTGTGGCATACACTTGGCTAACAATAAGATATTGTTGTTACCAACTCAATATGCTCTGCATCGACGGAGGGAACACCAATCCGCAAGAAAATCGGAAGTTCTGAATTATTGATTACTTCTCCAAAGATTCGAACGGCAGGCGAAGTGAAAAGGAGAAAGCACCCCGCCCACCTAACCAGGAAGCAGCGGGGGTTTGGGGTGCATCTTGGCTGGTGAGAATAATACACCAGACTAAAGAATAGGAATTTGCCATGTTCGGTTTGCGCCACGATCGCAAAAGAAGTCTCCGATCGCGATCCAGAAAAAGGTAGCGTGAAAACATTAGCTCCTCACATAGGGACTACTGCTAATTATGAGAATATCCTGCTGTCTGCCGAGCATCGGATGAATTGCCATGCAAGTAGAGACGCTCTATCAAAGCCAAGCATTTTCGGTACTAGATTACCGCTGCACCGCGACGCCGCACGATCAGCCCTTTACCGAACAGTTCTTTGCGCATTCTATTTCCTACGTGCGCAAAGGTAGCTTTGGCTGCCGGTCGCGCGGACGAAATTTTGAATTCGTACCTGGCTCACTATTGATCGGCCATGCAGGAGACGAGTACCTTTGCACCCATGACCATCATTGTGGTGGCGATGAGTGTCTTTCCTTTCAACTAGCGCCGGAATTCGTCGAGCAGATCGGCGAAAACGACGCGGTTTGGCGACTCGGCAGGATTCCGCCTCTTGCCGAACTGATGGTGCTGGGCGAATTGGCTTGGGCGGCAGCCGAAGGGCGCAGCGATGTCGGTATCAACGAGGTCGGCTTGGTATTGGCGCAACGTTTTGTCGAAACCGCTTCGGGTTATTCACACTTCAAAACAAATGCCGATGCCCGCCAACGCAGACGCGCCGTTGAAGCGGCGGTATGGATCGATGAAAATTCGCAAGACTCGCTTAGCCTCGACACCATCGCCAACGAAGCCGGACTCAGTCCATTCCATTTCCTGCGCGTCTTCACGCGCGTATTTGGCGTGACGCCGCATCAGTACCTAGTACGTTCGCGTTTGCGGCACGCAACGCATTTGCTGGCTGAAGAAAGCCGCTCTGTCACCGAGGTCGCTTTAGATGTGGGGTTCAACGACCTTTCCAATTTCGTTCGCACCTTTAATCGTGCTGCAGGCATGTCGCCTGGGCACTTCCGCCGACTCGCGCGCGGGGAGCGCAAGATTTTCCAAGACTGATCGACGTGGATAACCTAGCATGGCATCTCTTTATATGGAGATTGCATCATGTTCGATCATGTTGGTTTGCAAGTTAAAGATATCAACGCCAGCGCGCGTTTCTACTCGGCCGTGCTAGCCCCGCTGGGCTATGTCATGGATAGCTCGGGCAGCGGATTTGGTCCGGTCAATGCGCCGGCACTATGGTTGTACGCGTCGGCAAGCGCGACAGGCGCCGGATCGCACGTTGCGCTGCGTACAAAAAATCGTGATGCCGTGGATCGCTTTTACCTCGAAGGGATCAAGGCTGGCGGTCGGGACAACGGCAAGCCGGGTTTGCGTGCGGATTACGGGCCGACCTATTACGCCGCGTTTCTGCTTGATCCGGACGGTAACAACATCGAAGCGGTCTACCTGAGCGAGGGAATATAGCCGTGGCTTCCATTCATCGCGAAATCGTGATCGACGTACCGCCAGAGATGGTATGGGACGCCGCACGGGACATCGGCGCCCTGCATACCCGGCTGGTGCCTGGGTTCGTCGTCGACACCAAGGTCGAGGACGGCGCACGCATTGTGACCTTCGGCAACGGCATGGTAGTGCGCGAACTCATAATTGACGTCGATGATGCTAGTCGCCGCATCGCCTGGGCGGCCGTTGGTACAACCATGACACATTACAGCGCTTCGTTCCAGGTGTTTGCCGAGAACGGCCGCACCAGTGGTGTCTGGATTGCCGATTTGCTGCCGAATGACGCTGCGCCAAGCGTCACGGAGATGATCGAAAAAGGGCTCGCGGCAATGAAGCGGGCGATGGAAGGCAGAACATGATTGCTTTTGAAACCCGCCAGTAATTTTCCCGCCAATTTGCCAGCATGGATGCTCACAGTGACACCCATGCTGGCCGTTTTTTTCGTAGGGATGCCATTGGCCGCAATGGCCGACAAGTCCAACATCACAGCGGGCTGGCGAGCGGCAGCTCCACCACCAGACAGCCGCCCTTCACAGTATTGAAGGCTAAATGGCTCTTTTTGGCACTGACTTGCCGGTGAGAATTTCGGGAAGCTGACGCTCAGAGCAACCGGGACTGAGTTTTGGTGCTGCATGATTTGAGCGCTGGTGTACCCCAGCTCCGGTCATAGCCAGCAGCAAGCTGGGCGTCCGCTGATTGCTGCAACTTGCCGTTGGAATTTTCGATGTGAACTGAGAATTTCGAGGTACTTTGAATGGCAGCTTTCCAAATTCAGCAAACTCGGACGAGTGTCCGCTTCCGTAATTCACTACGTCTGCAATGGCCGAATTGTAGGCTATCGCAAGCGGTCGCTGAGCGGTTGCCGCATGGCGGGAACCACCTTAGATATGCCCATGAACAGCGACACGAAAGGGATTAGTCCGAGCTTAATCGCTTAATAATAGAAGCGGGGTTTTGTCGGCAATCAAGCACAGCGACCACCGTGACCACATCATCTTGCAGTTCATAATAGATGGCAAAGGGGAACCGGTTGGCGATTGCCCGGTGCATACGACCCACAGGCTTGGCATGTATACCGCCATACAGGATCAAAGCATCGATATCGGCGCATAGGCTGTCGAGAAACTAAGTGCCTATTCCCGCTTTTTGGTGCTCGTAAAAGGCAAAGCTGTTCAGCAGGTCATTTTCCGCTGATCGGGTGATATGAACGCGCATTACGATTCTTCGACTTGAGCGCGGATGCGCTTCTTGGCTTCATCCCAGGTTGACACGATTTCTTCACCGGCATCGAGACGCTTGACCTGGTCAGCCTTTAATCACAAATCGAAGCGGTCAGCGTTCATCACCTTCGTCCAGGCCGCGACGAAATCATTAACGAACTTGGTCTGGTTGTCGTCCTGGGCATAGATCTCGGCGTACGCACGCAGCACCGAGTTCGAGCCGAACACCAGATCGGCGCGCGTGGCCGTACATTTCACGACGCCAGTCTTGCGGTCGCGGATTTCGTAGAGATTTTTACGGGCAGGTTGCCATGTGTAGGCCATGTCGGTCAGGTTGACAAAGAAGTCGTTGGTCAGCGCGCCTGCGCGGTCAGTGAAAAACCCACCAGTCCATGTGTGAAATGGACGCAGACGTTACTCCGCCGTGTATGACGGGGCATTTGTTTTCGTTAGTCATGCTGATTTCCTCTTTAGTGTGATTGAGCGAACAAGGCCCACAATTCGATGAAAAGTTCGGTGTACATGATCCGGCTCCTTTCCCCGATATTCAGGGTATGAACACATGCTAAAGATCGGCAGATAATTAATCAAATCGATTGTTTATACACAAGCAATAGTTAATAGCTATAATATTGCGGAAGCAGCGCATTTGTTGATCGGGCGTGTTTGATTAAAGTCAGGGGTCGGAATCGCTGCTGCGAAAAGAATCGCGGGAACTGCACACTGGAATTCGCCAGAGAAAAGCCGCCAGGGTCACAGCGATGATTGCCAGAATGATGCGATGCCATAAAGATTCCATCAGTACGATCGAAACGCCAAACGACACTGCCATCATCAGAAATCCCCAAGGTTTGACCCACGGCGGCACGCTCCGGTGCAACTCCCAGTTGCGAATAATCGGTCCGGCGAGGCGCTGAGCCAGCAACCACCTATGCATGCGTTCAGACCCTCGGGCAAAGCAGCCTGCTGCCAGCAGAATGAAAGGCGTCGTCGGTAATATCGGCAGAAAGATGCCAATCACACCCAGTAACAGCGCCATGATTCCCAATCCCAGGAAAACTGCGCGAAGCAGCCGGGAATCGTGGACCTTGGGTGCGTTCATAACCACCTCGTCTTTTTTTTTCGGCGCCCGCAGAAGACCGATACCGCAAGCTTGCGCGCCTCGTCCAGGAATAACGTGCTCGATGCAACCAGGGTCGCCCATCCCCATTCGGCAGCCGTCAGATCGACGGTGTCGAAAATGCCTTGGGCTGGCGCCCAGTGCACAACCACGAATTGCAAGCCGACCACAATAACAAGTGCCAGCCAAAGCTTGCCGTTGCTGAAAAAATGGCGGTTGAAAGCACTGCCGTGCTCGGCTCGGGCATTGAAGATATTGAAAAACTGGAAGAGGACAAAGGTAGTGAAAGCGAGGGTTCCAGCTTTTGCTTCGTTGCCTGGCGCCAGGCTCCAGACATAGATGCCGAGCGTACCCACTGCCATGGTCAGACCGTATAGTCCGACACGCCAAAGCCGCTGCCAGGAAAGGATCGAACTGCCTGACGTGCGCGGTGCTTCGCGCATGATGCCACGACGCGCTGGTTCGACGCC
>JBAYVV010000143.1:0-10357 GCA_041674465.1 Sterolibacterium sp.
GTGTCCGACGTCAAGAAAAGTGCCGTGCAGGTGATGGCCACCTCGCACCAACTGGCCACTGCGGCGCAGGATCTGACCGCGAGTTCTGACCAGCAGACCCAGGCGACAGTTTCCATGGCGGCTGCCATCGAGGAAATCACCGCCAGCATCGCAACGGTTTCTGACAACGCCAACAGTGCTCACCAAATGGCGATGGAGGCAGGTCAACTTTCCGGCGAAGGCGCAAGCACGGTGAGCAACGTCGTCAATGAGATGGGCTTGATTACTCAATCGGTGGGTCAATCCACCCAGATGATCCAGGATCTGGACAGCAAATCCACGGAGATCTCGAACATCGTCAACGTCATCAAGGAGATCGCCGAACAGACCAACCTCCTGGCGCTGAATGCTGCCATCGAAGCAGCCCGGGCCGGAGAACAGGGCAGAGGGTTTGCGGTAGTTGCCGACGAAGTCCGAAAACTTGCTGAGCGAACCACGGTATCGACTCAGGAAATCGGGAAGATGATTGGCGCGATCCAGGAAAGCACGCAGGGTTCGGTGCAAAGCATGGAATTGAGCAACAAGCAGGTGATAGAAGGAATGCGTCTGGCAGAGCAGTCCGGTGAGGCCATGGGACATATCGAGGAAAGTACGGTCAAAGTCAGAAACGTGGTTGATGGAATATCCACTGCCTTGCAAGAACAGACCCAAGCGGCCACCCAGCTTGCCCAGGAAGTGGAAAAGATCTCCCAGAAGAGCGAGAAGAACAGCTTCCTGGCCAAGCAATCGGCAGGAGCCGCAAAGCACCTGGAAGAGCAGGCGGAAACACTCAAGCAGGCAGTAGACCGGTTCAAGGTATAAACGTAAGGATGGGATAGAACATGGCCATGATGGAATGGAACGACAAACTAAAAGTTGGGCATAGATTGATTGACAGGGACCACCAGAGACTGGTTGAACTAATCAATGCACTGAGCGATGCGATGAGCGCCGGCAAAGGCAGGGATGTTTGCGGCGACGTGTTGAATGATCTTATCAACTACACCAAGACACATTTCGCCATGGAGGAGCAGTTGATGTCCTTGAGCCAGTACCCGGCGGCAGGAACCCATAAGGCAGAACATGCCAAGCTGGTTCAGGAGGTTGTCGAATTCCAGGCAAAGTTCAATGCCGGTAAAGAGACGCTCTCGGTTTCTTTGCTGCATTTCCTGATGGAATGGCTGACCCATCATATTCTTGTGTCGGACAAGGCGCTGGCGCAGGGAATCCCGCCGGGATAATTATTACGGAAAACGTCTCCCGGGCAAGGCTGAAATGACCGAACCGACAAGAGCCAGACCAGGCAGCCTTCCGCCAGCCTACAAGCGAATTCTGATCGTATTGGAACGTCAGTCTGGGCTATGCCGTGAGGAGATCGCGGAGAAAGCCTACGTGGCGACCACAACGCTTTCGGGCGGTGGCTACATGCGGCATATGAAAGAGCTTGGACTGATCCATATCTCAGGTTGGCGCCGCAACGCCTCGGGGGCATTCGTCATCCCGCTGTATTCCGCTGGACGAAGCCAGGATTACGCGCGTCCTAAGATGTCCGATGAGAATCGGGCGGCGCCCGGCATGTTGCGTCTGCTCGAAGTGATAGAGCGTCATGGCCCTCTGGATTATCGCCAAGCCGCTCGTCTGGCAGGACTGGCGGCGAATACCGCGAAGAATGCGGGCTACCTCAAAGCCTTGGTGGCTCAGGGCAGGATACATATTTCGGATTGGCGGCGTTCTCGTAACGGCCCGCCCCGGCCGATCTACGATAGTGGCAAAGGAGTATCGGCAAATCCACCCATCCGCCTGCCATCTAGCGAAAAATCTCGCGCCCACCGCATTCGTCGTGCCGCCCGAGATGGAAGTTTTATCGGACAAATTCAGCAGTACAAGATGGTACAACCTTGAGAGCTGATCACGCGCAGACTAGCTGTATTGAAAATCTCCGCATGCCATCCCAGCGAGTCCTGCCTCTTGTTTTGAAATGTAGGTGCCTTAAGACCGCTTAGGGTGCTTAGCGACCCCGCAGATGAGCGAGTTTTCGTTGCGCTGGATGTCAGTTCATGGCCGACCAGAGACAGATGACCTCCCGATCTCTCGGCAGTTAAGCAGCCGTTCGATTATTACCTCTAGACTCAAGCTACCTCAAGCAATCTGGTTTCGAGCCATCGATTATCGGCAAGCACAGTAGAAGTCTCTACTTGCCTTACTGGGATTGACCAGTATCTCTGAAGCAGGCCATCCTTCAGACTGGAGGGAACAACCGCGAATCCATTGCGTCGATAGAAATCGATAGCCCACTTTGCATCAGACCAAGTACCAACCAAAACGGGCTTATCTGTCAAGACCATCACATGTTGCAGTAGATTCGTCCCTACGCCCTTTCTTTGCACGCCTGGCTTGATGTAAGCATGGCGGATTAATGCGACCTCCCCCTTATCTTGTATTCCCATCACGCCAAGGAGGCTGTCCTCATCTTCTGCGAGCCAAAATGTAACGCCATCAGCGATTTCATGCTCCAGTTCATCCTTGGGCATATAGGGTTCCTGCCACCGATCCGCGGGGATGACTCCACGATATGCCTGGGCAGCGTCGTTAATGACAGCCCAAGCCAAATCCAAATCCGTCGGACTGAACACTTTGATTAGCATGATCTTTGTTGCGTAGAGGTTTCGGTGTCAGATAGCTGCATTTCCATCTGGAGAACAGGTTGAGAAAAGGTATGCATTTTATCAAGTTGTTCTTCATGCGAGATTCTGGCGGCCTGTTGTTAAATTGCCACTTGCCCAGAAAAATAGATCAACAACTGTGACTGTACAGCGGTTGATTCGGGAGGCGGCATAGAATGCCTGACATGTCGTGATTGCATGGGAGATGAAAATGTTGACCAAGGCTAAGATTCTATTGCTATTGCTCGCCAGTGCTTGCGCCCCTTGGGCGATCGCAGGAGACCTATCTCCGGGACTTTGGGAAATTTCGTTAGAAGCGCGGGTGCCCACCGAAACAGGGTGGGCACCACAACCTTTTACTCTCACTCAGTGCCTTACTGCCAGCGATGCCAAGGACCCATCACAACTCGTCAGTTCGCTATCGACCCAAGGGGCGTCAGGCTGCAACTTTGCGGAAAAGAACTACTCTGGTGGCACCTTTCGGTTTGCAATGAATTGTGGCGGCTCGTATGGGCTGCAGACCAAGGGCACAATCAGCTTTGGCGCCAACAGCTTCAACGGCACGATATCCGCCGTCGCCAACGTGGGCGGTAAAGCCACGGAGATGCAAAATCAGGTTGCGGGAAAAAGAGTCGGGGGCTGCTGACTGTTCGCGTTCATGGTCGCGGACAGCTCTGGTACGCGCAGAAATACGGACTGCGCTTGCTCCCAGGAAACCTCAGGAAACCTTTTTCCTGGCCGCCTTGTTCTCTGCGGCACGCTGCTTGCGCGTCTCCTTGGGATCGGCCAGCAGTGGCCGGTAGATTTCGACACGATCGTGATCACGCAACGGGGTCTCAAGCCTGGCCAGCTTGCCATATATCCCGAATTTGTTTTTCGCCAGGTCGAGTTCCGGATATTTTTGCAGCAGGCCGGAAGCTTCCAGGGCTTGTTGCAGCGTGCTGCCGGCCGGTAGTTCGAAGCGAATCAACTCCTGCTGTTGCGGCAAGGCGTAGGCCACTTCAATGTGCAATGTGCTCATCAAGGTTCAGCCATAGGTTTGCCGCGCACGCTGGACGAAACATTCCACCAACGTGCCGGCGATGTGATTGAAGACTTTCCCCAGCACCTTCTCAAGCAATTTACTGGAAAACTCGTAATGCAGCTTGAACTCCACCTTGCACGCCGCATCGTCGAGTGGCGTGAAACGCCAGCCGCCAGTCATGCTCTTGAACGGTCCGTCGAGCAGGGCGATATCCATCCAGAGTGGCGCCTGCTTCGCATTCACGGTTGAAAAGTTCGCCTTGATACCCTGGAAATTGATGTGAATGCGTCCTGAAGTCTTGTCTTCTGTGCGTTCAAGAAGATCCGTGCCGCTGCACCAGGGCAGAAACTTCGGATAATCCTCGACGCAATCGACAAGGTCGAACATCTGCGTGACGCTGTAGTTGATGAGTACGGATTTTTCGACGACGGCCATCTTGATTCGCTGCGTTAGAATGCCGCATTGTACCTGCGCATCAAACCATGAGCATCGTCGAAAACAAGAAAGCCTTTCACGACTATTTCATCGAGGATCGCTTCGAAGCAGGCCTGGTTCTCGAAGGCTGGGAGGTCAAATCGATTCGTGCCGGCCGGGCGCAAATCAAGGAAGCCTACGTGGTGCTGAAGAACGAGGAAGTCTTTCTGATCGGCGCCCACATCAGCCCTTTGACAACCACGGCCAGCCATATTGCGACGGACCCCATCCGTACCCGCAAACTGTTGCTGCATGGCGCCGAGATCCGCAAGCTCATCGGCAAGGTGGAACGTGCCGGCTACGCCCTGGTGCCGCTCGACCTGCATTTTGCAAAAGGCCGCATCAAGCTTTCGATCGGCCTGGCAAAAGGCAAGAAGCAGTACGACAAGCGCGAAGCCGAAAAGGACCGCGACTGGGAACGCGAGAAAGGGCGCATCCTCCGTGCCAAGGCCTAGCACCCTAGAGTCAAAGCCGGGCACTGACGGTGAAATGTCGCCCAACACCATCCTCTGGCTGATCACCGGCTGCCTGATGCTGCAACCCTTGTCGACCGATCTCTACCTGCCTTCCCTGCCCCACCTGGCGACTTATTTTGCCGTGACACCGGCCGTGGTACAGCAGACCCTGTCCCTGTTCGTGTTTGGATTCGCCACCGCGCAGCTCATCAGCGGCCCGCTCTCCGACCGCTTCGGGCGACGCCCCGTACTCTTTGGCGGCTTGCTGACCTACCTCGCCGCCAGCATTGCCTGCGGCCTCGCCCCCAGCATCACGCTGCTGGTGCTGGGACGTTTCGTGCAGGCGGTCGGCTGTTGCACGGCGGTGGTGATTGCGCGCGCCATCATCCGCGATGCCTTCGAGCCGGCTGAAGGCGCTCGCATGATCGCCAAGGCCAGCAGCATCTTTTCGCTGGCGCCCATCCTCGGACCGATCCTCGGTGGCTATCTGCAAATCGCTTTCGGCTGGCGCGCCGCCTTCGTCGCGCAGACTTTTTTCTGCAGCCTGCTCGCCGTCGCGGCATGGCGTCTGCTCAGCGAAACCAATCAGCACAAGAATCCGCAGGCGACCCAGTTTGGCAGTCTGGTACGCGGTTATTTCAACATCGCCCGTAATCCCACTTTCTGGGCTTACACCCTGCCCGGTGCACTGAGCTACGGGTCGATCTTTGCCTTCATTTCCGGCTCGTCTTTCGTGCTGATCCGGGTGCTTGGCGTGGCGACCGAGATTTACGGCTATTGCTTTGCCTTCGGCGTGATCGGTTATCTCGCGGGTACCATCCTTTGCCGCTATTGGCTGGGCAGGATCGGCCTGACGCGCAGTTTTACGCTGGGCAGCCGCATGTCGCTCGGCGCCGGGCTGCTGTTCCTGCTGCTGGTGAATATCGGCCTGCACCACTGGACGGTGGTGGTCGGTTGCCTGTTCCTGACCATGCTGGCGCACGGCGTCAATTTTCCCTGCATGCAGGCTGGCGCCATCGCGCCTTTCCCAAAGCAGGCCGGCGCTGCGGCCGGTCTGATGGGCTCCTGCATGATGATCGCCGCACTGCTTATCGGCATCTGGGTCGGCGCCAGCCACGACGGCACGTTGTACCCGCTGGCCACAATTTCGGCTACCGTCGGCATCTTGTTGTTCGGTTCGGCGCGCGCCCTGCTACGCTACCGCGGTTAATCCAAGCTAGTGCCCGCTGTTGATTCTGGGGTGCTACTCGCCGCGGACGCGACCGAGAATGCCGCGCAAGGCATCCTGGATGTCCGCCGGCAGCACGATGGTCTTGGCATTGGTCGAATCTGTCAGCTTGCCCATCGCCGTCAGGTAGCGTTCCCCAAGCATATAGCGCATCGGTGCATCCTGGTTGCCGATGGCCGCCGCAACGCGACGAATCGCTTCGGCACTGGCTTCGGCCAGGGTAATCTGGGCTTCGGCATCGCGCCGCGCCGCTTCGAGTCGCGCTTCCGCCTGCAGAATGGCCGACTGCTTGGTCCCCTCCGCCTTGGTCACCATGGCTTTTCTTTCGCGCTCGGCGGAGGCTTGCGCTTCCATGGCCTTGACCATGGACTCGGACGGCTTGATGTCCTGGATCTCCACCGACTTGACCGTCAGTCCCCAGTCGATAGCCTCGTCGGCGATGCTTTCGCGCAGCCTGGCCTTGATCTTGTCGCGGCTCGACAGCGCCTGATCGAGATCCATGTCGCCGGCAATGGAGCGCAGGGTGGTCATGATCATGTTGCGGATCGCCTCGGAAAAATCCGTCACGCCATACACCGCCTTGATCGGATCGGTGATCTTGATGAAAGCGATGGCATTGATGAGGATCACCGCGTTATCGCGCGTGATGACTTCCTGCTCCTGCACGTCAAGGATGATGTCCTTGGTGACGAGTTTGTAGGCCACCTGGTCCAGGTAGGGAATGATGATGTTGAGTCCCGGATGCAGCGTGCTGCTGTACTTGCCGAGCCGCTCGACGATCCATTCGGTACCCTGCGGCACGATGCGCACCCCTTTGGCCAGCGTGACAATCGCAAATACGAGCAATGCGACAACAAAAATAAATCCGGCACCCATGGTGTCCTCCATCAGGTTTTCCCCACTTTCAATAAGCTGCCTTCAACGGTCAGCACTTTCACGCGCACCCCGACCGAGATGGCCTCGTCGGCCAGGCAAGGCCAGACATCAGCACCCAGCATGGGTTTCTGGAATCGCACTTCGCCCTTCTGGAAAGGTGCAACCTCACGCGTTAGCAAACCAATTTCGCCAATCAAGTTGGCATCCGACATGCCGACCCGGGTCTTGTGAAAGTTCGGCTTGAACAACTTGAACCAGAGCACGATCAGCGCCACCGAAACCACCAGCCATACCGACAATTGCGCCGTGACCTCGATTTGCGGCAACATCAGCACAATCAGTGCAACGACCAGCCCGCCCAAGCCGAACCAGACCAGCACGAAAGCCGGAACCGCCAGTTCGGCCAGGATCAGTGCAATTCCGGCAACCGCCCAGTGCCACCATTCGGGATGCATCGGATACCTTTCTCGTTCAATGGCTCGCGCCGGCGCATTCCTGTCCGGCAACGCTAACGATAGCAGGATTCAGATGGATTGTCTGTGCGAACGTGATCGCCAACCGCCTTACTGTACCGACGACCGGGTCCGATGAATTTCTATCGTGGTATGCACGATTTCCTCGTGCTGGGCCAATTGATCCCGGACATGCAGCGGCGTCAGCGTCTGATCGCAAGTGACCAGGCTCAGCGCGCAGGAATAGGTGTGCTTGCCAACGCGCCAGACATGCAAGTCGGTGATGCGGGTTTCACCCTGCGGCCCACCGGACTCGACGGCCTCCCGGATCTCGGCCACAACGGGATGATCCATTTCGCGATCGAGTAGCACTGCGCCGGTTTCGCGCAGCAGATTCTTCGCCCAGAGCGCCACCAGGCAGGCGCCGACGATGCCCATCAGGGGATCCAGCCAGGACCAGCCATACCACCAGCCGCCGGCCAGTGCGACGATGGCGAGAACGGAGGTTGCCGCATCCGCAACTACGTGGATGTAAGCCGACTTCAGGTTGAGATCCTGGCCGTGCTGATGCGCGCCACCATGTCCGTGGTGGTCATGCGCATGATCATGGTGATGATGATCGTGGGCATTGCCCAGGATGATGGCACAAGCGACGTTTACCGCCAGACCCAGCACAGCGACGACGATGGCTTCCTGATAGTGGATCGGCTGGGGAGACCACATGCGCTCCAGTGATCCGGTCACCATCAGCAAGGCCACACCCAGCAATACAATGGCACTGGCGAAACCGCCCAGCACTTCGATTTTCCAGGTGCCGAAAGCAAAGCGCGGATCGTGGGCATAGCGTCGTGCCGCCATGTAGGCGAATGCGCTCAAGCCGATGGCGAAAGCGTGCGAGCTCATGTGCCATCCATCCGCCAGCAGCGCCATGGAGTTGAACCACCAGCCGGCGAAAATTTCGATCACCATCATGGTTGCGGTGATCCAGGTGACGATGCGGGTGCCGCGCTCGGCCGCCCGGTTGCTCCGGTCAAAAACGTGGTCGTGTGACCACTCGGACAAATTCTTGTTGGCGCTCATTTTCAGAATCCCAGCGACTCGCCGACCCCAAGCAGGGTCGCCGCGCCGAGCAGTGCGAACAGGGCGGCGGCGATCAAATGCACGACTCTAACCGGAATTTTCTGCGCAAACCGGTCGCCGAGAAACACGGCCGGCACATCCGCAATCATCATTCCCGTCGTGGTTCCGGCCACAACCCAGAAGAACGAGTGATACTGCACGGCCAGCGCCACCGTCGCCACTTGCGTCTTGTCGCCCATTTCAGCGAGGAAGAAAGTGATCAGGGTCGTGCCGAATGCGCCGAAGCGGCTCTGTTTTGCCTCTGCCTCGTCGAACTTGTCCGGAATCAAGGTCCAGATCGCAATCGCGATGAACGAACCGCCGAGTATCCAGCGCATCGCCGATGGCGTGACAAGTGTTGTCAGCCAGGCACCCAGGGCGCCGGCAAAACCGTGATTGGCCAGCGTGGCCACGAGAATGCCCAGCACAATCGGCAGCGGCTTGCGAAATCTTGCCGCGAGGATGAAAGCCAGCAACTGGGTTTTGTCGCCGATTTCGGCGAGAGCCACGATGCCCGTGGAGACGAGAAAAGCTTCCATTGATCAGTGTGAGTGTTTTAAATTTTTTTGCCGGAGTTCCTCGAACAGGCAGATTGCTGCAGCCGCAGCCACATTCAGGGAATTGCTGCCGGCGGCCAGGGGAATGTTGACTCGCCTGGCCACCGCGGCTTCAAGCACCGACGAGATGCCGCTACCCTCGCTGCCGAAGAGCCAGGCCACCCTGCCGCTGAGGTCTTGCCCATACAACGACTCTGCAGCGTTTGCAGTTGCCGCCACCGTAGACCCGGTGAACCTGGCCACGAGATTTTCCAGATCGGCCTGCTCGTGCAGTTGCAGATCGAAATGAGCCCCCTGCGCTGCCCGCAACACCCGTCGGGTCCAAACTCCGGCGCAACCCGGCCCCAGATAAATATCCTTGATGCCGACCGCCGCCGCGCTGCGCAGAATCGAACCGACGTTGCCGGCATCCTGCACCGCATCGAGCAAGACGCAGGAACCGCGGCTTTCATCTGTTGTCGCTTGCGGTGTACGGATCACCGCAGCAACGCCGGTCGGCGCCACCAGATCGGAAAGTGCCTTGAACAGGCTGTCGCTCAGCAGGCAGGTTTCGACACTGCCCAGGCTATCGCAAAGCGCCCGGATTTCCGCTTGCGTGGCGCCATGCTCGCTGACAATCAGTTGCTCGGGTAGCCCGATCTTGTCGCGGTAGGCACTCACCAGATGGGCGCCTTCCAGCAAGGCAGTGCCGGTTCGACGCTGCTCGCGTGCGTCTTCGGCCAGCAGTCGCAGCTGCTTGAAACCTGGGTTGGCGCGGGATGAAATCAGCTTCATGCAGTCTGCCGGAGCAGAGTTCAGTGCCGGAAATAAGTGCCGAGGGTCGCCACGGTGATTGTCAGCAGACCCAGCGCCAGATTGATTCCGACCATTTTTCTGATCTGGTTGAGCGCAGCGCCGGCCTTGCTCCAGTCCGTCGCGGCCACACCCTGGCACAGGCGGGGATAAGAAGCGAAGTAGATATGGCCGAAGATCATCATCATGACAAAACCCAGCGTCATCATTGCATGCCAATGCGGTGGGACACTGCCCCAGCCGACCAGAACAATGACACCGAAGCCGGATAGCGGAAGCAGAATGACGGCAAGCCATACCCAGGGAAAGAAACGCGCGAATACCGCCGCCCAGAGCGCCAGACGTTGCGGCGGCTGAAGCTGCGCGGCAGCCACCGGACGCAGGCAAACGTAGGCGAAGAACATGCCGCCCACCCAGATCGTGACACCAAGTAAATGCAGAAACACCAGCAGAGGGATGAGGTTCATGTTTTGACTCCTTCAAGCAGACGCGAAACTGGCGCAAAACTGCGCCGGTGGATTACTGCCGGACCATGAGCGCGCAAGGCTGCCAAATGCGCCGCAGTCGGATAGCCCTTGTGGCGGTCCAGGCCGTATTCCGGATAGGCCGCATGCAAGCTCAGCATTTCGGCATCGCGCGCAGTTTTTGCGAGTATCGATGCAGCGGCGATGCAGGCCTCGCTGGCATCGCCCTTGACAA
>JBAYVV010000144.1:0-10352 GCA_041674465.1 Sterolibacterium sp.
GCGACACCCTGGAGAAACTGCCGTCCTGTCTCAACAGTCAGATCGATTCCTTGCTGCCGCTTCGCTCGCAAGATACGCGCCCAATTTCTTCGTAGGCGTACCTGGTAGCGACTCACGCTTACGTTGCTGCCGCTCAAGCAGCAAGCCACGAATGTCTGTTGAGGCCGACAACCCGTCTTCAATGATATGGCCGAGGTCAAGTAGATGTCAGACAGAGCTACGATCTCTAGCTCATGCCACCGACAGGTCTGGGCTGGACGTTTAGTTCCCTGATACCCGTTACTTGGTCGACACGCCCATCACCAATCAGTCCCATCTCCATGACCACGGTCATCACCACGCCGAACCAGATCAGGTCGAAGCCGGTGGCAGGAAGAAACCGAGCAGCGGCACCATCAGCAGGGTTAAAGGTTCTAGCTTCGAATTTCCCCAAGGCACTACGACCGGCGCGAATATCGCAATGCCCTTCCAGAAAAACCCTATGCGGCTTTGCGCTGCTCTTCCACTGGCCACGCGCCTGAAGCATGAGCTTCAAGAATCACCATTTCAACAACCTTACCCTCAGCGTCATAACTGACACAGGTATTCCAGTCCTAAGGAAACGCTGAACAAGCCGCCGCATGTTGCGGCGGCTTGTTCCGCGTTTCCTTAGGTTTTCGGAATCATCGCGAATTGCTCAAGCATAGAATTTTGGTTTCTCCAAAACTCCCAAATAGCCAAGCTCGGGTAATGCATCTAGTGGCGCACAAGAATGAGACCTGTTCTTACGTTAATGATGCGAGTGTCGCTTGAATCAGTGGCATCCCACAACCCTGCACAATTTATGCAGGCAGTTGCATGTCTATCATTATCACAGTATTTTACTATACTATTATAGCGACAACCAAAACACCATTCCTCTGACCACGTTGACTCAATTGGAGAGAACTATTAGTACCCCACATTCACCTTGTGTTCGGATCTGCTGCCTCGATGAGCATGACATTTGCCTAGGTTGTTATCGCTCAATTATGGAAATCGTTGGTTGGTATAAAGCAACCGGAACTGCCAAGGGTAGGATCTTGATCGATTGCCAGCGTCGATCAAGGCAGTACTTATGCAGGATGAATGAAAAGTCCGCATAGCTAGCTTCGGACTGTAGAGAAATATGAATCGTAATAACTCAAGGAAACTGTCTGTCGTTGTTTGGGGAGGAATGTCATGAAAACTGTTAGGCAACTGCTCGAAGGGAAGGGCCATGAGGTCGTAACTATTTCACCGCATCAGTCGGTTTTCGACGCGATGCAATTGATGGCAGCCAAGAATGTGGGCGCACTGCTCGTGGTGGAGGTAGGAGATAAACTCGTTGGCATCGTGACAGAAAGGGATTACGCGCGAAAGATGTATCGAGTGGAAAGATTAGCGCAGGATATTCTGGTATCGGAGTTTATGACGCGTCAAGTTGTCTATGTGCGTCCGAATCAAACCAACGAAGAATGCATGGCCCTAATTACCGATAAACGGCTACGCCACTTGCCCGTATTGGAAAACGACAAAGTGATCGGTATCTTATCAATTGGTGATTTGGTCAAGGACACCATCTCTGAAAAGGACTTCATCATCAATCAACTCATAAACTACATTCGTGGCTAATCAGACCGTAATCGCACATTCGGGTATTCCACCCAAGCTATAGGTGACTTGACTGAAATGTGCGGCCAAGGTGGAACAACTACTTCGGGAGGAGCGTTAATGGTGTCCAATTCCCAAGATCCAAATACTGAATGATCAGACTCGCCTCGTCACACACTTAGATACTCATGGAATGATGCCCAATTTATTTGATTATAGAAATATCGATGGCTAGGTCTTCAGCCCCACCTGGCAGTGGCATATTTCTTGAAGATGCCAAAGCGCTGGCGACGTTTGTACAACGAACGTCAGCCGAATCGGCGCGTCAGGCTCGCGAAGCCTTCTTAGAAGATCATGTGAGTACCGTGTATTCGCTACTCACAGATGATCATGCAAAATTCCTTCGTCTCGATGATCTGATAGCTGCGGTTTACAAACTGATTGAAGGTTTGTTGCCAAGCGATATAGAACTGGAGCTTGAGGCAAAGCTTCCGCTGGCCGAACAGAAAGGCTTAGCCATCGATGTTATGTTGTTTCTCTCTTATGTCTTGAATCACAAGGCAAGCGGGGAGCATCTATGCCAGGCCATGAGACTTCCTCGTGCGGATTCCATAGAACGACTTGCCGACTTTGCCAAAAGCGGCCAACTCACTCTGGCTGCGGCAAGCCTGGAACGTATCGACAAGGCCAGTTTTCTTACACTGAACCACCCAGAGACTCTCAACGCTGAGGACGAACGTAGCCTTGAGGATGTCGAAATAGCAGTCGATCTGGCCTTGCTCGACCCACATACGGAAGTGGTCGTCTTGCGCGGCGCGCCAATCGACAAGTATGGCGGGCACCGTGCATTCTGTAGCGGCATCAACCTCACGCGTTTGCAAGATGGCAAAATATCTCCACTGTGGTATCTGCAGCGCGAGTTGGGCGTATTGCACAAGATATACCGCGGCCTGGCCCAACCCAAAATCGTATCGGAAGCTTCCGAGGAAACGCAAGAAAAGCCTTGGATTGCTCAGTTGGACAAATTCGCCATCGGTGGTGGTTGTCAATACCTTTTGGTGATGGACAGCATCGTCGCAGGCACTGATGCTTTCTTGAGCTTGCCGGCTCGCAAAGAAGGCATCATTCCTGGCGCCGCCAATTTACGGCTGCCACGCTTCGTAGGCGAACGCCTGGCTAGGCAAATGGTTCTGGCCGATCGCCGCATCGCATGCGATTCGGATGAGGGAAGGATGCTTTGCGACCGGATCGTTGCTCCCGAGAAAGTAGAGAGCTCAGTTCAGGCACTGATCGACGAATTGATGAATTCCGGTGTTGTAAGTTTCGCTGCCAATCGCCGTGCATTTCGACTTGTGCAGGAACCGTTGGACATGTTTCGACGATACATGGCGCTGTATGCCCACGAACAGGCTTTCTGCCACTTCTCGCCTGCCTTGTCAGATAATTTGCGAAGGCATTGGCGCGGCGCCAGCGGACACTGATGCGACATTATCAAGCGACAACAATGTGGCATTACCTCCGGCCGCCGCGGTATTGCAACTGACCACGCGTTCAGAAACCATTCTATATATAGGATACAAGGCTGTATTGATTCCGGGCTGGAGCAGCGGGATCAGGGCTCCCGACTCATCCGCCAAGCGCTGGCGGAGCGCAGAAGCTTGCTGAGGGTTTCCGTCAAAGAGAACTCCCGACAGCCGAGAGTATTCGGGATGGGTCAGCAGTTCAATGTGCTTGACAATATCCTTGGGCATTCTTCGCAGGATCGATTCACTAACTGGGCTTTCAAGCGTGACAACCTTGCCTTCCACAGCGAAGACCGCCACAAATTGTCGAACCAGTTTATATTCGTCCGCCGCAAGACAAAGAAAGCGCCCACGCGGCGAAAAGCTGAGCGTATTGCGTTCCCCAGTCGGCCCGGGCAGATCCATCCATGAGTTTGCGAGCGTCAGATCCGCATAGATCGAACAAAGTCTTGCCAGTTCACGCCATCCTGAAACACCAGCCCATTTGACGATGTTCTGGAATAATCCGCTGCCTTTGTGCGAGGCGCCAAGCGATCGACATCCCAGACTGCTCGGATGAATATATTCACTGCCGGATAAGCTATGCAGATACAACGGTCCACCAGCCTTGGGACCGGTACCGGAAAGTCCCTCTCCACCGAACGGCTGCCCACCGACTACTGCGCCGATCATATTGCGATTGATGTAGATGTTGCCCACATGCGCCCGCTCGATAATCTGTTGTGCCGTTTCACTAATACGGCTGTGCAGGCCCAGCGTCAAGCCATAACCCGAGGCATTGATGGAATCGACCAGAGCGCTCAGCTTCTCGCCGCCGAAACGCAGGACATGCACGACTGGACCAAAGACTTCGCCGTCAAGATCATCCAAGGAATCGATTTCGATCAGCGTCGGCGGCACGAAACTGCCGTTGATACATTCTTCCGGCAAGGGTGTTTGAAACACCTTGAAACCCCTGTTTCTCATCAACGCAACATGTGCCAGGAGCCTCGCCTTCGCATCCATATCAATCACCGGCCCGATGTCCGTCGACAATAAGGCGGGGTCGCCAAGTTTCATTTCCACCATGGCGGTCTTCAATGTCTCCAGCACCTGCTGGACAATATTGTTTTCCAGGCACAGCACGCGAAGTGCCGAGCATCGTTGACCTGCGCTGTCAAAACCTGAAGTCATCACATCCTTGACCACTTGTTCAGTCAAAGCGGAGGAATCAACGATCATGGCGTTCAGGCCGCCGGTCTCGGCAATCAGGCGAACATTGGGGCGTGAGGAAACGCTTTTGTTGATCTGCCGAGCAACTTCAAGCGAGCCGGTAAACAGTACGCCATGAACACGCGAGTCTGCTGTTAATGCGGCTCCAATGGTTTCACCTGGGCCGGGAAGAAATTGCAATGATTCCCGCGGTATTCCTGCCTCGTGCAGCAATTCGACGGCAAAGCAACCCATCAGGGGCGTCTGTTCGGCCGGCTTGGCAATCACTGGACTACCGGCTGCCAATGCCGCGGTGATTTGGCCCACAAAGATCGCCAAAGGAAAATTCCAGGGACTGATGCAAACTGCCACGCCAGGCGCCGCACCAAAATTCTGCAACTGGCCGGTAGCCAACATTTGCGCGTAGTAGCGACAGAAATCAACCGCCTCGCGTACTTCGGCAAGGGCATTCGCCCATGTTTTTCCCGCTTCCCGGATACTTAGGCTGAGTAAGACATTTCGGTTGAGTTCAATCAAATCCGCAGCGCGTCGCAACAATGCTGCCCGTTCGTCAGGCGAGGTCTGGTGCCAGACCACCGCATACGCTGCCGCGTTGGTCAATGCGTGATCAACCATTTCAGAATCGGCCTCAATTACCGCCCCAACGATATTCGCAGGATTGGCCGGATTACGAATCGGTTGCGCAACACCCATAGGCTGCAATCCGCCTGCGATTATTGGCTGAGCCTTCCACGACTCAGTCGCGAGTGTGTCAATTGCGTTCCTCAGTTGTTCGATCGATGCTTCATCCGCCAGATCGGTCCCCGCCGAATTGACCCGCTGCATACCGTACAGATTTATCGGCAGCGGAATTGACGGATGGCGCGCTCCGTCGGTTCGCTTGACGAGAGCCAGGGGATCCTCGATCAGGTCATCGATCGGTACCGTCTCGTCGGCGATGCGATTTACGAAGGAGTTGTTGGCGCCGTTTTCGAGCAAACGACGCACCAGGTAGGGCAGCAAATTGGCGTGGGTGCCAACCGGCGCATAGATGCGACATCGTTTGCCAAGCTTGCTTCGCCCCACCACATTGTCATAGAGCACCTCTCCCATTCCATGCAGACACTGGAACTCGTATTCTTCAATGCCACGATCGCTGGCCATTTGGAGCACTGCGGCAAGCGTGTAGGCATTGTGGGTAGCGAACTGCGGGTAGATAAGCTCCGAAGCTGTCAGCAATCGATTGGCACAAACCAGATAGGCAAGGTCAGTATGCGACTTGCGCGTATATACCGGGTAATCGGTCAGGCCATCGACCTGCGTGCGCTTAATTTCGCTATCCCAGTATGCCCCCTTTACCAGTCTAACCATCAGCCGTTGCTGACCACGCCGCGCCATGTCCGACAAAAAATCGATGACGTATGGGCAACGCTTCTGGTAGGCCTGAATGGCTAGGCCAAGACCGTTCCAGCCTGCCAAATCAGCGTCACTCACCAGCGATTCGAAAAGATCGAGGGAAAGTTCCAACCGATCGGCTTCTTCAGCATCAATGTTGAATCCTATGCCATGGCTTCGGGCCAGAAGCATCAACGCTTTGAGACGCGGACGCAGTTCTGTCATTACGCGGTCACGCTGGTTGCGCTCATAGCGGGGATGCAAGGCGGATAGCTTGACCGAAATTCCGTTCCTGTCCGCCACATTGCGCCCATCGCTGGCAACGCCGATGGCGCGAATGGCAGAAGCATAGGCTTGAAAGTGGCGTTCGGCATCGCCTTCGGTTACCGCGGCTTCACCGAGCATATCGAAGGAGTGGGTATAGCCGCGCGAGGCATTCGCTTTGCTTCGAGCCAAGGCCGACTCGATGGTCTCGCCCGTTACGAACTGCTGCGCCAGCAGTCGCATGGCGAAATCGATGCCACTGCG
The DNA here is from genome assembly GCA_041674465.1 of Sterolibacterium sp. Lineage (GTDB taxonomy): Bacteria > Pseudomonadota > Gammaproteobacteria > Burkholderiales > Rhodocyclaceae > JACRAR01. The sequence continues at coordinate 6,249 of JBAYVV010000144.1, forward strand.
GATCAGTGATTCCCCGCCTCTTGACAGCAAGCGCATCAGCGCATTGTCCATCGCCACCAGTTTGCCGGTGAGCAGCAGACCCCAAGTGGCAGCTTTGACAACCGGTGATGCGCTACCGCCGAGATGGGATTGCCAGGCGCCTTGGCTGAGCTTGTCGCGAATCAAGCGGTCCGCCGTGCTCTTGTCGGGAATGCGCAACAATGCTTCTGCCAAGCACATCAGAGCAACGCCCTCCTGGCTCGACAGAGAGAACTCATGCATCAGCGGTGCCACAAAATTCTGGTTGCTCTGGCTCCGCATGGCGGCAACTAGCCTACGCGCGAGAGCCTTGATTGGCTGCTGATCAATCTGCAGCTTCTCAAGCTCTTGTGCCAGCGTTGCGACACAAGCGGCTTCTTCAGGTCGGCAAGCATTCCTAACCAGTTGCCTGAGATTGGCTGCCATCGCGACCTCTTGAGTGCTACGATCTAGTCCTAATAAAGTTAATTAAACTTGTTTTGTCAACTTTAGAAATTCTTGCGCCGTTAAAGCTTTATAGGCGGCTGTCACTAAGGTTCCGCTCCTCGATCTTGGCAAAGTTAGGTGGATTCTGTCCGGCACTTCCGGCCTGTTCTTGCATTGTGGCACCTATGCATTGATTGGCCACTCAAACCGATAGGTCCTGGAGTCTTCACTTCTGGCGTAGAGCGACTACCTTCAGATTGAGATATTCGACTAGGGCACCGACATGCGAATTGGAGTACCTAAAGAAACCAAGAATAACGAGTACCGCGTGGGCATGACGCCATCAGGGGTACGCGAGTTGGTTAACCACGGCCATCGGGTACTGGTAGAGAGCAATGCAGGTAAGGGTGTCGGTTTGACCGACAAACATTACTCCAACGCCGGTGCCGAAGTGGTCATGTCAGCCGGAGAAGTTTTTGGACAGACCGAACTCATCGTCAAAGTGAAGGAGCCGCAGCATTCCGAGATCGGTCTGTTGAGCCCAGGACAAGTACTGTTTGCCTACCTGCACCTTGCCCCCGATCCAGAACAAACAAAAGGGCTTCTCGCGGCGGATTGTGTCGCGATCGCCTATGAAACAGTCACCGCTTCCGGTGGAGGTCTGCCGCTCCTGGCACCGATGAGTCGGGTGGCAGGCCGCATGTCCATTCAAGCGGGTGCGACCTGCCTGGAGAAATCGCATGGTGGTGCCGGTGTGTTGCTCGGTGGCGTACCTGGTGTGGCCGCCGGGCGCGTAGTCATTTTAGGTGGCGGGGTGGTTGGCCACAATGCCGCGCAAATGGCTGTTGGCTTGGGCGCTGATGTAACAGTGATCGACCGATCGCTGGAGAGACTGGCCTATCTGGATGCGTTCTTCGGCAATCGCATTCATACCATCCATTCGACGGCAGCGGCGATAGAAGAATATGCCTTTGCAGCCGACCTCGTTGTCGGAGCGGTGCTCGTGCCGGGCGCTGCAACTCCGAAGCTCTTGGCTCGAAGCCATCTGGCCAGCATGCGCCCGGGGTCGGTGTTGGTGGACGTGGCGATCGACCAGGGTGGCTGCTTTGAGACAAGCCGGCCAACAACGCACGACCAGCCGACATTCATTGTTGAGGACATAGTGCATTACTGCGTGGCCAACATGCCGGGCGCCGTGGCACGCACATCCACTTTCGCACTCACAACGGCCACATTGCCCTTTGTCTTGGCTCTTGCTGATAAGGGCTACCAGCAGGCATTGCTTGATGATACCAACCTGCGTATGGGGCTGAACATCCATCGCGGAGAGGTTACCTGCCTCCCTGTGGCAACAGCAACAAGCCACTGCGACAAATATGTGGAGCCCCTGACAAGTATCCGGTCAAAGTCGGCAGCTGGATAGCAACGCAAAACAAAAGACCCGCAGTGCAATGATTTAGGACTGCGGTCCCTTAGTCAGGAATAGCGGCATATCCATACGCTATGACTTACTCCAGGTGCAGCCGGCTAAGACTGGTCATGAGCTGATTTGCCGAATGTCCTCCTGCATTCCATTTGCTATAGTAATTCAGTCGATTAAAGTGAAAATGTAAGGATGGGCCGAGGTCAAGTAGATGTCAGACAGTGCTACGATCTCTAGCTCAAACCACCGACAGGTCTGGGCTGGACGTTTAGCCCCCTGGTACCCGTTACTTGGTCGACACCCCCATCACCGCATCGGGGAAAGCCGTGGCGATGGCGGGAAAGAAGCAGCACAGGATGATCGCGATGAACATCAGGCCGACAAAGGGCATCACGCCCCAGATCACGTCCTTGAGCGGAATGTCCGGTGCGATGTTCTTGATCACGAAAATGTTGAGACCGACCGGCGGATGGATCAGCCCCATCTCCATGACCACGGTCATCACCACGCCAAACCAGATCAGGTCGAAGCCGGCGGCCTTGAGCGGCGGCAGGATGATCGGCGCGGTCATCAGGATGATCGACACCGGCGGCAGGAAGAAGCCAAGCAGCAGCAGCATCAACAGGATCACCGTGAGCAGCAGCCACTTCGACAGGGCCAGGCCGACGATCCACTCCGCCGCACTTTGCGAGATGTGCAGGTAGCTCATGACATAGGAATAGAGCAGCGACATGCCGATGATGAACATCAGCATGGTCGATTCGCGAAGCGTCGAGGTCAGGATCGGCGCCAGATGCGGCGGCCGCCACAAGCCATACACCACCGCGATCAGCACCAGTGCCAGCACCGCACCGAGGCCCGCGGTTTCCGAGGGCGTGGCATAGCCGCCGTAAAGCGCGACCATCACGCCGATCAGCAGAATCACGAAAGGCAGCACGCGCGGCAGCATCTCGACTTTCTCGCGCAGGCTATACACGTGCTGGCCGAGATAGGCTGATTTTTCGCCACCCGCGGCGTGACTGACTTCGGCGGCACGGTATTCGACGCGGTAGCGCCAGGTGGCGTAGAGCGAGAACAGCACCACCAGCAGCACGCCGGGGCCGATCCCGGCGAGGAACAGGCGGCCCAGCGATTGTTCGGCGGCAACGGCGTAGAGAATCATGGTGATCGAAGGCGGCAGCAGGATGCCGAGCGTACCGCCGGCAGCGATGATGCCGGCGGCAAAGCCTCCCGAATAACCGCGCGAGCGCATCTCCGGAATGCCGGCGCTGCCGATGGCAGAGCAGGTCGCCGGGCTGGAGCCGGCCATCGCCGCAAACAGGCCACAGGCAAAGACGTTGGCGATCCCCAGGCCGCCCGGAATGCGATGCATCCAGGCATGCAGTGCCAGGTAAAGATCGCGGCCGGCGGCGGACTTGCCGATAGCCGCACCTTTCAAAATGAACAGCGGGATCGACAGCAGGGTGATGCTGGCCAGTTCTTCATAGACATTCTGGGTGACGGTGTCGAGGCTGGATGCCGGCATGAAGAAGTACATGAAAACCAGCGCCACCCCGCCCAGCGAAAAGGCGATCGACATGCCGGAGAGCATCACCAGCAGGGTCACGCCGCCATACAACAGACCGATGGTAAGCACGCTCATCGCGCCGCCCTCACCGCCTTGACGCGTGCCAGCAGATGCAGCAGCAACTGGACACCGACCAGGCTCATGCCCAGCGCCATGATCGAGTAGGGAATCCACAGCGGTGGGCCCCAGGAACTCGATGTGGTCTGCCCCTCGGCCACCGCTTCATGCAGCAGCGTCCAGGATTTCCAGGCGAAGAACAGGCAGAAGGCACTGCTCAAGGCATCCACCACCAATAGCCGCCAGCGATTCACGGCAGGTGGCAGGATGCCTGCCAATGCCTCGATGCCGATGTGGCCGCGCTGCGACTGCACATAGGCGCCGGACAGAAAAGTGGCGCCGACTAGCAGAAACACCGCGGCCTCATCCTGCCAGTCGGTGGCAATCTTGAAAAAATAGCGGGCAAACACACTGTAGGTCAGGATGCCGGCGGCGGCCAGCAGCGCCAGCATGCAGGGCACCAGCAGGACACGGTTGACCAGAGCCATCGCCCGATCAAGGAGACCCGTCGCCGCCCCATCCGCTGCGGGCAGGCGCGGGTCATAACCGTGGCTCAAAGCGTTTTCTCGGCCAGTTGCAGCAGTCGTGCGCAGTTGGGCGATTTGGCGGCGTA
>JBAYVV010000145.1:0-10315 GCA_041674465.1 Sterolibacterium sp.
CTTCAAGGAAAGCAAGGCCCTGTCCATGGGTGTCGAGTTGGAGCTGCAACTGGTGAATCCGACCGATTTCGATCTGACGCCATCAGCCAGCGACCTGCTGCACCTGCTGGAACGCAAGAAATTCCCTGGCGATGTAAAGCCTGAGATGACGGAAAGCATGATCGAAATCGCAACCGACGTGCATACCCGCCACGACGAACTGTTGGCTCAATTAAGAGACATGCGCAACACGCTGATCGCTGCCGGCGATCATTTGAATATAGCGTTGTGTGGCGGCGGCACCCACCCGTTCCAGCGTTGGTTCGACCGACGCATCTTTGCCAAACCCCGCTATCGAGAACTTTCCGGGCTCTACGGTTATCTCGCCAAGCAGTTCACCGTCTTCGGCCAGCATGTCCATATTGGCTGTGCCAGCGCCGACGAGGGATTGTTCCTGCTGCACGCGCTGAATCGCTATCTACCCCATTTCATCGCTCTGTCTGCTTCCTCGCCATTCTTTCAGGGGGTAGATACGCTATTCGACTCGGCTCGCCTGAACTCGGTGTTCGCTTTTCCCTTGAGTGGCCGTGCACCATTCCTGCTCAATTGGTCAGATTTCTCGCTGGGCTATTTCGCCAAGATGGAGAAAACCGGCGTCGTCAAGAGCATGAAGGACTTCTACTGGGATATCCGACCCAAACCGGAATATGGCACCATCGAGCTGCGCGTTTGCGATACCCCTCTCACGGTAGAGCGGGCTGCCGCGCTTGCCGCCTATTTGCAGGCGCTCTGCCGCATGCTGCTGGAACACAATGAAGCGCCGCCGGCGGAGGACGACTACTTGGTTTATAACTACAACCGATTCCAGGCATGCCGTTTTGGGCTCGATGGCGTCATCGTCCATCCTAAGGATAATGAAAGTCTTTCTCTGCGCGAGGACATCCTGGCCACAATGCGCCGCCTGGAGCCACACGCCGCTGCCTTAGGCAGCCAATCGGCCCTCACTGAACTCCAGTTGGAAGTGGCGTCCGAAGGTAATCACGCAAGCTTCTTGCGCCGGCAATTCACCCAGGAGGGTGGCGTCAATGGCATGGTCGATGCGGCAGTGCGAATTTTCCGCCAAGAGAGTGCGGCATGATCGGCCGTCGGCGCCCGGTGCGTATCGGCCTTTCGGCAAGGATATTTCATCCGGAGAAAGGCAGCCGAGGCATACAGACCAAGACCCTGCAGGTTTTGGAACAATCCGTCGCCCAGTGGGTAATGGCACGCGACATTCTCTTGTTGATGGTTCCCTCCGTGGTTCAGGACGGATTGCTAATTCGCAGCAACATCCGCTTGCGTGATTACGCCGAATACCTCGATGGCCTGATCCTCCAAGGCGGCACAGATGTCAGCCCGCATGCCTACGGCGAAGAGCCGCTTCGACCGGAGTGGGCGGGCGATCCGGTGCGCGATGCCTACGAATTGGAACTTCTGCATGAGTTCACCGAGGCGGGCAAGCCTGTACTCGGTATCTGTCGCGGAATGCAATTGATCAATGTTGCCCTTGGCGGCTCGCTCTACCAGGATCTGCCGAGTCAGCGGCCAGGACCGGTTGCTCACGAGACCGAAGCGTACGATCGGAACGGCCATGACGTAACTATTACTGAAGGTGGCCAGTTCAGTCGGTGGTTCGAAAGTACGACGGGTGGGCGTGTCATTTCAATTCACCATCAAGCCATAAATCGTCTTGGCAGAGATGTCCAGATCGAGGCGACCGCTGAGGACGGGATAATTGAGGCAATCAGCTTGAAGGGTCGCAACTTCCTATGTGGAGTTCAGTGGCACCCGGAATTTCATCAACAGCCGGATGTTGAGCTTCTCGACTGTGGGCCGCTCCTGGAGGCTTTTCTTGCCGCCGCTCGAAGATAGTGCCAATTGATAGCCGTACCGTTCGCAATTGCAGCCTAGATCAGAGTTGAAGGGGTGCCTCCCTCTCCAACCGATCAATAAGTACACGGGCATGCTCCAGAAACTGTGCCCTCTTTGCCTTTGCAATCGGTTTGCCGGGCAAGAATCTCTCGCTTAACGGGTTGACAAAAGTTCCGTTGCGCGACACGCGGTAGTCGAGGTGAGGGCCGGTGGAAAGCCCAGTTGAGCCGACGTAGCCGATCATTTGTTTCTGGTTGACGCGCACGCCGCGACGCAAGCCACGAGCGATGCGCGACAAATGATTGTAGTAGGTCATATAACCGCTGCGATGGCGCAGCAGAACTTGAATACCGTTGCCGCCATTGCGGCGAGCAAATTGCACAACGCCTTCGGCAACGGCCCATACCGGTGTTCCGGTTGGCGCTGCATAGTCAATTGCAAGGTGCGGCCGTACGCCGCCAAGTATCGGGTGCGGCCGCCGGTGCGTGAAGCCGGAGCTGATGCGCGTGAATTGCAGCGGCGAGCGCAGGAAGACCTTCTTGAGCGAGCGCCCCAGTGGGTCATAGTGGGCAAATTGATTCCGGTCTTGGAAGCCGACGCCGGTCAGCATCTGCCCATCACTCATGTATTGCGCGGCGAGAATGCGCCCTTGGTCCACGGGAACACCATCCGCATAGCGCGTCTCGACCAAGAAGCGGAAGAAATCCCCCTGGCGTGTATCAGCAGCGAAATCGAACTCGGATTCGAAAATCTGCACGAAATCGAGCAACGCTCTCGGCGAAACGGCACTATCTTCAACGGCGTCCCATAGTGAGTTCCGCACTTTGCCCTGCCGAACTTCAATGCGTACTTCTGGTTTAACCTCTAGGCGATCGGCTTTCCATCCGCTGCTGCTGTTGGTGACCTCGAAGCGCACCCATGGGTTCGGTGCATACGCGAGGGTGACTAGACGTCCTTCAGTGTCGCGCGACAATTGGAATTGATCGCCCGGACGCACCTGCCGAAGGTTTGCACCAGCCGTGCGCAAGGTGCCGACAATCTCATGCGCCGTGTCCGACGGGACATGATTCCTTAGCAGGGAAGCCACGACAGTGTCGTGCTTGCGGATCTCAAGTGTTTCGGTGTGCGGGATGGGGGACTCGACGGACGGGCCCGGTTGGAGAACTGCGACTTCAGGCGATGACTCTTCCGGCGTGGTGGTCGGCCATACGAACCAGCCCAGAAGTGCGGTCGACGCGGTGAGAGTCAGCGCAGCCAGGAGCTTGTAAAGCATTGCGTTCAAAGCCCTCAAAAGTTCGCGAAAGAACGCAACAAGGCCAAGTTCTGCAGAATATTCATGCCATGTATTATCGTCTTATCAACCCACTTACAAACCTGGAAAAGATGGACTAATCTGGGCTACCTAAGTGGATACAAGCGAACAATGAACTTTCCGACGACGTCGCAGCGCTAGTCAGGGTCGCGAGTAACGCAAAACGCGGTCATTTCTTTTCCCCGGTCGTTCCGTTTTTTTTGTTCTTAGCCTGCAAGGACTCGATTAGTCCTTCAATGCCATTGTTTCTCACTTCATCGGCAAAGGAGCTGCGGTAGTTGATCACCAGGCTGATGCCACTGACCTCAATGTCGTATACCTTCCAGCCCGTTGGGAGCTTCCCTAGATAGTAATTGAACGAAATGGGCCTTGCGCCGTTCTGGACGATTTTTGCTTGCACCTTAACATCGGTGGCACCGGGATTCATATTGAAAGGCAAGAACTTCACCGTCTGGTTCTTGTACTCGGTAAGGGCCATGGAATAGGTGCGCACCAGCAAGCGATGGAACTCGTCGGCGATCTGCTTTTTCTGTGTCTCGTTGGCCTTCTTCCAGTTGCGCCCGAGAGCAAGCCGTGCCATCCGCACAAAGTTGAAATGTTGCTGCACCTTGGTTTCTATCAGTTCGATGGCTTTCTCATTGCTGCCCGCCTGGATGTCCTGGTCGCTGCGGACGATGGAGAGCACTTCGTTCGTTACGTTCTTGACTAGCTCATCGGGCGCGAGGTCCGCCGCTTGGGCTAGTGCCGCGGAGGCAAGCCAGAAAATGCCAAACAGGGCAAACTTATTCATGCTTATGTTCCTTCCTGATATAAATGTTCGTCGTTTCATTCGGCCAGTAAACCTGCTATCAATCTGGCTTCTTGATCGTAGTATGATCTAAGTGAACTTTCGCCTTTCCCTTAGATTGATGGAGATTCTTAGTGATCTTTAGAGAGTTGAGTTCGGGTGTAGGGAGAATCAATCAGACAAATTACAGCACGACGATTTTGTTGCCGCGCAAGCTATGACGATGGTTAAGTCGGAAGGGGTTTGCCTCCCGTCGTGAAGCGCGCCGCCAAGATCATGGTTGAGGAGATGAGCACCACCAGCATCACCGCGCCGCTGAAGTAGCCGGGCAGCGCGAAGCTTTCCCTGGCCTGGAGGAAAAGCAGCACGGTGATCAGGCCGCGCGGCGCAATCCAGCCCAACAGCCGGGCGCTTGCCGTGCCGAGCAACAACCCCAGCAGGGCGAAGCGGCTGGCATAAACCACCATGACCACCAGAGCCGCCCAAAGCCAAGCCCACGGCGAGGCGAGATCGGATAAGTCGGTCCAATAGCCGAGCAGCACAAAGAAAAAGCCACGCACGACAAAAGTCAGTTCGACCACCAGGCTTTTGAATTCGGACAGGGTCGCTTCGTATTCCGCGTCCACCCAGCGGCGGAAAGGGGGAAAGCGGGTCACTAGTCCGGGCTTGTTCAGCAACAGGCCGAGGAACAGCACCATGATCAGGGGCGAAAGATGCAGTAGCTTGCCCACGGCATACAAAGCAAACAAACCTGCGAGCAGAGGCATATATCGAATGTGGCCATCCAAGCGCAACAGCACCAGCAACAGGATGATGGCGCAAAGCACCGACAGCAGCAGGGACAGTATGCTGCCGCCCACCAGGTTGATCAGCGCGCCGGTGAAGCTGCCGTCCGAGCCCAGCAAGGAAAAGAACACCAGCACGCCGATGATGTCCGACATGGAACTCTCGTACACCACGAACTCGCGTTGCTTGTCGGGCAGGAAGGAACTGCTGGGGATGGCTACGGCGCTGCTGATCACGGCAAGGGGGGTGGCCAGCAGCAATGCCTGAAAGGGGCTGATCTCCAGCGCCTGCCAGGCGACCGCAGCGAAGACCAGCACGCAAACCGTGAATCCGGCGCAGGCCATGACCAAGGTGGTGCCAATGAGCCGCAGTCGCTCGCGCCGCAGTTCGATGTCCAAAGCCCCTTCGAGCACGATCAGCACCAGGCCTATCGTTCCGACGGTCGATACCAGTTCTCCTGTCCAGGGAATTTGCCAGTCAAAGGAATCCAGCACAGGCTGGGCGACGAGCCCGCATGCCACCAGCACGATCACCGAGGGCACGCCTCCGCGCCGGCAGAGATGCTCTACGGCAAAGACGATCAGCAGGAACAGGGAGGCGCTGAGGATGGTCTGATAAATCATGCTGGGGACATTCGTCAATTGGGTGGCGGCTTGCAGTGGAAAATCAGACATGCTTGCAACACAGATCCGGGATGCCCTCTATGTGTCGTGCTTGACGCCCTCGTTGTCCTGGCCTGCAATGATCTGTTTGAGGCCGACATATGAGGCCGCCTCAACCGGCACGGATTCTACGTAAGGAACCTGTCGCTCGAGGGTTTGGATTCTTTGCGTCAGCTCATCGTTGTTTTGCTCCAGTTCCGCGATGCGCTTCCTTTGCCCTCTGAGTGCCCATTGATTGCGCAGCGTAGACGGTGTCGAAACCAGCGCGACGATCAGGCCGCCGACAGCGAGTGCAATCAATACCACCAGCGCCAGGGAACTGTCAAAGCGCCATAGAAGGAACGTGAGGGTGATCGGCACGTTATTTTGAAGGGCAAATACCACGCCTGCAATCGAAAATAGCATGGCAATTATGGTTATGAGTTGCATGGGAATTTCTCCTTATTGTTCAATCTTTGGCTGATTCGCCTCGGTGAAACTTCGCGAAAGCATAGCGCCTTTGCCGCTTTGTTTTACTTCGTACATCAATTGATCCGCAGCTTTCAGCATCTCCGGAAAAGAACGATCCGCTACTCCAAACCATGCTACGCCGATACTTCCACCCACTGGCGGGAACTTCTTCAGCGCAGCATTTATCGAAATGGAAATCTTCCTTCCTGCTTCGACGGCAGCGTCGTAACCAGTTTCAGGTAGCAGAACGGCGAATTCGTCGCCACCCAAACGGGCTACCTGGTCGCTGAAACGCAAGGCACCGACCAGCGCTATAGCCGTCTCTTGCAATGCCTCGTCCCCGACATCGTGCCCTTGGGCGTCGTTGAGCTGTTTGAAATCGTCTAGATCCAAAAATATTACCGCTAACGGGTGTGGATAGCGCTTCGAGCGCTCGACTTCGCCGGCGCCGACTTCAAGAAATGCCCGCCGGTTTTTCAGTCCGGTCAGGGCGTCTTGAGTGGCGCGTTCGAACTCGCGCTCAAATTGCAGACGAACCTGAGCAGCAAGAAATGCCACCAAACTGTAGGTCATCAAACGGGTTGCTGCGTTTCCCCACAGAATCCATGGCGAGCTGAATTGTCTGTCTGACGCAATATCGCTCGCGGCCCACATTGCCGTTGCGAGAAAAGCAATTAACAATCCACCTCTTTTTCCACCTATCCATGCAATGACAAGCACTGGCAATATTGCAAAGGAGGCAAAGGTCCACTCAGCATCAGTTGTGGTTCGAAGCGTGCCTAACAGCAAGATCACAATTATGCTGATTGACCATGCGGCCCATCGGCGCCAACCGGTCCAGTAGGAAGAGAGGAGAAGATCAGATCTTGTAAGATGTTTCATTGTCGATATCTTTGGTCTTCATGTATTCACTGTTGCCCGCCTAAAAGGAGCGGGTAGATGATATTAGTCCTCCGTTCCACCTGCGATCAACAGTTTGGTTCCTGGGAAACGATTACTCAGAAAATCACTGCTGTCCGGTTAAAACGCGAATAGATTCAGTTGGTTGTTGATGGTGATGTTGTTGGAACTGGAGTTGGTGCCTGGAAAGGCTTGCTGCAAGGGCATCTTCTCGAAAAGCGTGACCGACAATATTTGTAGCAAAGTGTACAGCGAGGTGTCGATGGCTAGACGCTTTTTGATGATGGCGACCAAGACATAAACCGACACCGCGATCCAGATTTGTGTCTTGACCGCATTCTCTGACGTACCGAAGAAACACTTGATCCGAAGATGCTGCTTGATCCACTTGAAGAACAATTCCACCTGCCAGCGGTTCTTGTAGAGAGCGCAAATGGTGGTGGCTGGCAATGTCATTTGATTGGTGAGGAAGAGAAGCGTCTTGCCGGTCTCGGGGTCGTTGAATCGAACACGGCGCAGATGCGCAGGATAGTCTTGCTTCGTGTAAAAGCCATCGAGTGCAATGGTCTGATCGCAAATGATTCCGGTCGAGCGGTCGGTCTGCGCCGAATAGACGCGATGGAAGTTCATGTTCGACTTGGACCGCGTGACAAAGAAAGAACCAGCCAAGTGCAGAACGTGAAGCCGCACGAAATCGACGTAGCCGCGATCCATAACGTAGATGGCGCCGGATTCCGGCACCATCAGGTCGAGCGCATGGACGTCGTGCATCTTTCCATCGGAGACATGGATAAAACTTGGAATATTGCCTCTCAGATCGAGCAGGGTATGCATCTTTACGGCGGCCTTGGTCGTGCGGAAGTGTGCCCATGGGAAGACCGACAGGCACAGATCGATGGTCGTGGAGTCCAGCGCATAGACCGTGTTCGACAATTCCAGCCCCAAGTCTTCTCCAGCATAAAGCGCTCTGGCCTGACCAATCAGGCGCTGCGCGAAGTCGGCATGGATGCGCCAGTCGCGCGACTCGTTGGCATCGGCCAGCGTGGAGCGCCGAATCGGCTCGCGAAAGCCCATGTGGTAGAGCTTGGCTTCTTGGGCCGACAGACACACTTCGATGTCGCGCAGACTCTCGCGGTAGGTCAGTTGGGCGAAGGCCATGACCCTGAACTGTTCCGCGCAGGTCAGCGTGCGAACGTTTTTGTCGCCCCCGTAGCGCGCAACGTACCGCGCGAAGGTCGTCCATGGGAGGAAATCCATGAGTTGGGCGAACAGCGTCTTGCCGGTATTCATAGGCGGCTCCGGGTGTGTTACCCCCGGAATTCGCCCGGAACTCCATTTTGCCGTTCAAATCGACACCACCCCTCATCGCTCGAAAATCCTCATCAGTCGTGGCTTTCAGAGATTCAGCCATTCATTTAACCGGACAGCAGTGTCAGAAAATCTATAGCCTTACGCCAGTCTCGTGATAATCGATCAGATATATTCCGGGAGTCGCTGAGCGGCGGCCAAGTGTGTTCAGCATCGCACCTAGAGTTGCGGCATTGGGCCCCGTAGCCGCAGCCTCGCCCTTGAATCGCAGGCCGCGAGCTGCAATTTCGCCGCTGCCATTGAATTGTAGACGACCGCTCAGCGTAGTGAGATCAATTCGCAACGCCTGGCTTTCGCCAACCAGGCGAAAGCGATAGTTGCCGAGTTTGTTGCCAGGAATTTCGGCAACTTCAGCGTCGTTCCAAACCAGATCAATTTCCCCACCGCAGGCAAAGGTTTGCCAGGCACAGCGGAAGTTGCTGCTACGGAGATGCAGATTCCCTCCCCAGCCATAACGTCCCAAGGCGCCAGGGAGCAGCACAAGGATTGCTGGCGCCGGTATTGAAGCATCTAACTGTTCTATAGAAAATCCCTCGGCTTTGACAGAAAACAGCGAACTGCCCTGATCAAGCATGGCAGCGACGCCAATGCGCCCTCGCCAGAGATCTCCCCACCGGATCTTCCAGCTGATACTTTTTACAATGCGCCAAGCATCGTTGTTGTCTGAGTGCGCCATGAGCATCCCGCTGCCACTCCAAATACTGCCTTCGGCACTGGCTAGCCGCCAGTGATTGTTGCTAGCGCGTTCCAACCAAGGAGATAGTGTTGATGCCGGCCAGATAATGACTATCGCTAGCAGGAAGAACATTACGAGGAAAGCGAACCCGATCAGCCGCAAGCGCATATTAATAGACCATGATTAACAAGAGTGTTCAGCCAGGCACATAGGATCGAACCTCACCGCCCGCGGCCGAAGGCGCAACAATGACCGTAAGGTAATCAACGATTCTTCGCCCGTGCCCGTTCAGTGACCACATCAATCGCATGAAACCAATACCAGACGATAATGACGGTTATTGCACACCAGATGAGAAAGTTCATGCCCAGCCACAAAAACAAAGGCATGGACACCAAGAGACAGCCAATCCCGATATAAATGCGGGCGAAGGCCGGAGCATATGCGACTGGATTGGGTAAAGCACGGTTGTCCCAATCGGATATCAGGTCAAGCCTACCCCTGAAACCCATCTGCCAGCCTCGAATGATGCCTCCTAGGCCGGTTAGTGCTGAAGCGATAGTTGCCCACATCATTGCTTGTCCTTGCATTTCCATACTCCTCGTACCTCAAGATTGGAGATTTTCCTTCTGTGCCGCTCGTCCATAATGTTTCTCAATTACCATGTCGATTCCACGGCGTGCACGGCGGAGATAAACTGGTCCGATTACCAACAAAAGCAGTGGCACTGCCGCCACGAATTGGAACAGATAGCGTACCGGCAAAGACATCGAAACTATCTGCTCAGAGTCGAACCGCAGCATATAGGCGACGAAGGCCACACCTGCCACGATTAAAACTCGTTCGATCAAATCAAAGTCGATATTCCGAGCATTGCGGATGGCATCATTCCAACTGGAGATCGGAATTTCAACAAGACGGGGAAGTGCCCACGTCAGGAAGTGACGCGCCATGATTTTCTTGGCGGATTGTGCCATCTTCGTTAGGGGCATACGTCTTAGTGGAGCAATTGATATTGAACGAGGTATATCCCCGCACCGGCAAAATATCCGACCAGTGCCAAGCCGCTTATTTTCTTGACGTACCAGAAAAAATGGATTTTTTCCAAACCCATCGCGGCCACGCCGGCGGCGGAACCGATGATGAGTATGGATCCACCTGTACCTGCGCAGTAGGCAAGGAACTCCCAAAAGAAGTGATCTGGCGGATATTGGGTCAGGCTATACATGCCCATTGAGGCGGCCACCAATGGCACATTATCGACAATCGCGCTAACAATCCCGATGATCAAAACGATGACGTCCTGTCTTCCAATGCTCTGTTCAAGCCACTTCGCCAAGGAGGTCAGGATATGCGTATGTTCCAGCGTGGCGACAGCAAGGAGAATGCCGATGAAGAACACGATGGAACTCATGTCTATCTTACTTAGAGCATGAGCCAGGGTGAGACGGTGCTTGAATTCATCTGACTTTTGGCGATGCACC
>JBAYVV010000146.1:0-10245 GCA_041674465.1 Sterolibacterium sp.
AGTGCGGCGGGCGTGGCCAACGAAAGCGCGCAAGGACAACTCACCACCAGCACCGCGACGAAGATCCACAATGCCCGCTGCGGTTCGATCAGGTACCAGGCCACGGCACTCACTATTGCCAGGACCAGCAACGCAATGATGAAGTGCGCTGCGATCGCATCGGCCATTTCCATCAGGTGCGGTTTCTCTGCCGCAGCCCGTTCTACGAGCCGCTGTACCGTCGCCAGGCGCGTGTCCGAGCCGACTTTTTCGATGCGCGCCACGAGTGGGCTGCCGACATTGATGCTGCCGCCGATCAATGCGTCACCGCATTGCTTGGCGACAGCCACGCTCTCGCCGGTAATCACCGATTCATCGACTGAACTGACACCCTGGACAATCACGCCATCCGCCGGAACCGCTTCACCCGGCAGCACCAGCACGATATCGCCAACCCGCAGTTCAGCCACGGCAATCTTTTCGCTCGCAAGTTCCGGAAAACTGTGAAGACGCGCGGCAAAAGTCGGCAAGGCACGCGCCAGCAATTCAATGCCGCGCGTGGCTTTCTGTCGCGCCATCATCTCGAAATAGCGGCCGCCCAAGAGCAGGAACAGGAACATCGTCACCGAGTCGAAATACACTGCGCCGCTGGCCGTCAGCGTTGCCCAGCAACTCGCGGCAAAGGCACTACCAACACCCAGCGCCACGGGAACATCCATGCCCACACGGAACAGCCGGATATCGCGCCAGGCGCTGCGAAAGAACGGTGCTGCGGAATACAGGATCACCGGTAGTGTCAGAATCAAACTGGCCCAGCGCATCAATTGCTCGATGTCTGGTGTCATGTCGCCATCATTGGCCCAATACACCGGGAAGGCGTACATCATCACCTGCATCATGCCGAAGCCGGCGACGAACAGGCGCCACAGCGCCACCTTGCGCTCCTTCTCCGCCAACTGTTCTGAGCGCAGCGGATCGTAGGGATGGGCGCGATAGCCTATCGCCGCGATTGCGGCAAGAATGCCAGAAAGCTTGATGTGCCGCTCGTCCCAGCGAACTCTTGCCCTGCGCGTTGCATAGTTGATGTTGACTGCACTGACTCCGGGCTGGCGCGCCAAATGCTGCTCGTTGAGCCAGATGCAGGCAGCACAGGTGATGCCTTCGAGGATCAGGGAAATTTCACGCTCGTGCGCACCAACTGCCTGAACAAAGTCTTTCTGCACCGCGGGGTGGTCGAACAGACCCGCCTCCTGCAGTGCTCTCGGCATGGATTCACGCGGGTTTTCCGGCAAGGCATCGCGCTGCCGGTAATAATCGATCAGGCCATTCGCAACAATGGCCTGTGCCACGGCCTGGCAACCACCGCAGCACATGTGCCGCGGAGCGCCGTCAATATCGACAAGAAATTCAGTTTGCGCCGGGACGGGCAGGCCGCAGTGATAACAGGCCTCGCCCATCACTTACTTGGGTTGCATGCGAATCGCGCCGTCGAGGCGGATCACCTCGCCATTGAGCATTTCATTCTCAACGATCTGTTTGACCAGGGCTGCGTATTCAGCCGGTTTGCCCAGGCGGGGCGGAAACGGCACCATCTTGCCGAGAGCGTCCTGGACTTCAGGCGGCATGCCCAACAGCATGGGTGTCTCGAAAATGCCCGGGGCGATGGTCATGACTCGAATGCCGAAACGCGCCAGTTCGCGAGCGATCGGCAGCGTCATGCCGACAATGCCCCCCTTCGATGCGGCATAGGCTGCCTGGCCGATCTGTCCATCATAAGCCGCCACCGAGGCCGTGTTTACGATCACGCCGCGTTCGCCAGCGGCATTCGGCGTACCCTTGCTCATCGCCTCGGAAGCCAGGCGAATCATGTTGAAGGTGCCGACCAGGTTGATATTGATGACCTTGGCGAATGAGGCCAGCGCATGCGGCGCCTCCTTGCCCAACACCTTTTCACCAATGGCGATACCGGCGCAATTGATCAGACCATGCAAACCGCCGAACGATTCGACAGCGAGAGCGATTGAAGCTTTGGCGCTTGCCTCACTGGCCACGTCGGTTTCGGCAAACCGCGTCACGTTGCCGAATTCACTGTTCAAGCCTTGCGCCAGGACTTCACCTGCCGCCTTGTTCAAGTCCGCAATGACGACTTTGGCGCCATTCGCCGCCAGTACGCGCGCAGTACCCGCGCCAAGCCCTGAAGCCCCGCCTGTGACGATGAATACGCTATCCTTGATCTGCATGTCTGTATAACTCCTGTTAGTGGCTGCACGATAACAAAAGGGCAGTCACACCTTGCAGGGACTGCCCTTATATGCCGGTTGGTGATAGGCAGTTTACTACCGAACCGCCAGGGATTGGGATGAAACAACTTTGCCGCGAGAGCCTCGGTACCTGCGGCGGAAGTTCTAGATCGGCTCAGCCACCTCAACGCAAGCGGTGCAGAAACCCACTTCATCGACGCTGGCCAATGCTCCGCAGCATACGCAATGGAGCGCGTCATCCCGCATACTGAACCCGCTCATTGCAGGAATTTGCTCCACATCGTCTCCCGGATGCTGATAGAGCCGCAGGTAAGCCATCACCGCAGAAAGATGGATGATGTCAACCTGCTGCTGCATATCGGGAACAGGAATGCGAACCGCTTGGACAGTTGTCGCACAGCAATCACCCAGATCAACGTCGAGATCCCAACTGGCCGTTTGAACTTCAGCCGCATCGGGCATGTGTTTGAAGTCCCGGGCCTGAGACTTCGAGTATTTTCTTGCCGCTGCAGCAACGCCCATGACTGCTCCTCCGTCGGTTATGCGCCTGAAGATCCACGCTCTGGCGTGTTAACGACAACAAGCGCGCCGACTTGAACAGCACAATCAACTTTGTGATGGGAAACAACAGGACTAACGTGTCGGTAGCAATTCTCATCCATTGCAGGTTTTTGCGATTTCACAAGTATCGGACCTTGCGTTGTACTCACATATGGCGCACAATCAGAATTGGGAAATTATCAAGGAGCTTCCGTATGGAAAACACGACTGCGAAGGAGAGCCGCCTCAACATTCGCTGCAACGGTTATGCGCGTGAGTTGCTGGACAAGGCAGCCACATACGCGCACGTCAGCGTTTCAGAGTTTGTTCTTTCCCACGCGCTCGCATCCGCTGAAAAAGTTGTGCAGGCAAACGAGAACATTACGCTGAACCAGAAAGACTTCCGCGCGTTTCTGATGGCACTCGACACGCCAGTCAAGCCCAACGCGGCATTGAAGAAGGCGCTAAAGCGTCACGCACAGCAGGTAGCTCGGTGACGCTTTACCAAATCCGCACATACGACAGGATTGCCGATGCGGATTCCTTTCGCTGCGGACAACCACTTCTTGACGACTATATCCGCCGCTATGCCACGCAGGACGCCAGGCGAAATGTGGCTCGTGTATTTATTGCCACTCCGGAAAACGATTTACACCAGCTTGCCGGTTTTTTTACCTTGAGCGCAGGTAGCGTTAATTGCTCAGATTTACCGGAGTCCCTTGCCAAGAAGCTTCCTAAATATCCAGTACCTGTCGCTCTGATCGGGCGACTTGCTGTAGCCACCAGCTATCAAGGGAAAGGCTTGGGGTCGATACTGCTGGCTGACGCATGTCAGAAAGTAGCACATGCCAGTAAGACTCTGGCGGTAGCTGGAATCGTTGTCGATGCAAAAGATTCTGATGCCGCTGCTTTCTACCGGCATTTCGGATTCCTAGCCTTGCCGGGGAAATCCGATCGCTTGCTCCTGCCAGCAACTGCATTACCGACCTAACGTTTCTGGCCTAGTAGTCTAGCTTTATGGTGCGGCATTTAGGCTTGCTTATTCAGGACTGCGCTGTTTTGTTCCTGTCTGGCATGACATAAGTGTGACATTAGCCAGAATTGAAAACGGCCCTCATCGCTGAGAGCCGCTTGGGTGTTGGTGCCGGCGAGAAGAGTTGAACTCCCGACCTTCGCATTACGAATGCGCTGCTCTACCAACTGAGCTACGCCGGCTTGATACTGCAAGGTACGGATTATATCTGGCTGAATCACCCTGCCGCAATTCCAAACGGCTCAGCCTCGTTATTTCTCGACCCGAGCCAATTCCCTGGGCAAGGGAAAAGAAGTTGATTCAGGTGTTCCGGCAAGTTGTTGCACCTCATCGGCGCCCCAGCTTTTCAGGCGCTCGATCACTTGCTCGACCAGCAGTTCCGGCGCGGAAGCGCCTGCGGTCACACCGATTCTGGACATGCCACTGAACCATGCCTGATCCATCTGCTCAGCCCGATCGACCAGATAGGCCGGGACGGCAAGGTTCTGTGCCACTTCCTTGAGCCGATTGGAATTTGAGCTGTTCTGCGATCCCACCACGATCACCACATCGCACTGACCCGCGAGCAGCTTTACGGCGTCCTGGCGGTTCTGCGTGGCATAGCAAATGTCATCCTTCTTCGGACCGACAATCGCCGGAAACCGGGTACTCAAGGACCCTACGATGTTCGCCGCGTCATCCATCGACAGCGTCGTCTGGGTTACATAGGCCAGGCGCGTTGGATCACTGACCTGCAGATAGGCGACGTCTGTGCTGTTCTCGACCAGATGCATGCCGCCCTGGACTTGCCCCATGGTGCCTTCGACTTCCGGGTGGCCACGATGCCCGATCATGACGATTTCATGGCCGGTCTGGCGCAACTTGGCAACCTCGACATGAACTTTGGTCACCAGAGGACAGGTCGCATCAAAGACCCGAAGTCCGCGCGCTGCCGCTTTCTGCCTGACCGACTGGGGTACGCCGTGCGCACTGAAAATCACCGTCGCGGCCGGTGGCACCTCATCCAGAGACTCGACGAAAATGGCACCCTTGTTACGCAGATCGTCGACCACATAGCGGTTGTGCACAACTTCGTGGCGCACGTAGATCGGAGCGCCGTAAAGTCGCAGCGCCCGCTCGACGATCTCGATGGCACGTTCGACACCGGCGCAAAAGCCGCGCGGGTTGGCCAGCAGTATCTTCATCACTCTGGCTTTCCCTGGGAAAACTGCTGCCACAGCATCAGCGCCACACCCAGAGTAATGGCGGAATCGGCAAGATTGAAAGCGGGCCAGTAATACCCGGCCAGATGAAAGGAAAGAAAGTCTACGACAGCGCCATGCAGCACGCGATCGATCACGTTGCCCAGCGCGCCGCCAAGCACCAGGGCCAGCGCAGCCGACAACAACCTCTCCTCGGCATGCCTGGCCAGCATGAAAATAAGCCAGGCCGAAATGGACAGGGCCAGGACAATGAAAAACCAGCGCTGCCAGCCACCTGCATCGGAGAGAAAGCTGAAAGCCGCGCCGCGGTTGAAAACGAAAACGAGATCGAAGAATGAGGTCATTCTGAGACCTTCGCCGACTTTGAACGCGCTTGCGATCATCTGCTTCGTGACCTGGTCGAGCGCGATCACCAGCCCACTCAAAGCCAGCCACCACAGTGCTTTATGCCAGCGCACGCGCCTCGCCCGCACCAAACAGATTGACTGTGCAGCGACCGCACAACTCGGGATGCTCCTGATTCAAGCCGATATCCTCGCGCCAGTGCCAGCAGCGGGCGCATTTCTGATGCGGGCTGGGAATGGCAACGATGGTTTCGGCAGCAGCATCGGCAACCTTGACCAGCGTCGTCTTGGAACAGATCAGGACGAAGCGCAGGTCGTCGCCCAAAGTTGCCAATATCTCGTGCTTGGTGCCGCTGGCGTGGATTTCTACTTCTGCTTGCAGAGACGAACCGATTTTCCCCGCTGTACGCAAATCTTCCAGCACTTTGCTGACCTCGCCACGCACCTCGCGTATGGTCTTCCAGCGCTGCAGCATCGCCGTTTCGTCATCCTGGGCGGGAAGAGCGTGCCAGGTCGTCAGCATGATGCTGCCCTGATTGCCCAATACGCTCCAGATTTCTTCGGCGGTAAATGCCAGGACAGGTGCCATCAAACGCGTCAGGCTTTGCAGGATATGCCAGAGCGCGCTTTGCGCCGAGCGGCGTTGGCGTGAATCGGCAGCGGTCGTGTAAAGACGATCCTTGAGAATGTCGAGATAGAACGCACCGAGATCCTCGGAACAGAAATTCTGCAGCGCCTGCACCACCTTGTGGAATTCATAGCGCTCATAGTCGGCGGTCACCTGAAACTGCAACTGGCGCGTCAAGGCCAGCGCATGCCGGTCGATTTCGAGCCAGTCTTCGACCGGCAGCATCTGCGTCGCGGCATCAAAATCGACGGTGTTGGCCAACAGGAAGCGTAAGGTATTGCGGATGCGCCGGTAAGCTTCGACGACGCGCTTGAGTATCTCGTCGGAGATGCTCAGTTCGCCTGAATAGTCGGTCGCCGCGGCCCACAGGCGCAGGATCTCGGCACCCAGGGTATCGGATACCTGCTGCGGGGCGACCACATTGCCTTTCGACTTCGACATCTTGTGGCCTTTGCCATCCACCACGAAGCCATGGGTCAGCAAAGCCTTGTAGGGTGCCCGGTCATCGATCGCGCAACCGGTCAGCAGACTTGAGTGGAACCAGCCGCGGTGCTGATCTGAGCCTTCGAGGTACAAGTCCGCCGGGAAGGAGCACTGCTCGCGGTGGGAGCCGCGCATCACACTCCAGTGGGTGGTACCGGAATCGAACCAGACATCGAGGGTGTCGGTCATCTTGCTGTATTCGTTAACCTCGTCACCGAGCAATTCCCTGGCGTCGAGTTTGAACCAGGCCTCGATGCCCGACTGCTCGACGCGCAGTGCCACTTGCTCGAGCAGCTCGGGCGTGCGCGGATGCGGCGCGCCGGTTTCGTTATGCAGAAAGAAAGGGATCGGCACGCCCCAGTTGCGCTGGCGCGAAACGCACCAGTCGGGACGATTGGCAATCATCGCGGCGAGCCTGGCCTGACCCCAGGCCGGATAGAACCGGGTATCGGCCACAGCCTTCAAAGCCAGGTCACGCAAGCTCGGTTCGGTGCTCTGTTCCTTGGCATCCATGCGCACGAACCACTGCGTCGTCGCCCGGTAGATCACCGGCGTCTTGTGCCGCCAGCAATGCATGTAGCTGTGCACGATTTCACTGCTGGCAAAAAGCGCACCCACCTCGCGCAACTTTTCCAGAATCGGGCCGGCAGCCTTCCAGATGTTCAGACCGCCGAACAGCGGCAGGCTTTCGGCGAAACGGCCGTTGCCCAGCACCGGCGTGAGGATTTCGTCGTTGCGCATGCCATGCTGCTTGCAGGAGATGAAGTCTTCCAGGCCATAGGCCGGCGCACTGTGCACGACGCCGGTGCCGGTCTCAAGCGTGACGTACTCGCCCAGAAATACAGGTGAATAGCGCTCCGGATAGAGCGGATGGCGAAAGCGGATCAATCCCAGTGCGGCGCCACGGCATTGCGCCAGCACCGTGCCGGCAAGGCCGAAGCGCACCAGTGCCTGCTCGCGCAATTCGCTGGCCAATACGAGCAGGCCGCGCGGCGTATCGACCAGATCGTAGTTGAATTCCGGATGCATGTTGAGCGCCTGGTTCGCAGGTATGGTCCAGGGCGTGGTAGTCCAGATCACTGCGTAAGCTGGTTTCTCCGGCAGCTTGGCTAGACCAAAAGCTGACGCGAGCTTGTCGCGGTCGACCGCCTCGAAAGCGACGTCAATGGCAGGTGATTTTTTGTCCTGGTATTCGATCTCGGCCTCTGCCAGCGCCGAACCGCAATCGAAGCACCAATTGACCGGCTTCAGGCCGCGATACAGGTAGCCCTTCTCGAGCACCTTGCCGAGCGCCCGGATTTCCGCCGCCTCGGTCTTGAAGGCCATGGTGGTATAGGGATTGTCCCATTCGCCAAGAACGCCAAGGCGGATGAAATCGATTTTCTGCCGCTCGATCTGCTCGGCGGCATAGGCACGCGACAACGCCCGCACCTGTTCTGCAGGAATCTCCTTGCCGTGCAGCTTTTCGATCTGATGCTCGATCGGCAGGCCATGGCAGTCCCAGCCGGGCACATAGGGCGCATCGAAACCGGACAGGGTCCTGGAGCGGATGATGATGTCCTTGAGGATCTTGTTGACCGCATGGCCGATGTGAATGTCGCCATTGGCGTAAGGCGGGCCATCGTGCAGCACGAAACGCGGCCTGCCTGCGCAAGCCGCGCGGATTGCCTGGTAGGTGGCATTCTGCTGCCAGGCCTGGACCCAGCCCGGCTCGCGCTTGGCGAGATCGCCGCGCATCGGGAAGGGCGTGTCGGGCATGTTCAGGGTTTTGCGGTAATCAGCCATGATGCCTGTTCGTGAAATAGGATCGGGTAGCGCTCACGTCTCGTGCAATCTGCGCCTTGAGCACATCGAGACTGTCATATTTTTTCTCGTCGCGCAATTTGTGCTTGAAATTAACGGTCACATGGGCACCATAGATGTCCCGCGCGAAATCCAGCAGATGCACTTCCAGCACCGGCTTCAGGCCGGCCGCCACAGTCGGTCTCACGCCCAGGCTGGCGGCACCGGGCAGCGGTTGGGTGCCAACACCGGAGAGGGTCACGGCGAAAACCCCTTGCAAGGGAAGGCGCTTGCGCTTGACTTGCAGATTGGCAGTGGGGAATCCCAATTGCCGGCCAAGTTTCTCACCGTGCATGACCTTGCCGGACATTTGATAGGCCCGGCCCAACAGTCTTTCGGCATGCTCAACCTCGCCGCTTTCGAGCGCTTCGCGTACCGCCGAACTGGACACGCGCTCTCCTTCCCAGTCGATGGTGGGCATCATGTCGACCTTGAAGCCGTGTTCCTGTCCGGCACGCTGCAACATTGCGAAATCGCCACTGCGTCCCTGACCGAAGCGGAAGTCGTCGCCGATCATCAGGTAACTCGCGGACAGGCCTCTGACCAGAATACGTTCGATGAAGTCTGTCGCCGTCAGTGAGGCGAACCTTGCATCGAAGCGGCAGACATAGACCTGATCCACACCGGACAGCTCGAGCAGCTTGAGTTTCTCGCGCAGACTGGTCAGGCGCGCCGGTGCCAGATCCGGGGCAAAGTATTCGCGCGGCAAAGGCTCGAAGGTCATCACTGCCGCAGGCAGTACAACACTGCGGGCATGTGCTATCAGACGCTCAAGCAAGGCCTGATGGCCACGATGCACCCCATCGAAATTACCGATGGTCAACACCTTGGGAGCCGTTGCCTGTTCAGGAATCGTGCGAAATACCTGCATCGCCACTTAGTCTTACGGAAAGGCGCGGATTATATCAGTCCGCTGCTCCCGGCCTAGGCCAGCTTGGACTTGGCAAGGGGCGGATTGCGCGCGAAATACTGCTTGATACCACGCAGCATGGCATCGGCAAGTTTGTCCTGGTAAGCCTCGTCAGTCAGCTTCTGCTCTTCCTCGGGATTCGAGATGAAGGCAGTTTCCACCAAGATGGATGGAATATCCGGCGCCTTGAGCACGGCAAAGCCGGCCTGTTCGACGCGCCCCTTATGCAGCGCATTGATGCCACCGATCTCACCCAGCACCGCCTTGCCCAGCTTGAGGCTATCGTTGTTGGTTGCGGTTTGTGACAAATCGAGCAGGGTCCGCGCCAGATAAGGATCCTTGACGCCGAGGTTGACGCCGCCGATGAGGTCGGCAGCATTTTCGCGCTGCGCCAGCCAACGCGCCGCGGATGACGAGGCACCGGTTTGCGAGAGCACGAAGACACTTGAGCCGCGCGCTGTGGGTTTGATGAAGGCATCGGCATGAATCGAGACGAACAGGTCGGCCTGCACCCGTCGCGCCTTCTGGACGCGCTGCTGCAACGGGATGAAATAATCACCGTCGCGTGTCAGCAGGGTACGCATGTTCGGTTCGGCATCGATCATCGTCTTGAGCCGGCGCGCAATAGAAAGCGTGACATCCTTCTCCTGGTTGCCGCCGCGTCCGATAGCGCCGGGATCCTCGCCACCATGGCCGGGATCCAGCACGATCGTGACAAGGCGGGCGATCTCCGGCGTCTGTTTGGTTTGCGGGTCGCGCGACTCGATCTTGCCTTCACTTTTCGACGGTTGCGTGACAGTCTTTTCCAGCAGGGCCATCAAGGGATCGAGTGGCTCGCTCGGATAGAGATCGAGCACCAGCCGATGCGCGTATTCCCCAACCGGTTTGAGCGTGAACACTTGCGGCCTGACCGAGCCGTGTTCACCCTTGAGTTCGATCACCAGCCGCACTACGCCGGGTTTGTTGCGGCCGGCGCGGATCAGCTTGATATAAGGATCGCTTTCGGAAATCTTGCTCGGCAGG
>JBAYVV010000147.1:0-10229 GCA_041674465.1 Sterolibacterium sp.
AGCATGATCACGAAAGGCTTGTGCGTTGTGGTGTCGAGGGGAATCTGGAGCGGCCGCAGCAACTGCTCCAGCGTATCGGCCAGGGCGACCTGGAGTTCGGTGGGTGTTTCGAGCTTGTCGTTCTTGACGCGTTTCTTGAGTTCGTCGAGCAGGAAACGGCTTGCCTCCAGCCCGACATCGGCCATCAACAACGTGGATTCGAGGTCCTCGAGCAACTCGTCGTCGATCTTGCCGCGGCGAAACAGGCCGGTCAGTTGGCTGCGCGTGCGCGCCAGACCTGCCTTGAGCCTGTCGGTCCAGCCGGGTCGGGATGCGGGAGGGTCTGCCGCCGGAGCGGCCGTATCGTTTTTCTTGAGGAAACCAAACATGGAAAAAGTTGTCTAGCTGACAGTGGTGCGGCGAGCCTTTATGATGCCGCTTCTTCAATATTAACACTCCCGACATGATCAGAAACTTTCTCCTTGGCGTGCTTGGGCTGGCGGGCTTGATGTTCATCGGTTCAGCCTGTGCCAATCCCTACGAAAAAACCCTGGGCAATGGCCTGCGCGTGATCGTTAAGGAAGACCATCGCGCGCCCACTGCCGTGCATATGGTCTGGTACGGTGTCGGCGCCATGGATGAGGTCGATGGCGCCTCGGGTCTGGCGCATGTACTCGAACACATGATGTTCAAAGGTACCGGGAAGCTTGGACCGGGCGAGTTTTCCAAGCGGGTGGCGGCGCTGGGCGGTCGCGACAACGCCTTCACCAGCCTCGACTACACCGCCTATTTCCAGCTGGTGCCGAAGCGTGCCCTGGCGCAGGTCATGGCGCTCGAAGCCGACCGCATGGCCAACCTCAAGCTGGACGAGAAGGAGTTCGCCCAGGAAATCAAGGTGATCATGGAGGAGCGCCGCTTGCGTACCGAGGACGATCCGCAGTCGCTGCTGCACGAGAGCATGAATGCCGTGGCTTTCCAGGCCCACCCCTATCGCCGGCCGGTCATCGGCTGGATGAACGATCTTGAGAACATGACCTGGCGCGATGCCCAGGATTGGTATCGGCGTTGGTATGCCCCCAACAATGCCATCCTGGTGGTCGTCGGCGATGTCGAACACGCGGCAGTGTTTCGCCTGGCCGAACAAACTTATGGCGCCATTGCAAGCCGGCCCGTGCAGCAGCGCCGGCCCCTGGTCGAACCGCCCCAGCTTGGCAGCAAGCGCCTCAACGTCAAGGCGCCGGCCAAGCTGCCGCAGCTGATGATGGCCTGGAAAGTGCCGCGCCTCAAGGATGTCGAGCGAGACCGCGAGCCCTATGCCCTGGAAATGCTCGCCTCCCTGCTCGATGGCCACGACGCATCCAGACTTTCCAAGAATCTGGTGCGGGGACAGAAGATCGCCCAGACGGCAGGCGCCGGCTATCAATCTCTGCTGCGCGGCGAGGCGCAATTCACGCTGGATGGCCAGCCGGCGGAAGGCCGTACTGTCGCCGAGCTCGAAACGGCATTGCGCAATGAGATTCGCCGCATCCAGGAGGAGGGCGTGAGTGCCGAGGAACTGGCTCGGGTCAAGACGCGCAGCATCGCCAGCCAGATTTACAAGCGCGATTCGATGATGGCGCAGGCCATGGAAATCGGCAGTGCCGAAGTCATCGGCATCGGCTGGCGCGACATCGACAAGATTCTCGACAGGATTCGCAATGTCACGACCGAGGAAGTTCAGGAAGTTGCCCGCAAATATTTTCAGGACGAGCGGTTGACTGTTGCCGTTCTGGACCCGCAGCCTCTGACCGAGAATGCGTCAAAGCCGGCACACTCCCGGCATTGAAGGGACAGGCGCAGACATGAAAAATTTTCTATTGATTCTGGTTTGCCTGTTCAGTACCGCAACTCATGCTGGCGTTGATATCCAGCGCTGGACCACGTCTTCCGGGGCACGCGTGTTGTTTGTCGCCAGCCCGGTTCTGCCGATGCTCGACGTGCAGATCGATTTCGCCGCGGGCTCGCTGTATGTGGCGGAGGAGAAGGCCGGATTGGCGGGGCTGACCGTCGGCCTGCTCGATTCGGGTGCTCGCGTCGGCGACACCCTGCTGGATGAGGAGCAGATTGCCGAACGTCTGGCGGATGTCGGCGCGCGCCTGTCCAGTTCGGTGGATCACGATCGTGCCAGCTTGCGGCTGCGCACCTTGTCCAGCAAGGCGGAACGGGAGGCGTCCCTGGAACTGCTGCGTGCCGTGATTGCGCTGCCGAGTTTTCCGGATGATGCGTTGGCGCGCGAAAAGGCGCGTCACATTGCCGCCATCCAGGAAGCCGATACCCAGCCCGACAGCATCGGCAGCAAACGCTTCGCCCAGGCAATGTATCCCGATCATCCCTACGGTGTGAATGCCACGCCGGACAGCGTTGCACGCATCGCCCGTGCCGATCTCGTGTCGTTCTGGCGTACGCACTATCTCGCCCAACGCGCCGTGGTATCGATTATTGGCGCCGTGACCCGGCAGGAGGCGGTAGCGATTGCGAACAAGCTTACCGAAGCTTTGCCGCAGGCGCCGGCATTGCCTGCCGCGCCCGCGCTGAAAGCGGTGACCCTGCCCCGGCGCCAGGCGATCCGCTTGCCGCATCCGGCAGCACAAAGCCATATTTTTATCGGCATGCCGTCGGTGCAGCGCAACGACCCCGATTTCTTTCCCTTGCTGGTGGGCAATTACGTGCTGGGCGGGGGCGGCTTCGTTTCGCGCCTGATGCAGGAGGTCCGCGAAAAACGCGGCTATGCCTATGGTGTGCGCAGCACCATCGCCCCACGCTTGCTGCCCGGACCTTTCGAGATCGGTTTGCAAACCAAGCGTTCGCAAAGCGGCGATGCGATCAAACTGGTCGAAACACTGTTGCGCGATTTTCTCCGGGATGGCCCGACTGCCAAGGAGCTAAAGGCAGCCAAGCAGAACCTCATCGACGGACAGGCGCTGCGCCTCGACAGCAATGCCAAGATTCTCGGTTTTCTTTCGCTGATCGGTTTTTATGAGCTGCCGCTGAATTACCTGGACGAATATCCTCGGCGCATCGAGACTGTTACCGCACGACAGGTGCGCGATGCCTTCGCTCGGCACGTGCAACCCGAGCATCTGGTAACGGTCGTCGTTGCCGCCGATTAGTTCATGTCGCGTATCCGCATCACTGGCGGCGAGTGGCGCAGCCGCCTCATCAAGGTTAGCGACAAGGTCAGGGACTTGCGGCCAACCCCGGACCGCGTGCGGGTGACGCTGTTCAACTGGCTGGGCCAGGACCTGAGCGGCCTGACTTGCCTGGACCTGTTTGCCGGCAGTGGCGTACTGGGCTTTGAAGCGGCTTCACGCGGTGCGGCCCTGGTGACGCTGGTCGAGGAGGACCGCAACGCATTTGCAGTATTGCGCCAGAATGCCGAGTCTTTGGGTGGCGGACAATTGCAGCTGGTTCGTTCAGATGCGCTAAAATTCGTCGCCGCGACGCCGCAGCGCTACGATCTGATTTTTCTTGACCCGCCCTATCGGCAGGGTTGGATAGAGCGCATCGAACCCTGCTTGTCGCGTTTGGCATCGCCCGGTGCGCGTATTTATATCGAAGCCGAACGGGCTGTTGAAACCCTGGGCGAATGGCGCAGCAGCAAGCACAATCGGGCAGGGCAAGTGTTCTATCACTTAATGGAGCAAGCATGAGACACAGCGTCGCCGTCTATTCTGGCACCTTCGATCCCTTCACCCGGGGTCACGAAGATCTGGTCAGGCGTGCCGCCACGCTGTTTGACCATGTCATTGTCGGCGTCGCCGACAGTCGCCGCAAGCAGCCATTTTTCACCATGGAGGAGCGGGTCGACATTGCACGCGAAATCCTCGCCGAATTCAAAAACATCGAAGTGATCGGCTTCGATTGCCTGCTGATGAATTTCATGCGTCAGCAGAATGCCAAAATCATCGTGCGCGGTTTGCGCGCAGTTTCCGACTTCGAATATGAATTCCAGATGGCCGGGATGAATCGCAATCTATACCCGGATGTCGAAACCATTTTTCTGACGCCCTCCGAGCAATACATGTTCATCTCCGCCACCATGGTGCGCGAGATTGCCGTTCTCGGCGGTGATGTGGGAAAATTCGTGCAGCCGCTGGTCGTGAAACGACTGGCGGAAAAGCTCAACCAGAAAACTTGAAAGGGAATCCAAAATGGCACTGATGATCACCGACGAATGCATCAATTGCGATGTGTGCGAGCCGGAATGCCCCAACAACGCAATCTCTCAGGGTGACGAAACCTACGTGATCGACCCCAACAAATGCACCGAATGCGTCGGACATTTCGATACGCCGCAGTGCGTCGAAGTGTGCCCGGTAGACTGCATCCCGAAGAACCCCGACCGTGTCGAGAGCAAGGATCAGTTGCTGGCCAAGTACAATCAACTGACCAGCAAATAAGTTCCCAGACAGTTCAAACCCGCGACTGCATCACGCGCCTCACGCATCTTCAGGCGCGTTGGCAGTGCGGGCAGAAGAAGGTCGCACGCTGCCCCTGGCGCAGGCTGCGGATGGTCTTGCCACAAGCCCGGCAGGACTCGCCGGTGCGGCCATAGACGAAGTACTGCTGCTGGAAATAACCCGCGCTGCCATCGGAATGAATGAAGTCGCGCAGGCTGCTGCCGCCTGCGGCGATGGCCTGCGTTAGGGTTGCGCGAATGGCAGGAACCAGACGTTCGAAGCGCTTCAGGCCGATCTTGCCGGCCGCGGTGCGCGGGTCGATGCCGGCACGGAACAGGCTCTCCGAAGCATAGATGTTGCCGATGCCGACCACCAGGTGACTGTCCATCAGCAGCTGCTTGATCGGTGCCTGTCGGCCGCGCGTGGCCGCAAACAGCCAGTCCGGCGTGAACTCCGCTTCGAGCGGTTCGATGCCAAGCGTGGCCAGCAAGGGATGGCTGGCCATCTCGTCTTTCCCGGCAAACCACAGCACGGCACCGAAGCGGCGCGGATCGCGCAGGCGCAACAGACGCTCGCCGAACTCCAGATCGACATGGTCGTGCTTCTCGGGCGGAGTGCCGCGCGGCAACAGGCGCAGGCTGCCCGACATGCCCAGATGGATCAGCACCGCAGCGCGGCCGAAACTCAGCAGCAAGTATTTGCCGCGCCGTCCCACCTCGATCAGGGTCTTGCCTTTGAGCTTCCCGGGTAATTCCTGACACAGCGGGTAACGCAGGCGCGCCGCGCGGATGGCGCCGCCGCTGACTCTGCGGCCGACCAGTTCAGGCGCTATGCCGCGCCGGGTGACTTCGACTTCGGGGAGTTCGGGCATGGCTGAGGCCTTGACATTGCCGCGTAGCGGGAAGCTGATAACATGGTGTCTGCATTGTATTCGGCAAATCCATGAACTCGTTATTGACATGTAATACGTACCGCTTGGTCGGCTGCCTGTTGGCCATGCTGGCTTGTGCCGCCGCCTGGGCGCAACCCTCCGGCCAGCTTGGCGTCAATCCCCATCCATCGATTGTTGCACCCCGCCAGGATCTGGATGATCGCGCCAGTTCCGCCAATTTGCCCAAACTCGGGCTGACGCCGCAACTGCTGTACCAAATGCTGCTGGCCGAGATTGCCGGTGCGCGCAGCAATTTGCCCCTGGCTGCCCGCAATTATCTGGAGGCGGCCAGAAGCACGCGCGACCCACGCATTGCCAAGCGCGCTACCGAATTCGCGCTGTATGCCCGTCAGCCGGAACAGGCGCTGGATGCGGCGCGCCTGTGGGTCGAGGCCGACGGCGAATCGGCGCAGGCCCGGCAAATGCTGGCAGGACTGTTGCTCAATTCACAGCAAGCGGATGAGGCAGCCATCCACTTGGCCAAATTGCTTGCCCTGGACCCCGCAAACCTTGCCGAGGCGCTGACGCATCTGAATCGTCTGCTGGGGCGCTTTCCCGACAAGACGGTGATCCTGAAACTCACGGAGCAGCTGACTGCGCCCTATGTGGGCATGGCCGAGGCGCACTGGGCGCGCGCTCAGGCCGCAGCCAATGCCAACGAGGACACGCGTGCGCTGCAGGCGATCGAACAGGCCCTCGCGCTGCAGCCGGAATGGGAGCAGGCCGTGCTGTTCAAGTCCCAGGTGCAGCAGCGCAGCAGCAACACGCAGGCGCTGGCAACCCTGAGCCGCTTCAGTGCGGATCATCCCAAGGCGCGAGAGGTTCGCTTTGCCTACGCCCGGGCGTTGTTGAGTGACAAGAACTATGAGGCGTCGCGGCGCGAGTTCACCAGGCTCATGGAGGAAAACCCCGACGATCCGGAGACCCTTTACGCCGTCGGTTTGCTCTCGCTGCAACTCAACGATCTCGCGCCGGCCGAGAAGCATCTCAAGCGACTGCTCGATCTGGGCGCTTCCGACCCGAATCTGCTGCGCTACTACCTGGGCCAGATTGCCGAAAATGCCAAGCGTCCCGAAGACGCCATGCAATGGTACGTTTTGGTGACGCCCGGTGAGCAATTCATGTCTGCACGATCGCGCATGGCCACCCTGCTGGTGCAGCAGGGACGGCTTGATGACGCGCGTCTTTCGCTGCGCCAGGCCGCATCTTCCAACCCCAACCTGTCTGCGAACGAGCGGGTTGGCCTGTTGATCGTCGAAGCCCAATTGCTGCGCGATACGGCGCGCTTCGCGGAGGCCTTCGAAGTGCTCAGCCAGGGCTTGGCCGAGCAGCCGGAGCAGCCCGACCTGCTTTACGAAGTTGCGTTGCTGGCCGAGAAGCTTGGCAAGAACGAGGTGCTGGAAAACAATTTGCGCAAGCTGATCAAGCTCAAGCCCGATTACGCCCATGCCTACAATGCCTTGGGCTATTCCCTGGCGGATCGTGGCGAACGCCTCGACGAAGCGCAACGCCTCATCGAGAAGGCGCTCGAACTGGCGCCGGAAGACCCGTTCATCCTCGACAGCAAGGGCTGGCTCCTCTATCGGCGCGGCGACCGCAATGGTTCATTTACCTTCCTCAATCGGGCCTTGTCCCTGCGCCCCGATCCCGAGATCGCCGCCCACCTCGGCGAGGTGCTGTGGGTCATGGGGCGGCGCGAGGATGCGCTGAAAACCTGGAATGATGCCGCCAAGGCCAATCCCACCAACGAACTCCTGTCGGCGACCATCAAGAAATTTACGCCCTAGAGCACGTCTCAGAAAATGTTGCACATCCTGCCGCTCTTTCTGGCTTTGTTGCTGGCCCTGACAGGGTGCGCTCAGTTCTCCGGCAGCGATAGGGGCACGTATCTACCGCAGCGTCCGGCACGTGCTGCAATTGCCGACTTTTCGCTGGACGGACGCATCGTCATCCAGCACCAGCAAACCAGTTATTCAGTGAATATTTCCTGGCAGCATTCCGCGCAGACTGACGCCATCATGCTGTCCACCCCGCTGGGCCAGGGTATCGCCGAGCTGACCCGCAATACCGACGGGATGCGTTTGGTGACTTCGGAAAAACGCGAATACAACGCCCCGGATTGGTCCGCGCTGACGCACCAATTGTTCGGCATCGACCTGCCACTCGCGAACCTGCCGCGCTGGCTGGTCGGTACGGTTCCCGCCGGAGCACTCGGCGTTCACTACGATGATAGCGGCAGGCCGCAGCGCCAGTGGATCGACGGCTGGCTCGTGGCCTACGCTGCTTATGAAAGCGCCGCAGCGGATGCCTTGCCGACCCTGATCGAACTCACGCGCGAGGACATCCAGGTGAAGCTCAAGATTGACCAATGGCTGATATCCCAATGAATTTGTGGCAGCAAGAATGGCCGGCACCAGCCAAGCTCAATCTCTTTCTGCACGTGGTCGGGCGGCGCCCCGATGGCTATCACCTGCTGCAAACCGTGTTTCGCTTTCTCGATTACGGTGACAGCCTGAATTTCACTTCGCGCGATGATGATCGTATCGTACTAGCGACGCCATTGACCGATGTTGCGGAAGCGCAGAATCTCACCGTGCGTGCGGCGTACTGCCTGCAGCAGGCGGCCGGCGTGCGTCGGGGCGTCGAGATTCGTCTCAACAAGCGCCTGCCGCTCGGCGGCGGCCTGGGTGGCGGCAGTTCCGATGCCGCGACCGTGTTGCTGGCGCTCAACCGGCTTTGGGCCGTTCGCATGTCCTCGGCCGAACTGCAAAAGCTGGGGCTGACACTGGGCGCTGATGTGCCGATTTTCATTCATGGTCATGCGGCTTTTGCGGAAGGTGTCGGCGAGCATTTCGTTGACGTGAATTTGCCGCCGGCCTGGTATCTGGTGCTGATTCCTCCCGTGGCGGTGCCGACGGCGGAAATCTTCTCGGCACCCGGATTGCGTCGCGACACACCGCCGATCAAGGCCGTCGACTGGCAGCCCGGAATGGGTGGAAACGACATGGAAGAGGTGGCCTGCAAACGCTACCCGGTCATCGCGGAGCACCTGGCCTGGCTCGGGCAATTCGGTCAGGCGCGCATGAGCGGCTCGGGAGCTTGTGTTTTTGTCGAATTCAATACGGCCGCGGCGGCGCATGCGGCTTTCGCCGCCCTGCCCGAAGGCAAGCGCGGTTTTGTCGCACGCGGCCTGGACCGGAATCCGGCACTGGAGGGGGTGTGATCGAAATTGTTGAAGCCGATTTGTCCCGGCGCGCACATGCCGAAGCTACTTTGTCCTTGCTCGACCAGTATGCCGGGGACCCCATGGGTGGCGGCAAAGGTTTGTCGGAATACGCACGAACCAATCTTATTCAGGAGTTACAGCAGCGCCCGTGGGTCAAGGTATTTCTGGCCTGGCAAGCGTCAGAGCCGGTAGCCTTAGCGATTTGCATCGAAGGTTTTTCGACCTTCGCCTGCAAGCCGCTGCTCAATATTCACGACCTGTTCGTGGCCGCAAAATACCGGCGGCGCGGCTATGCCAAACAAATGCTGCAGGGAATCGAGGCCATTGCCCGAGGCATGGGCTGCTGCAAGCTCACGCTGGAAGTGCTGGAAGGCAATCGCAGCGCTCAGGCACTGTATGCGCAGTGTGGCTATGCCGGGTACGAACTCGATCCCGCCACGGGCAAGGCGATGTTCTGGCAGCGCAAGCTCGATTAAACAGCATTTCTAAAATGGGCGCCGAGAGGACATCCGAGAGGACATTCTGGATGTCGAGCAGGATAACGCACTTGCCGCTCACCTTGCCACAAGGAAAAATGCTGGGTGGAGAATCGCCAAGTTGATTTCTCCCCTGAAAAGAAAAATGGTGGGGAATAATTTGCCTAGTTGATATCACCTATTCGGGCGACATCTGGACGTGCTGGGAAGCATCGCATGCAGATCCAGCAGACGATTCAAAATAAGGATATTATCCGCCATTGTCGAAGCGTCAAAACCGTCCGACAATCGACAATACATATTGCGCCCCCATCAAAATTCACTTTGATTCCACGACAGACGCCGCTATTCACCCAGTTTGGCGAATCAGGTTGCTACCAGTGAAGCGCTTACACTGACCCATCATTGCAGACCTCGTTGCCAACAGCGGAACCGTTACGTCTCTTGGATGTTCCCAATCCATTTATCACAACTCAAGAAGACAAACAGCACTCTCAGAATTCGAAGAAGGGAATACAGCAATGCCTACAGAATTAACCCTGAAAACCAAGCTGTTCGGTCTGGTTGCGATTGCCTTTCTGCTCCTGGTCGGGATGGCAATATTTAGTGTGCTGCAATTAAGCAACACGCTGAACGATGAAACTGAAAATTTCGGACGTCTCAATCGAGACATCCAGATCCTCGCGCATATCGGCGGAATGACATCAGATGCTCTAAAGGGAGCCAAGGCAGTAAAAGACATTTGGCTCCGTGGAACCGACGCAGAGAAGTTGAAAGCGCATCGCGATGAATTTGAGGCCAACGTTCGCGGATTCGACAAGTATGCCACCCAGGCGCTGGAAGGCCTTCAACAATTGTCTCAAGGTCATGAGGGATTCGCCGGCTTCATCAGTCGCCTGAATGCGATGATCGCCGAACACAAGTCGGTGAGCGCGAAATATCTGGCAGCGATAGAGACATACCGCGGCAATTCCACCGAGTCTGACGCCAAAGTAGCGGGCATAGACAGAGAGTTGCACAATCAACTCAAGACATTCCGCAACGACTTCGTCAAATTTGTCGGCGAAAAGGGAGCCGAGAAGATTGTTTTGTCCGAGCAGGGTTTTCAGCAGCGCCGCAGCATCGTGCTGGTTTCTCTGTTGATTTCATTGGCGCTGCTGATATTTCTTGCCACTGTG
>JBAYVV010000148.1:0-10206 GCA_041674465.1 Sterolibacterium sp.
ATGCTCGAACGCGAGCGGCATACCGATTGGGTGAAATATGCAGTGGAATAGCATCGGCGAATTCTTCGCCATGGGCGGCTACGGCTTCTACGTCTGGGGCAGCTTCGGCGTCACCGCCTTGGCACTCTTGATTGAACCTTTATTGCTGAGGAAGCGTCAAAGCGACGTTGCCAACAGCCTGCGGCGTGAACGCAGCGCCGACGAGCGCCAGAAATAGTCCGCATCGTGTCTTCGTAATGTTGTTTTTGCCGAGCTGCTTCCAGAGTACGCGCTGCGGCCTCTTCAAGGGAACTTTGTCATGAAATCTCGCCACAAACGCATCGCCATTATCGTGGGCGGGCTCGCCTCGCTTGGCGTTGCGGCCTTCTTCGTGCTGAACGCACTCAACAGTAACATCGCCCTGTTCTACACGCCCACCCAGGTTGCCGCGGGTGAAGCACCGAAGGAGCGCGTCTTTCGCATCGGTGGCCTGGTCAAGGATGGTTCGCTGAAAAGAAACGAGATGACCATCCGCTTCATCGTGACCGACACCGCCAAGGAAATCCCAGTGTCATACACGGGGATCCTGCCCGATCTCTTCAAGGAAGGCAAAGGTGTCGTCGCCCAGGGCAAGCTCGCTGCCGACGGCCAATTTACCGCCAGTGAAGTGCTGGCCAAGCATGATGAAAATTACATGCCCCCGGAAGCCAAGCACGCCGTCGACAAGGCGGGCGAGGCAGCCAAAACACTAAAACAATGAGAACAACGCCATGATCCCTGAACTCGGACATTTCGCAATCATTCTTGCCCTGCTGGTGGCCGTCGTGCAAGGTGTTTTGCCGCTGCTCGGCGCGCATCGCAACGACGCTGCCTGGATGGCCGTAGCCCGTCCCGCGGCACAGGCGCAATGGCTGATGCTGCTGGTCGCCTTCGGCTGCCTGACGTATGCCTTTGTGGTCAACGACTTTTCGGTGCAATACGTTGCCGAGCATTCGAATTCGAAATTGCCGGTTCTGTACCGAGTCGCCGCAGTCTGGGGCGGGCATGAAGGCTCCTTGTTGCTCTGGGTGCTGTTGCTGGCGAGCTGGACTCTGGCGGTTTCGCTGCTCGCCCGAGCCCTGCCGGAAGCCATGGTGGCCCGCGTGATCGGTGTACTGGGCCTGGTCTCCTGCGGCATGCTGCTGTTCATCCTGCTCACTTCCAGTCCATTCGAGCGGCTCATGAGCATCCCCCAGGATGGCCGCGATCTGAATCCATTGCTGCAGGATCCGGGACTGGTGATTCATCCGCCGATGCTCTACATGGGGTATGTCGGATTCTCGGTGGCGTTTGCCTTCGCCATCGCCGCACTGCTCTCGGGCAGTCTCGACGCTGCCTGGGCGCGCTGGTCGCGGCCCTGGACGCTGGCGGCCTGGATATTCCTGACGCTCGGCATTGCCCTGGGCAGCTGGTGGGCTTATTACGAGCTCGGCTGGGGTGGCTGGTGGTTCTGGGATCCCGTCGAGAATGCCTCCTTCATGCCCTGGCTGGTTGGCACCGCGCTGATTCATTCGCTGGCGGTCACGGAGAAGCGAGGCGCTTTCAAGAACTGGACCGTGCTGCTGGCCATCGGCGCCTTCTCGCTGAGCCTGCTGGGAACCTTCCTGGTGCGTTCCGGCGTGCTGACTTCAGTGCATGCCTTCGCCACCGACCCGCGCCGCGGCATATTTATCCTGACTTTCCTGGTCGTCGTGATCGGCACGTCGCTGTTGCTGTTTGCCTGGCGTGCGCCGAAGGTCGGTCTGGGCGGACGTTTTGAACTCATGTCGCGGGAAACCCTGTTGCTGGTCAACAACGTCTTGCTCGTGGTGGCCTGCGGCTCGGTGTTGCTGGGCACGCTCTATCCCCTGCTCATCGATGCACTCGGCCTGGGCAAGCTGTCGGTCGGTCCGCCGTATTTCCAGGCCGTATTCGTGCCTTTGATGGCGCCGTTGCTGTTCCTTATCGCGATCGGTCCGACAGCGCGCTGGAAGCAGGCCAGCGCCAGTGAGATGGCCAAGCGCTTGCGCATCGCCTTCGCCCTGGCCTTGGCCGCCGGCATTGGCCTGCCCTTCCTGCTGGGCAGTTGGACGCCGCTGGTGGGCCTGGGCCTGATGCTCGCGGTCTGGATCGTCGTCAGTGCTGCGCTGCAGATTCGCGATCGCTTTCGGCACAGCGGGACGCCGCCGCTGTCGTTCTGGGGCATGCAAATCGCACATCTCGGCATCGCGATCTTCGTCATCGGCGTGACCATGGTCAAGGGTTATGAAACCGAGAAGGATGTACGCATGGCGCCGCAAGATACCATCGAGGTGGGCGGGTATACCATCCGTCTGCTCGGCGTGAAAGACGCGGCGGGGCCAAACTACCGCGCCTCGATCGGCGATGTCGAACTGTCCAAAGACGGCAAGCTGTTGCGCACGATGCATCCGGAAAAGCGCAATTATTTCTCTTCGGCCATGCCCATGACCGAAGCCGCCATCGATACCGGGTTCACGCGCGACGTCTATGTCTCGCTCGGCGAACCGGTGGGCATCGAGGATGGCAGCGGCGCCTGGAGCGTGCGGGTGCATTACAAGCCTTTCGTGGACTGGATCTGGTTCGGCTGTCTGTTCATGGCGCTGGGCGGTCTGGTCGCAGCGAGTGACCGCCGCTACCGCATCAAATCCAAAATGTCCGCCAGCATCCCCGGCGGATTGCAGGGAGCAAAGGCATGAAGCGCTTTCTTATTCCTTTGGCATTGTTTTTCGTGCTGGTGGGTTTTCTTGCCTGGGGCCTGAAGCCGGGATACGATCCGCACGAGATTCCTACGGCGCTGCAGGACAAGCCGGCACCGCTGTTCAACTTGCCGCAACTGGCCCAACCCGACAAGAAATTTTCCCCGGCCGACATGAAGGGCAAGGTCTGGCTGCTCAACGTCTGGGCTTCCTGGTGCGTCTCCTGCCGCGCCGAACATCCGCTGCTGGTGGCCTTCGCCAAGCAGAGCAGCCTGCCGATCGTTGGCCTGAGCTACAAGGAACTGCGTGGCGACGGTGATTTCAAGGTGCCGGCCAAGGAGACGCCGGAGAGCAAGGCCGCCGAACTTGATCTGGCGGTCCAGCGCGCCGATGCCTGGATCAAAAGACATGGCAATCCCTATGCGTTGTCGGTCATGGATATCGACGGCAGGGTCGGGATCGATTATGGCGTCTATGGTGTGCCCGAAACTTTTCTGATCGACAAGAACGGGATCATTCGCTACAAGCAGAGCGGACCGGTGACGCGTGAATTGCTCAGCGAAAAAATCCTGCCGCTGGTGAAGGAATTGGAGAAGTCATGAAGCGAATCCTGATCATCCTCACGCTGTTGCTGCTTGGCGCCACGGCCATTGCCAAGGAAGCCGCGCCGCTTGCCGAAGACGAGGCAATCGAAAAGCGCATGGTCGCGATCTCCGAGGAGATGCGCTGCCTGGTCTGCCAGAACGAGTCATTGTCCGGTTCACGTTCCGAACTGGCGCAGGACTTGCGGCGCGAGATCCGCACCCTCATCAAAGAAGGCAAGAGCGATCAGGACATCATGGAATTCATGGTCAGCCGTTATGGCGATTTTGTCCGCTATCGGCCGCCGGTGAAGTCGACGACTTATCTGCTCTGGTTCGGTCCCTTCCTGTTGCTGGTCGGCGCCATTGTTGCGCTGGTGATTTATTTGCGCCGGCGCAGCGGTCGAGCAGAAATCGCGGCGGAAAGCGCGTTGTCGCCGGAAGAGCGCCGCCAGGCCGAGAAACTGATGAAACTGAATGAGAGCGAGAGCAAGCAATGAGCATCCCCTTCCTTTCCGCTGCCGCGCTGCTGGCGCTGTTAGCACTGGCCTGGCTGCTACGCCCGCTGCTGTGGCGTAAATCTGCAGCGCCAAGCGCGTCGCGCCAGGCACTGAATGCCGCCATCTATCGCGATCAACTGGCCGAGCTGGAATCCGATCGCAGCAACGGCACACTCGCCGATAGCGATTTTGAACAGGCGCGCACCGAACTGCAACGCCGCCTGCTGCAGGACGCAGCCGAAGCCGATATTCCGGTCCCTGCCGCTACCCCTGCCAAGCGCACCGCGCTCGCGCTGGTCTTGCTGTTGCCGCTCTCAGCGGTTCTGCTTTACGCGCTTCTGGGCCACCCGACGGCGATGCAGGCAACCCGTTCCGAGCATGAAATTACTGCCGGCCAGATGGATGAGATGATTACCAAGCTGTCCGCGCGCCTGGAGCAGGAACCCAACAATCCCCAGGGTTGGGCCATGCTGGCGCGGTCCTACAAGGCTACCGGCCGCTTTGACGAGGCCGAGAAGGCCTTTCTGCGTGCCGGCGATGTGCTCAACAGCGAGCCGCAACTGCTGTGCGAATATGCCGATCTTCTGGCAGTGCGTGCCAATGGCAATCTCGAAGGCAAGCCGCTGGAACTGGTCAAGGCCGCGCTCAAGCTCGATCCGATGCTGCCCATGGCGCTTGCCCTGGCTGGCACGGCAGCATATAACCGCAAGGATTTCCCCGAGGCAATCCAGTATTGGGAGCAGTTACTGAGCACCTTGCCGCCGGATTCGGAAGATGCCAATTCGATCAGCGCCACGCTTGAAGAACTGCGTGGGAAGAGTGTGGGTAGCCCGGGCAAAGTTGCTGCCAAGGCCGCGTCCGGCAAGCCCGAGAAAATCGTTCCAGGCAAAACCATCAGTGGCAGCGTGACCTTGGCGCCGGCACTGGCCGGCAAGGTCCAGCCCGGTGACACGCTCTTCGTCTATGCCCGCCCGGTCGATGGCTCGCGCATGCCGCTGGCTTTGTTGCGTGCTCGCGCTTCCGATTTGCCACTGACATTTACGCTTGATGATTCACTGGCGCTGAGCCCGGAGCAGAAGCTATCCCAGGCTAAGGAAGTGAAGCTCGAAGCGCGCGTCTCGAAGTCAGGCCAGGCAGTGCGGCAACCCGGCGATCTCGTCGGCGAAAGCGGCACGGTGAAACTGGGTGCCAAGGGCGTCAAGCTGAGCATCGATAAAGTGACTCAGTAGCTGTCAGGCGAATCAGGCAATCAGCCCGAACAGTTCCTCGGCCGCAGGTTGTGCGTGGGGGTAGCGTTATGTCTGTATGCGTTTCTTGGTCTGCTGTACCGGGGCTGATTGTTCTTGTCCGGCTTTTGTCGCGGGTAGAGGCGCGACAGGCAGAGGGAATCCGAGAAATACCATGACGATAAATATCGGCAACAAGAGATAGAAAAGCGGTCTCTTCCAACTGAGCTTTTGCTTGAGCATTGCCCGAAGATGGGGGCACGCCAGTGTTATTCAAGCGGAATGGGCTTGGACTCCTGCTCAATCAGGCGCGCAACTTTCTGACCATCGTGGCATTGGAAATCTCGATCCCGCGGAGCATGAATGTGTTGACTGAAGTAATGCCAAATCCATTTTTCAGGAATAGCGGCTGAGCGGAAAAACTTACCTTCGAATACAGGCTATCCATCTGGGTCCGTCTCGCCTCAGCAAGCAGGTAAGCCATCAGGGCTGAACCAATTCCCTTTCCACCGTGGCCACCGGAAACATAAAAGTGATCAATATACCCATCGGACTGAACATCGGCGTAAGCAGCCAGCTCCCCATCGATGAGCACTACCCAGGGCTGGAGCGCTTGAATTTGAGAGATCCATTTCGTCCGGTCAAACTCCATGGGTGACCAAGCCCTCAATTGCTCAGGAGAATAGTGATTCTTGGCGAGCTGATGAACCGACGAGAAAAATATTTCTCGCAGCGCCAGCTCTTCTCCTTGATTGAGTCTACGAATCCGCATCCGTTTGCCTGCCGGGTTGGCAGCCTGGCTCATAGCAAACGAAGCCCCTGCGGCGTATTGATGTGCGCAACCATGCATGCAGTGTTCTCACCACACACTGGCGAAACGGAAAGCGGGCCTTCCAGGCCAAGCGAGAGCAGCATCCGAGAAATACGTTCCGGCTCAGGATGAAAAAGTTCGAGCTTGGCAAGAGACAGACCATGATCTTGAAGCTTCGCAGCGGGATGCGCTTCCGTTTGCCATTCAATAAGCGCAGGTGCGATGCCGTTCAACGGCAGAGCGCCATCGGCAGGAATGGTGATGAGCCAGTCGAGGGCGCCGCGGCTCATGGGCTCAATATTTCCAAGTGCCTCCGAGCAAACGGAAGTTGCTGAACGAATGTCGGGCGTGCGTGCCACCCAAACGGAGAGCTTGGGCGCCGTGTTCGGGCGCAGCGTGTCGAGGGCGAACCAGCGCGGCCGCGATGGTTCGGGAGCCTTGGGGTTTGCGGAAATGACTTCCAGGAACAGAGAATCGCCAAGCCGAAGAAGAAGATTGTGCGTTCCCATGCTGGAATGCTCTCCACCGGCCTGCGGCAAGACCCCAAGCACCTGACGTACGAACTCGGCACCGCCTTCAAGCGTTGGTGCGGTAACGACAATGTGGTCGATGAGACAGCGCGGCACTTTACGGCTCCCAACTTAGATGTAACTCTTTCATTTCATGGCTTCCTGTAATCGAGGGCAGAATCTCGATGGGAATGGAGCCGGAAAGTTGTCTGGCTGGTGCTGCTTTGTCGAGCCAGTCTGTGTTGACGGATGGGTTGGGCGTCTGCTTACTCATAGTGTGTCCACATACGTAGGACACGAACCGTTTTCTCTTTAGTAATGACCTCGTACACAATGCGGTGCCGAATATTGATGCGGCGAGAATACGCACCAGCAAGATCACCGACCAACTTTTCGAAGGGTGGTGGATTTTGAAATGGGTCGTCGGCAAGAACGGCGAGCAGTTCTTGTGTCTTTGGTTTAAGACCACTTGCTGCAAGCTTCTTTGCATCCCTCATTGCTTGCTTGGCATAAACCAGTTCCCAACTCACCACTTAAGCGTCTTCGAACTTTTTGCGAGGGGTTCGGCCATACCAGCTTTGATGGACTCGCGCATGCCAGGCACGGCCAAAAGGTACAGGGTTTCTTGAATTGCGCTCCAATCTTCCGCAGAGAGCAGAACGGCGCTGCTGCGTTTGCCGGAAATTATGATCGGTTCGTGTGACTCCACGGTTTGATCAATGAGGCGGTACAGGTTGGCGCGAGCTTCGCTGGCGGTAAGTGTGTTCATTTCGTGCCCCTTCAGAGAAGCCGATATGGTACGCTATAACGTACGCTAGTCAAGCGACTATGCGAGCGCTTCAAGATGCCCAACGTCAAAACTAACCGGCCGCCTGCTTGCGGGCGGTCCGTGTTGAGCGAGTGGATTAGCCCTTGGCCTGAAATGCCGGGTGGAATTGGACAGTCGTGAAATGGCACTCCTGCCTATTCGGCGTCCGGTTCTGCCGGGTTGGTCGGCAACTTGCTAGCCTGGAATCTCGGGCTCGACAAGTGTTGCAAGTTGCGCAAGGGACTCCTGCCACCCGAGGTAGCACATCTCGACGGGAATAATCGCAGGTATTCCTTCTTGCACGATGCTGATTTCAGTTCCGCAGGACACTTTCGTTAAAACTACCGTCACCTGCATTTCTCCGGGTAAGTTCGGATCGTCAAATTTGTCGGTGTAGCGAATTCGCTCATGAGGAACGAGTTCGAGATACTCGCCACCAAACGAGTTGCCGTTCTCTGTCGTGAAATTCGTGAACGACATCCGAAAAGTACCACCAACCTTCGCATTCATATGGTGAACCTTACATGTGAACCCGTATGGCGGTATCCACTTCGCCATTGCGTCGGCGTCCAGGAACGCCCGATAAACGCGCTCCGGAGGCGCGCGGAGTACGCGATGCAGTTGTACCGTGCCTGTAGTCATTTGGATTCTCCTTTTACATCTGGTTTAGCGAAAGACTGACCCGTCAAAGATTGATTGAGCGCAGACCGATTGTGACGTTCAACGTAGAGCTAACCGGCCGCCCGCTTGAAGGCGGTCCGTGTTGATGGATGGGTTGGGCGTCTTGGCTACGTGCCTGGACAGTTAACATTTTGTGATGTACAGTTATACGTACATATTTGGAGGATTAACATGGATGCAATGACCTATACCACTGTTCGCGCAAACCTTGCCAGCACGATGGATAGGGTTTGCAACGACCACGAAGCTTTGATCATTACTCGCAACGGCGAACAGGCCGTGGTGATGCTTTCGCTCGAAGATTTCAAAGCGCTTGAGGAAACTGCTTATCTCTTGCGCACACCCGCTAACGCCAAGCGCCTCCTTTCGGCGGCCGCGCAACTGAGCGCTGGCAAAGGCGTTGAGCGAAAGCTGGCAAAGTGAAGCTGATTTTCGCGGACGAGGCATGGGATGATTACCTCTACTGGCAAAAGCAAGACAAGCGCATGGTTGAACGGATTAACAAGTTGATTCGTGAGACCCAACGCGAACCTTTCTCTGGCGTAGGAAAGCCAGAAGCATTGAAGCACGCGCTATCAGGTTTCTGGTCACGCCGCATAACAGACGAGCACCGCATGGTTTATCGCCTTGAGGGTGATGCCCTGCTGATTGCGCAGTTGCGTTTTCATTATTGAGACGCCCCACGTAGAAGTCACCGGCGCTGCGCGGCTTTATCGCGCAGCGCCCAGCGACCTAAGAGAGCGAGGTTGAGCGCCATGTTAGGCCTGTCATTCCGCGCGATGGCAGACCGCCTCTATGCAGTTGCCGAACGGGTCGTAGAGGAAAGCTCCGAAATAATTAGCGTGATAGTGCGGACGTAGGCCGGGCGCGCCATTGTCCTTGCCACCATTAGCTAGACCCGCAGAATAGAAGGCAGCAACTTGCGCTCGGGTGGTTGCTTTGAAACACCAGTGGCGCTTTTCGTCGAAATTGGCGTCCGTTGACTCATAGACCGCCAAGCAGGAATGAAAGTCTTCAATGTCGTTACATCGGACGCCGTAGCCAAGTGCGCCAGGACGATCATAGACTTTTGCAACACCAAGCGCGGCCATCACTGCGTCGTAAAACGGACGAGCATTCCCGGTGCTTGGAACGGAGATAGAGACGTGGTCGAGTACGAGCATAGAAAGGTCTACCGTTTAGCTTGAGGGGCGGCCCGGAGGCGAAGCTTGCCGGCGATCCCCACGAAGCGCGGGTTGGGCAGGTTGGGATGAAACTAAATGTTCCCCTCCCTCCGAAACAAATTTTCCAGGGGGACAATCAAGCATTGAGATTTCAATTCCAGTCATCGATTTTCAGATCATGAGGTGAGGGTTTCCCTTTTCCCGTTTCGACATATTGTCTAAGACTCAGAAGAAACGTCGCCCACTTCATGCTGCAGTGCGCCCGATGATCAACGGCCTCGGGCCAGTTTTTGTGACTGAACAAAACGATTGTCAGGCCGCTTTGCTCTGATAGTTGAAAGGAGATTTCGGTTCCTAACCAATCAGCAGGACCCTCTACGCACAACCATCGCACCTCCGTTTGAGGTACGAGTGCTTTCACTTCC
This sequence comes from Sterolibacterium sp., assembly GCA_041674465.1. GTDB lineage: Bacteria > Pseudomonadota > Gammaproteobacteria > Burkholderiales > Rhodocyclaceae > JACRAR01. Next base: position 9,419 of record JBAYVV010000148.1, read on the forward strand.
ATCCCAAAACTACCAAGATGTGCTCCATCTTGAGTACTAAACCTGAACTCGATTTTTCCTCCGACGCGGTCTTCGCCATGAACCTCCTCGGTCCACCACTGGGCCAGCCCTGCTTTGGATGCCAAGGCCGCAAAGACTTGAGCTGCAGTGGCGATGATGCCAATTCGATGAACAATCTCGTACATGATAACCTCCAGTAACGTTTTCAAGACAAATGACAAATCATCACTTGCGGATTGCAAGTTATTTTATTGTAAAACTTTTACTTGCAAATCACAAGCTAAGTTGTTAGCTTCTTTCTCTTATGAAAATGCACATCAGCAAACCACGTTCACACTGCCCCGTGAATTTCGGCCTTGAGGCCATCGGCGACCGTTGGGCACTGCTGATCCTGAGAGACATTATTTTTCGCGGGAAGCGGACTTATGGCGAATTTCTTAGATCAGAAGAAGGATTTTCCACCAACATCCTGGCCTTGCGTTTGGAACATCTGATTGAGGCTGGCATCCTCCTGCGCGAGGGGCACAAGGAGGATGGTCGAAAGGGCATCTATACCCTCACTGAGAAAGGGCTAGACCTGATTCCGTTGCTGTTTGAAATGATCTTATGGAGCGCCAAGTACGACCCACAATCAGAGGCCGTGCGTATCATGCCTCTGGTCGAACTCATCAAGGGCGACAACCGCAAAATCAGTCAGCGAATGATGAAGAAGGTCAGGCGTGGAGAGGCGATTATTCCTGAATTTTTATCGCAATAATCAGAACGTGATTGCAGCTAGTGTCGCCCAA
>JBAYVV010000149.1:0-10056 GCA_041674465.1 Sterolibacterium sp.
CTGCATGCGCAGGTTCGTCGGGGTCATCCGCTTGGATGACTCCATGTACTGGGCTCGGACTTCGCCGGGCAGGCTGCGCAGGATGTCGTCGTATGTGGCCATGGGTGTGCGCCTCCTGGGCGCTGATAACTGGGTTTAGGTGATGCGGATGGATCCGGCATGGATAGCGTGCGCGGACACGGTGAGGACATCAATTGCGCATTGCTTCAATAAAGCCGCAGTTTCTAGTTCATTTCGGTGCATTGCCCATTGATTTCTTATCAATAGCTCATCGAAAAAGCCCAGGCTGTAAGTGCTTGATCCATAAGGATTTTACCCCAGATCATCACCGGAATGACGCATAAAAGCTATGAAAATCAAGCACTTACAGTGGCGCTAGGGGGAGCCCCCTCACGGCTCCGCCCGCTTGTTGTTGGCGTTCTTCCTGGCCCATTCGGCGGCCTTCTGGCATCGGATCGAACAGGACCGCTTTTTGCCCTTCTTGATCACTCGGCCGCAGCCGTTACAGGTGTGCATATGGGTTCCTTTTGCTGGCCGGCTATTTCGCCGGCGGAATGAAATGGAAAAGTGCGAAAAACCCCTTGTTTTCCAGCATCGCCATTTCGCCGCCCCTTAAGGAAAGAGCAGAACGGCGAAATAGAATCGCCGTGTCTGCATTCCTCTGTTTCCCGGCCCGATGGCGTAATGCCGCGAAATAGCGGCGGAATGGCGTAATGCCCGCCGTTGCTGGGTTTCATGTCGGCGGAATGGCTCACGCTGCCGCTCTCTGTGAGGGCAGGGCGTAATACGTCTTGCGCCTTCCTTGCGGGGTCGGGTGCGGTAGCTCAAGCAACAAGCCGCGATCCAGCGCCCAGGCGATCGCGTCCCGCCGTCGCTGGCGCGAACCAATCGCATCGGACAGGGTGTCGATGGTGCTCTGCACTGGATGAGGCACCTGCGTCTGGGTGGTGAACCACGCCTCGATGTGCTGCCAGATGGTCGCGGTGGCATCGGCGCCGAACTGCGGCACGAACGGCACCAGGTGGGCCACGAACGGGGTTAGGCATCGCTCGATGTAGCGATCCGGTGCAGCGGCCGCGTAGTTGCTCTTGACGTGCGACAGGCGGGTTAGCCGGCCTTGCGCGATCAGCTCGGCCGCGTTGTCCGGTGTGTTGGCGTCACCCTTCACGATCCGGTGCAGGTGCATCACGCTGCGGGCGTTGTCCGACAAGCTACTGCCGCCGCGGCTGCTGTACTGGTCAACCACGCCGTCACGCATCTGTGCCTTGCCGGTGTGGTGCGACAGGATCACGGCCGCACCGGTGGCGCGTGCGATCGACTCCATGGCTTCCACCATGCGTGCCAGGTCGTCGTTTTCCTCGGTGCCACCATTGAGCCGCGACAGCGTGTCCAGGATGACCAGGCGCAGACGCGGCAAGGTCAGGGCGAACTGCACCAGGCCATCGACGTCGGGCGCCACGACGGTCTGCCCCTCGATGTGGCGCGTGAGTTTGAACCCCAACCCCACCGCGTCCTTCACGATGAAGTTGTCGGCCACTTTCTGCCGCTGGAAGGGCGGCAAGTCCCGCACGTGCGCCCATACATGGCTGCGCAGCAAGTCACGGCGATCTTCGGCGCTCACGAACAACACCTGGCCCGCCTGCACGGCCTCGCCGAACAATGGCTGGCCGGTGCAGATGTGGACCGCCTGCAAGGTCAGGAAGCCGGTTTTGTTCGTTCCGCCGGCGCCGGTGAGCACCGCAGCACCGGCCGCGGGCAGGTAGGGATACACCACGAACGGGATCGGCTCGGGATCCTTCGTTATTTCGTCAAAGGTGAAACGATCCAGTGCGCTCGGCGCCCACAAGCCGCCGTCACCGGATGGCGTGCCTGCATCGCTGGCCAATGCCTCCAGCGCATCGACCGTGCCGCCGGCATCCAGCCAATCCGAAACATCGCCCTTCGCCGGTAGGCCCGGCAGGTCCAGGACACGAACGCGCGCGGCCACCGCTTCCAGGGTCGCTGCCACCGTCGCCGCGTGGTCTGCGCCAGCCTTGTCGTTGTCGGGAATGATCGTGACATTGCGTCCACGCAGGTACTCCGCATGGGCCGCGCGCCACTTCCCGGCGCCACCGGCGTTGCATGTGGCGATCAGGCCCAGCGACGCCATGCGGTCGGCGTCCTTCTCGCCTTCCACCACGTAAACCTCGGCCGAAGGGTCCGCACCCAACAGTTGCGGCAAGCGGTACGGGACTGGGCGCACGCCTTTCACTTGCCATATCCAGCCGCCATTCGGATCCGGCCGGCGCTGCATGAACTTGTGACCAGGCTTGCGCACCACTTGGAACAGCACTGCACCACGCTCGTCCGTGTAGTCGTAGGCAATTTCCGACGGTTGCGCAGCCGGCAACGTGTAGCCGCGTTCGATCAGCCACGCCTTGCCATCGGGCCGGCCAGTCGAACGCGACACCAGGTCAAGCACGCCGCCACCTTCCTCCGCCTCATGGTCGTACCAGGTGTCTTTTTGCAGGTCGACGGACAAGCTGCCATTGGTGCCGAACCGCAGCTCATCCTTGCTGGAAAGTTTCGCGTTGGGTTCGCCGCACAGTTCGCGGGCCACCGGACCAATCAGCCCGGTGTACTCGGCCCCGTTCAATGCAACACCTTGGAACGCTGGGCGTCAATCTGTGCGCGTGCGGGCTCGGTGACTGAATCATTCCCCATCACCGCCTTAAGACGCGGATTAAGCATGACGGCCGCCATGCGGTTCGCTGGCATGTACTGCGGTTCGCAATCGTCGGTGAACAACACGGCGATGAGCTCGCCTTGCTGGATAGCCACGGCAAGCGCTACCATCGTCGCTTGACGGGTTAACCCCGTCATTGATTGAATCTGTCCCGCACGCGCTCCCGCACTACCGAAGCCGACCTGGCGGGGTCGGCTTTTCTTTTGCCGCCGGCTCACGCATGGCCCCCAGCCTTACGGGCTGCAGCGATCTCTTGCAGGGCGCCACGGATACCGGCGCCCAGGTCGTTGGCTTCCTCGGCGAGTGCGGCTGTGCGGCGGGCCAGTTGGCTGGACTCGGCCGGCGTCAGGGAAAGCAACAAGACCAGCGCCTCGGCGCGTGAGTAGGGGCCGCTCATGCGGTCCGCCGTGCGCGTGGCTCGCGCGTTGCCGTGTTCCGGCACTCTTCAAGAAACGCCGTAACGTCGGAAACATGGTAATAGGCGCGCTTGTGGATGATCGTCACCCGCGGCCCTTTGCGGGCATGGGCGTGCAGTTCCGCTGTGCGCTGGGTGATGCCGGCGAGCTTGCAGTATTCAGGGCGCGACAGGTAGTTCGCAAACGGGTTGCGGGTGGGTTCGGTTTCAGCGGTCACGATGGGCTCCTCTTTCGAGTGCCTGCGCTGGAATGCAAAAGGGCCAGCGCAAGCGGTCGACTTACGGCGGATGCCGTAGTCCGAGTGCTTGATCGCCGACCCCCAGGGTCTACTCGGTGACTATTCCTACGAAGGGCATCGCCCCACCTCAGGTGCATGTCGTAGTGCGGCCGTCACCGGCTATCAGTTTTCCGCCCCGGATGGGACGGTCACGCATTCGTCAAAATCACACCTCCTACTTCGAGTTCACATAATGGATAAAACGATGTTCTTTTGGTGCCGTCAAGCCTACCGGATCATTCAATCTCAAAGCTGTTTCTATTCAACCACTTACGAGCCCCGACCCTGCAACCGTGACAGCAGGGTCGGGGCTGAAAAGTGCGCGAAAACAGAGTCAGCCTTTACCCGCCAGACGCGCGCGCGCCTCGTCCACGCTCAGGGCAACACTCTCAAGCCGCGCGATGTAGGTCGCGAAGTCCTCTGTTTTGTAGCGCAGCCCCCTTAGGGGGCGCGGCATGCGTGCGCACAAGTCCTGTTTGTGGAACGCATCCTCGGGGCTCATTCCGTCCTCGATAGCCATCTCGTAGTAGCTTTTTTCGACATACCCCCAATAGTCTGGAAGGTCGTCCCATGCGAGTTGCTTCTTGCGCGGGAACGCGATGACCTGGGCGCTCATGCGGCCACCCTCTCGGGCCGCAATTGCTGGCGGATGTTCTCGATCTCGCGGAGAAGGTGTCCCACCGCGCACGCGGCGTTTGCTACTGAGTGGTTTCCCACCCTGGCCGGATCAGCGCTACCCATTAGGTCGACGATCGCCTCGACAAACATGAGGCGATCGTCGATGCCTTGCTCCAAAATGCCTGTGCTGCGGTTTGCTACAGTTTCAGTTGCCATTGCTGTTCTCCTATGGAACGGTGGTGGAAGTCCGCGCGCCGGTGTTACCGCACCGGCCGCGGGCGTTATCCGGCTTTCGCCGTAAAGGGAATGATGTTGTCGACCTGGTCGCCGATCGCCTTGCGGACGTGCCTCGCCCAGGCTTCCAGCGCGTTGCGTTTCTCGGCTTTGTAGTCGTGCTTGTTGTAGTGGACAGCGCCCACGCTGGCATCCTTGTGGCCCAGGACGCGGTCCCGGTATTCCTTGGCCACGCCGATGCTGGCCATGCCCGTTTCTACCGTGCGGCGCAGCGCGTGCGGAGTGAGCGGCGCGACCCCTTGCTTGGCGAGGGCAGGGGCGAGGGCATGCAGGGCGTGCTCCACACGCTTGGCGCGCATCGGCGCCCCCATGCGGCCGGCGAACACATAACCGCCCTCGTCGGGCCGTTCAGGCAGGACGGCCACGGCATCCGCCGGCAAGGGCACCAGGTGATCGCGCTTGCCCTTGTGCCGCGCCGCGGGCAGAGCCCACTCGCCGGCGTCCAGGTCGATCTCCGACCAAGGCAGCTCTGCGACCTCGGACACACGCGCCCCGGTCAGCAACAGCAAGCGCAAGGCGCGATGCTCGCGGCTGTCGGCTGCAGTTGCCTGCCAGAACGCTTTGATCTCTGCAGGCGACATCAGCGCGCGGGAGCCGGGCGACTCGGCAGACGGCGCGCTCATACGCAGGCAGGGGTGCGTCTGGATCAGGTCGCGGTCCACGGCAAACGAAAACATCTTGCGGACCAGCGCCAGCAGCCGGTTGGCCTCGATCGGCGCGGTCTTGGCGACCCTGGCCACCAGCGCGGCGACATCGCGGCGCGTGATGTCCTCAATGCGCCGGCCTTTCATGGCAGGCAGCACGTACTTGTCGATCCGGCGCTCGTCGGTGCGCCAGGTGCGCTTGTGCGGCTTGGCGTGCTCGTCGATGTACAGCTCGCCCAGCTCGTCCATCGTCTCGGCCTGGCGCTTGTGCTGGCGAGCGGCGAGGGGATCCGCGCCCTTGCGGATCTGCACGCGCAAGGTGCCGGCTTCCTCGCGCGCGTCGGCGACGCTGTAATCGGGATACGGGCCGATCGTGTAGAGCCGTTGCAGCTTGCCGATGCGATAGCGCAGCACGAAAGACTTGGCACCGCTGGCAGTGACGCGAATGCCGAAACCTGCGCCTTCGTAGAGCGTGCGGATGCCCCTGTCAGGCCGCTCAAGTTTGCGAACCGCTGCGTCTGTAATATTGGCCATGTCCCCATCGTGTCCCCGTCGCGTTAGAAACGATAGTGAAACCATGCGGACACGATGTCAACAGTAAATGCAGGGTATTACGCACATTTTCTAGCGGACACGCTTGCCCGGGTCAATGGTGACGGCTTCAAAAAATTGACTCTTAATCAATAGGTCGAAGGTTCGAATCCTTCACAGCCCACCAATTAAATCAAAGGGTTACGCCAAAAGCGTGACCCTTTCTTTTTGCGGATGTCCCCAGGATGTCCGCACGGCCGGCATGTCACCGCCTCGGCAGGAAGCACCGACGCGGCCAGCCCCCGCAGCCCTCGATCCATCGCTCGAGGTGTCGCCGCCCCTGGGCTACGGACGCGCAGGGGTGGCTCTCCCGAATGTTTCCCCATTGGATCGTTACTCGCCACCGGCCGTCCCGCTGGGTGACGTAGGCGATGCAGCCGTAGTGCCAATTGAGGTAGGCGCCCTTTTCGTCTTCGATCCACTGGCAGGGGGCGGGCAACATGGCCAGCAGGATGGGTCAGGGTTTTCCTACGTCATGAGACGGCGCTCCCCGATGGCGCCTCACTGGTAGCCGTGGCACTCTGCAGTTGCCCCGGAAGCACGCCTATGCACCGAAAGGATGCCACTCGCAACAGGGATGGGCGCGGCCTTGAGTAAGCCGTGAAGCTGGGCCGGGGCGCTCTCTAACGCAGGTGATTCATGCACGCACCGATCATGCAGGACTGTCAATTATGTGGTCACCGTCACCAGCGCGGCCCCGGCCGGCATGATGGCCGCACCATCGCCGATTACAGGCTGTCCGTGTGCAATGGTTGCTTCAACGCGAACTGGGATGGCTGGGGACCAGCACTAGAGCCGGCGTTCGTGACGCATCTGGCGCGTGTGGGAATCCCGCTACCGGAGCGGAACGAAAAGGGCTGGTATCCCCGCGGCGACTAAACCCGCAGCGGCCCGATCGTGACCTCCGGCAAAGTGAGCCCGTACACCGCCAGGGCCACCGCCAGCACCAGGTCGTCATGCGCGCCCTCCCGCGCGCCGAACGTGGCATTGCCCACGGCGGTATAGCTCACGCGGAAGTCGATCAGCTCGCGCCGGAACGTCTTGGCCAGGGGCAGGGTATCGGGCATGTGCAGCTGACCGTTGTGCATGAGCGCCTGCAGGCGGCTTATCAGGTCCAGCTTGGCCACGGTGCGCCCGCCGGCCTCATTCATGCCGCTGCCTTGGAACGTGATCGTCACCGGCACCAGCCGCGGCACGCGCTCCTGCCGCATGATGTCGTACATGGGCCGGCCGACGCCGGTGAAGTCCATGAAGATGCGCGGATCATGCTCGGCGATCTGCGGCCGCGCCACGATGCGCTTGATCCGCTGCGCCTGGGCCGGGTACGCCTCGCCCAGCGGTGCCTGCTCCAGCAGTCGCAAGTTGAAGTCGGCGCGCGGTAGCTCGCGGCGCATCTCGATCAAGCGCGCGCGGCCGGCATTGGACCCATGCAGCTCCTCGACGATGTGTTGCGGCACGACAAGCCGCACGCGCTCGACCACGGCCAGCGACGTCGGATCCTTGGACTGTCCCAGGTCGACGCCGACCGCAATCTTTCGTTCTTCCAGTGGTGTGAATCTCATGCCCAGGCCTCAAGTGTGTTGTCGACCATGGCGTCGATCATTTCGCTACTGAAAAATGCCTCATCCGTGTCCACGAATTGGCAATCGTACTCAGAACGCCATTGCCACTCGCTCATGCCCTGGCGCTCCTCCTCCAGAAACTCCGCGGTGATGTGCGGGCAGTCCTTGGCGGTAATCGTGATGCGGTCCCAACCGATGCCGCCGTCCCATGCTTCATAGAAGAAACCGCGGCGCCCATAGGGCGTGGTCAGGGCGATAAGTTGGCTCGTGGTCGACGCGGCGAGCATTGGGCGAAGTGCGGTGTACACCTTGTCGATCACACGCGCGGCCTCGTCGATATAGATGGCGCGCGGTGAGGAGTATCCGCGGATATTGGCGTCATCGTCACCGGGCAATGCGACCAGCAGGGATCCGTTTTCCAGCTCCATCTCCGTGTCGGTGTCCTTGCGGATGCGCGGCACATTCTTAAGACGCTTGTAGACCGCGCGCACTTTCTTGAACAGCAGACGGGACTGGCGCAGCGTGGGCGCGATGATGAGATAGGTGCCCGGCGCATAGATCATGCCCTGGGCGGCCTTTGCGCCAATCACGGTCGACTTGCCAGCCTGCCGACTGCACAGGATCAGCACGCGCCGGCTTTCGGTGCGCATGGTCTGCTCTTGCCAGGGCGCCGGCTCGATCGGTTGGCCTTCCTCGTCGCGCGCACCCTCACGGAATACGGCCGCCGGATCCTGGGCGCGCTGGAAGTCCCGCGCCAGGCCGCTCAAGCGTCGGCCTTGTGTTCGATCACCCGGGCGCCGCGCATCTCGTCGACGGAAAGCACCTGCAGCGCCTCGGCGTGCTCGATGGCCTCGACCACCGTCGCCCAGGCCTCGGGAAACGGCTTCAGCGCCCGCACAAGCTCCGTGCGGATCGCATGCCACCGTGGGTCCGCCGTGAAGTTGATCTGCGTGTTGTTGACCACCGTGTGCGCGCCCATGTCGCCCAGCAGCTTGCCGATGCGCTCGGACACTTGCCCCGCGGCTGCCAGTGCGCGGGTCTCGCCGGCATCGTCGCCGATCTTCCCGGCCCGATCGGCCACCTGATACAGGCGCGCGCGCTGCCAGGCGAAATGATCCAGCAGGCTCTTGGATTCGATCTCACGTACCTGGGCCAGTTCCTCGTCGCTGCGGTTGCCGCGCACGCGCAGGCGGTGGATCAGCTCGTCGGGCATGTGGTCATTGCGGTAGCGGCTCAGCTGCGACTGCGTGAGCCCGTACCGCTTGCCCAGCGTGCGCATGGCGATGTTGTTGGCCAGGCCGATCTCGATCTGTGCGCGGTCTGGGTGGTTGGCAATTTCAGGTTGGCGGCTCATTCCCAGTACCCCGCGCGCTCGCGCCGGATCAGCTTTATCTGCGATTCCTTGGCGACCATGAACTCGTTGTGGTCGGGGTCGTCATGCACGAATATCGCCCCGTCGTAGGGTGTGCCCCTACCGAAGCGGGCCTCGTTGTTTTCTCCGCCGGCCAGTATCAGCGGCGCAGTGATGCGCAGGCAGCAGACCATGATGTTCCGGCCATACTTCAGCGCGCTGGCATAGGTCGGAGAGAAGAAAAACGCATTGCCGAAAGCCGGGCGGGTTTGCGCGGCCACCGCATGATCAAACTCGACAAAATCCGCGCTTGTGCCGTGATAGAACAGTTGCGGATTGCCGGACTCGTCGACCATTTGCGAGCCCTGGAACCATCGCTGGAAGGCCAGGCCCTCGATGTCGATCCGGTCCTCGGTGTCGGGCTCGATCGGTGTGTCGTCGGCCTGCACCAGCGCGGTCCGCTCCCGGTCCTGGCGCAGGGTGTCGGACAAGCTGGCGAACAGGAATTGACGGCGCGCGCTGGCCACTAAAACCCCGCGGGGGTCTTGAGCTTGACCAGCGGCCGCGCTTCGGCCGGGCCTTCCTTGTCGCGCACGATCTCGGCGAAGGCGCGCACGGTATCGAGCCAGTCGATCAGGGCGGACGCCGCGGCCGTGGTGTCGGGCGTAGTGCCGTCCGGGTTGCGGGTCATCTTGTGGAACACGGAATCGAACCCGGCGCCATGGAACAGGCGGCGACCGTAGCCCAGGGCCGCGCTACGGGTCATCGGCGCCAGCTCGGCGCGCATGGCCTCGATGCGGTCGGCGGTCATGCGGCGTCACGCTGCGGCGGGATCCAGCCGGCGAACTTCTCCATGCGGGCAGCCGCGTCGAAGTCGATCAGCGCGTTGGCTTCCTTCTTCAGCGCCGCGGTGGCGGTCTGGAGCTGGCCCAGGGCTTCGCGCAGGTCGTCCTGGTCGGCCAGGTTGTCGGGCTCGACCTGTTGCAGGTACTGGCGCACGTACTGGCTATGGGTCTCCTCACCGATGCCAAGCGCGGCCGGCGGGGCGGTGGCGATGGCGCGCGGGTGGGCCCGGGCGAGGGCCATGGCCTTGTCGGGGTTGGGCTCGGCACGAAACATGGCCCGCATCTCGGCGTCGATCATGGCCTCGCCGTAGTTGTTGGGCGGCTTGCGGGCATTGCCCAAGACCGTGGCCAGGTACTTGGCCTTCTCCTCGATCCCCTCCAGGGCGGCCGTGTGGTCGGCCTCAATGCGCTGCAGTTGCTTCTTGGCGAACTGGGCGCTGCGCAGGTAGGCCGTGCGCTTGTCGGCGGTCTGGTCCGCCACGCTCGACCAGTGGGCGGTGTGTATGTCCTGCCACGCCTGCATGGCGTCCTCCGCCAGGCGATGCACCGACTGGGAAGCATTGGTGCGCGGTACGCGCTGCTCCTCCGCCAGCGGGTTCTGCAGGCCGAACTGCATGCGCAGGTTCGTCGGGGTCATCCGCTTGGATGACTCCATGTACTGGGCTCGGACTTCGCCGGGCAGGCTGCGCAGGATGTCGTCGTATGTGGCCATGGGTGTGCGCCTCCTGGGCGC
>JBAYVV010000150.1:0-9978 GCA_041674465.1 Sterolibacterium sp.
AGATAGGCGGCCAGGCCGACCTCCTCCGGCAGCGGCATCACCATCAGTTGCGCCAGGCTGACGTAATGGTGCTGATGCTCGAAGGTGTCGAGCGAACGCTGCATTTCGAGGACGATGCGGTCGAAAAGCGCCTGACGATCGTCCGGATCGGCATTGGTCAACTGGTCGAGCGTGATTTCCAGCCGTCTGAAAGCCAGCAATTCGCCGCGATAGGTGAACGTCAGCAACCCGCCCTCGGCGGAAAAACCCAGCATGGCCACGCCGCGTCCGGGCGGCTCGTACAAGGCGGCGATGTTGCGCTGTACGGTCTCCGGCACATCGATGGCCTCGATATCGATTTTTGCCTGCTGCAGCGACTGGATGCGCGCGCCCAGCACGTCGTTGGGCGCGCAGGCGACGAAGACGAAGCGGCTGCGCACCCCTTCGGCCGCTTCGGGCACTTCAAGCACATCGAGGGTAGCCCGGTCGACGGGAAACTCCACCATGCCCTTGATGCGCCAGCGCATGGCCTCTTTCATTTCCTCGGGAGGCACATCCGGCGGATCGACCTGCAGGAACTGGTATTCGCCGAAGCGCAGGCTGGTGGTGGCGTGGTAGCGGTCGAGACCGAACTGCTTGCGCAAGCGCGAATAGGTCTCGACCTCCGACCCTTCCTTGCGGAAGGATTCGCAGAGCGTCACTTCGGGTCGTCCGCCTGCGCCAACATGGATGTGGGCCAGATCCACCACACCGTCGCGGTTTGCAACGGCGAGCCAGCCGTCCCGCTTACCGGTGTCTAAAATTCTCATTTTACGTTAACTTACCCATATAACTCACGGAAACTAAAGGATTTCAATTGGGTTGTCAATCTTTTAATCGGGGTTATTTCAAGGTCATTTCCCTATTACTTAACTTCCCGCCTGTAAATCAGCTTGTCCCGGTAGATGCCGAAGGTTGCGCGAGCGACCGGGTCGTCGTCATATATCGTGTTCGCATCCGCATCCGTGTCGACCGCATCGTTCCAGCGGCCGCGTAGCCAGGCCGGCGTCGTCATGCTCATGTCAGCACAGCCACGTGCGCCGGGGGCAGCTACCATCAGGGTACCCGCGCCGGCCACAAGGGCGCTGCCCACACCTGTCTGGGCCGGCGTCAATGTGCAGGTGGAAGGCGCTGCATTCAGCGTGACAGCGCCAATGGCCGTGCAACTATCCAGGGAGTTGGTGGCAAACCCGGAGCCATTCCATATCTCTGCCCTGACGGGAACCGGTAAAACACGCAATTCCGATCCATGCGCATTGAGGATGTGCAAACGGCCGAAGCGTGCGCCGGTTGCCGCGCCGACTGTCTTGGCCGTGCAGGGCGCGCAGGCGCCTGCCGTGGCCGCGTTCATGTCCAGGCTGTTCAGCACAACAGCGTCGGGATCCGTCACGCGCACGCCCAGCTGCAGGCTGTCGAACGGACCGTCGGGATTGTCAGGCGTGGCGCGGAGGAAGCTGGCCGCCGCCGTGCTGACCGAATAAATGCCGCTGTTCCAGAGCGGGGACGGCGCGGCCACATTCAGGCGTGCGGACAGATCGGTGCCGTTGTCGGCGTTTTCGGCCTGCCAGACCACGGTCGCCAGGCCGGCCGGAAAGCCCGGACTGCTGTAATTCACGGTCACTGCGTTCGCGGCGTTCTGCGCCTGCACGGTAGCCGCCAGGCTCTGGAAGGGCTGGTTCATGTAGGTAAAGCCACCGCAGGCCGCCGTCACGGCACCCGATGTCAGCGTGAAATGATCCGGCACGAACCGTCCGACCGTCGTGATGACGGAATAGGCAGTGCGTTCGGCCACGCTGGAACCGTCGCTGGCATCCACGGCGGCGAAGGTGTCGTCGGACATCTGCAACTGAATTGCACCGACCTCGCTGTAGCTGGCGGTGTTCGAAACCACCGTGCCGCCCGCACCGGCAAACGCCCCGGCAGTGAGGACGCAGGTGGGACAGGCACCGAGGACTGGCAGGACAAAGCCGACCACGTTGCCAGTCGGGGTGCCGTTGTAGTTGGTTGTTACGGCACTCAGCGCGTCGTATCCCGTTACCGTGAGGGTGAACGGCTGGCCGGCTTTGTGCACCGTGCCGCCGGGATATCCTGAATTGTTCAGCGCTCGCGCAATACCCGCCGCCTGCCAGTCCTGGTCGGATGCCGCCATGACCAAAGCCGCAGGCCGGATCGCAAAGTTGTCCGTCGAACAGCCGATAGCAAGCGGCGCCCCGACCGCCGGATAGGTCATTCGCACCCTCACGTCGCGCCACGCATTGTTCTCCGTCAGGGTAATATTTTTGCGACCGAGGTCTGCCGCTGCAAAGGTCAGCGTCGGTGGCACGAACACCGGCAGCGGCGTCCAGGTCGCCCGACAGCCGTTGGCATCCAGCGGGCCGGCATTGTTCGAGGCATCCAGCAACTCGATCTTGACGTCGCCAACGAACAGCGTTTCGACGGCCGTCTTGGCGGCATTGAGCGCCACGACGGCCAGATCGAAAGCCTGACCTGCCACCTTCGTATGAACGACCCCCGTGATGCCGGGTGGGGTAGACGTTTCAAAGGCATTGAAACTGCCCGGAATCACTGCGCCGCCGCAGGGGTGGGTGGCGTTGTACTGGACGAGTACCTGGCTCTGCGTCATCTCGCCATCGAACACATCCACTTCATCGATGCGGCTGCGGAAACGATAGCCGGCATCCGATTGCCAGCCGCTCACGCGCAGGTTGGCGTTGACGACAGCATTGCCCAGGGCTGGCGTGCTTTGTCTCTGCGTCAGCGTCTGCAGTACGCCGTCGATGTAGAGCTTGTTCGAGGTCACGCTGCCGTTGTTAAACACCGCCGACACATGCGCCCAGCGATTGGCCAATCCGGCGGAACTGATGCCGAACACATCGCTATTGGCCGTGTTGAAGCCGAAATGCCCGCTGACCAGCCAGAGGTCGTGGCGGAGCCAGCCGATGGGCATGACGCTGTTGGCGCCGTTCCAGTACATCCAGAACGAGACCGTGGTCTTGGCGCCCGCTGTCGTGTTAGCGGCCACCGGAAGGGTAAGGGCACCGCCGTTGAACGTGCCATAGCCGCAGGTGCCGGGATTGCCGGCGCGGGCCGGGCTTGCCGTCGCCGGCACGGGCAAGGGGGCGCCCAGCGCCTGACCATGCCGGCTGTTCCCGCTCGAATCCTGCGCCTCTCCCACCAAGCCCGTCCAGGCGGCTTCTTCCAAGCGATAGTGCGCCAGCGTCGCGCAGGAGGCGCAACTGCGCGGCACCGGTGTTGCGATGCTCGCGACCTGGGCGGCATCCAGCGCACCATCGTAGATGCGGAACTCATCGATCCCGCCATTGAACCAGCCCCAATTGCCGCCACCGACGCCGCCGTCGTTGTTGGCCATCCCCCCGGAGGTGCGCAATCCCGGATGTATGTTGGCGACGGTGCTGGTCAGCCCGGTCGCTACCAGGGCACCGTTGATGTAGAGCCTCGGCTGCCTCGCCTGATAGGCCACGGCGACGTGCGTCCAGCCGCTCACCGCACCCGGCCAGACCAGCAGAGCCGGCATGTAGCCGGCCGCATGCTCGTAGACGGAAACGCCATTGGTGCCGACCGAGACGCCGGCGCCTGCATGTCCGGCGCCCCAGGCATCGGTCCCCTGCGCCGGATAAAGCGCGTAGCGCTGACCGCCCGTGCCGCCCGTGCCGCCGGTCGACTGGCCATCGATCTGGTGTGTCGTGGTCGGATTGACCCAGAACGCAATCGTGAAGTCGTTGGTAATGGCATCGGCAAAGTTGCTCACCGATTTGATGCGGGTCGGGCTCACGCCATTAAAGACGCCGCCTTTGCAGATGCGGCCGGTGCCGGTGTTCGCGACGCCCTGCGGGGTGCCGTTATTGCCGTTGCCGCTGGCATCCGCAACCTCGCCGACGACGGTGCCGAGGGCGCACTCGTCCAGACGCCATTCCAGCGTCAGCCGGGGCGCGCAGACATGGGTCTCGTTATAAAGCGTCGTGACCTCGACCGGAGTGAGCTGCCCGTCATAGACCTTGACCTCGTCGATGCGGCCGGAAAAACGGTAGCCGGTGTCGGACTGCCACCCGCCAATTCGCAAAGTCGAGTTGACCACTGCGTTGCCGTTGGCGGGCGCGCTCTGGCGTTGGGACATCACCTGTGCTACGCCGTCGATATACAACGCATCGGCGGCCACATTGCCGTTGGTGAACACCGCCACCACATGCGTCCATCGGTTGGACAGGCCGGCGGAACTGATGCCGAACACGTCGCTGTTCCCCGTATTGAAGCCGAAGTGGCCGCTGACCAGCCACAGATCGTGGCGGAACCAACCCATCGGCATGACGCTGTTCGTGCCGTCCCAGTACATCCAGAACGACACGCTGGTCTTCGCCCCTGCGGTCGTATTGACCGGCAGGCCGCCGATGCTCAACGCACCCCCGTTGCCGGATGGCCCGGGGAAACTGCCATACGCACAGGTGCCCGGCACGCCCGGTCTGGCCGGCGATGCGCTTGTTGGCGTCGGCAGCGGGCTGCCGATCGCCTGCCCGTGCCGGTTGTTGCCGCTGGTGTCGCGCACCTCGGCAGCCACCCCCGTCCACTGCAGGTCTTCCAGCCTGTATTCCCCAAGCAGGGTAGCAGCCGCAGCCTGTCCGGTCAGAAGCAGAAAAAAGAGGACAGCTACGAATCTCATGGCCTCACCCGGAAAAGTCAGTCCCGGCAGGACGGCGCGCCGGGGCAAGGAGTTCCCGAACTCTGCGGCCCGCGCGCTCCGCCAGGGCAGGGTTTTGCAGCCACATCTGTATGAAGAACTCCCGCATCTGCTCGGATTGGGCCAGGCGGCCCAACATGACCGACTCCGGAATGTCCGCATCGGATGGCGTATCCATTTCAAGCATTCGGATCCTCCCCGCGCTTGATCTTCTCCAGCGCCACGATGTCGAGTTGATCCTTGGACCGATTCGCGACGCGCTTCATGGCCAGCAGGTCGTCGACCGAGGCGATCAGCACGCGTCTGCCGAACAACGCTCCCTTGACCGCATTGGCCATCAAAGTCTCGAACGAAATCTCGGGGCGCACAAGGACATCGACAACGCTTCCGGCGGCTTGCGGTTCCCGCAGCGTAAATGTCAGCATGTCTTTTTCCCGGTGCCATTGCTCGATCTGACCGGCATTCCTGAGCGAATCGATCGGCACCGGAATGCCGGGTTTCAAGCCGAAGCGCTTGGCGACCTCTATGAATCGTGCCAGATTTCCATCGTCCATCGCCAGCACCAGGTCGATGTCGAAAGTTGCGCGCATGAAGCCATGCAACTGGACCGCCAGTCCGCCCACCAGAACGTACTGGACATTGTCATCGGAGAGGGCCTGGAGCAACTCGATGGTTTTCATCTATTGCTCTGGCGCTATCAAAGAATTGCAAGGTCTCATCGCTCCACCGCCCCCTGCATCTGTCGCTCGACATAATCTACACCCGGTGCGGGGTTCGGGCAGGCCCCGGCCGCCGGCTGGTTACAGGCGGTTGCGGTCAGTTGATAAATGGTAACCGGATTGCCGGCTTCCGTATGCGCGGTCGAAGTGCAACCGACCGTCACGGTGAAGAGCGTGAGCGAACCGGGAAGGGCGAGGCTTGTTGAAGCCGCGCAGGCTCCGCCGTTTCGCAATACCTGCCAGGCGCCCCATTCAATACCGGACTGGGCCGCCTGGTAGCCGCGCGCACCCAGTTCGTCAAAGGCGGAGGAGGACTGCTGGACGCGGAACATGCTCACGGCAAAGGCGCCCAGCGCGGCCAGCACCACGATCAGGAAGATCGCCGTGACGATGGAGAACCCTCTCTGGCTGTTCATGGCACGTTGCTCACATGCACCTGCGAGAACAGGGTGACCCGCTCCGTCGTGCCGGCCGGGTCGGCCTGGCTGAGTTGCAGGCGGACCGACACCACACCGTTGCGCTGCGCCACGACGTTCGGATTGTAGGTGAAGCTGCACTCGGTGACGCCGGTGGCGAGCAGCGCACTGTTGCCGCCCGCCGGCGGCGTTCCCTGGCCTGCGCTGATGGCGTAACCCCATTGGCGCGTCAGCGTCTGCGCCGCAGGATCGCAGATATAGGTCACCGGCCCCGAGACGACATGGAAGCGCCTGTCCGGCGATGCAAGCGGAAATGCCAGGTTCTGGAAATCGATACGATCCTCGTTGGCCCCAGGGGCGCTGCGCACCAGAATGCGGCTCTTGTTGCCGCCCGTCACGCCGCCGCTGGCATAGGCGTCGGCCCCGGCAAAGCCCGGGCCGAGATTGTAGATCACCAGAAAATCCCCAGCTGCGGCGCCGGTTGCAATCGTCAATAGAGCGGGAATCGGCCCAAGGCTGCGCAAGCAGGTGTCGACGCTGCCGATCTGTAGCGCATCGGTGTAGGCGCCGGCACCGGCCGGGCACAGCGTCGGGCCGCCGGAAGGCTCCTCGCGATAGCGCCCTCCGGTGCGCACTTCCAGATACTCCAGATAACAGGGCGTCAGCCCATTGCAGACGCCGGCCACCCGCACGCTGTTGGGCAGGGCGGTCTGCACATCCCGGCTGAAACGACGCACCGCCAGGTCGGCGATGTCAGTCAGCGCGGCGCGGCGGGCGAGGTCGAAATAGCCGGCGATCGGCACGCGCAGGAACACCGCCGCGGCAGCGGCGAGGATGCCCGTGAGCACCATCGCCGTGATCAGTTCGATCAGCGTGAAGCCGCGCGGCCTCAAGGTGTCAGAGATTCGGCGCATGGCGGGTGCGGATGCCGTCGAGGGTCACCGTGATGGCGTTCGGGCCGGTCACAGTGACGGTGATCTGCTGGGCGTCGGCGGCGGCAATGCCGCCGAAAGCGAGCGGCGTCACGACCACGGCCACGCTGTAGGCGCCCAGCCCGGCGATCGTCGCGCCGGTGATGTCGCAGATTCCCGCGGCACATCCTGGTCCGGGCATGGCGAAGCCGTTGTAGTCGTTCACGTTGTCGTAGGGCGTCAGCGGAGCATAGCGCGTCTCGGCCGCCGTTTCCGGTCCCAGGGCCTCGACCGTCGTCGCGCAACCGTTGACGCCGACAAAGGCGCCCGTCGCCGTCGATGCATTCGCATCGTCAGGGTCGCAGAAGGTGTAGGGCATCTGCCGCACCTCCTCGATCAGGGATTCGGCGATCGCCAAGGCCTGCTTGCGGATGAGCGGGTCGGCGCTGGCACGGCTGGTATTGGCGAACACCATGAGGATGCCGCCTGCCGCAACCCCGACAATGACGATGAACATGATCACTTCGACCAGGGTGACGCCCCGGCAGCCTGAACGCCTCCCGCCGCGCTCAGTTGATGACATAGCCGGTCTCCGCGCTGACCGTGATCGGCAGTGCCCGGCCGGTGAGCGCAACCGTCACCGGCGCGACCGACGGCTGGCCGAGGCCGTTGAAGCGGAAATTGGCGCTGGAGATGAGAGTAATGCCAGCCGGGATAGTGACCACATAGGGCAAGGTGTGGCCAGGCAGGTTGACGGAGCTGCTGCAAGCCGCATCGGCGACCGTGGATGGGTTGAAGGACAGCACTACTTGTCCTGGCGGAAAGTCGACGCAGACTTCGCGCCGCTTGGCGATTGCAATCCGTTGCGCATAACGCAGGGCTGCTTTAACTTCGTCATAAGAACCGCGCTGATCGAAGGCGTCGTGCCCGACAAACCTAGGCAGCGCCACCGCAGCAAGAATGCCCGCCACTATAATGACGGTGATCAATTCAACAATTGTGAAGCCCGCCTCAAGTCCGTCTGAATGTGATGCCATCGCCATGCTCCAAAGCAATTGGCCGCCTCATCCGACTGGGCGGATGCGCGGCCAAAAAGCCTTTTGCCCAAGGCCCGGGGTCAGCAGCCAGTCGTAAGTGCCTGGGATATGACTGGTGCTGCTCCAGCAGCTGTCGGGGCAGTATATGTAAATTGACACTGAGCGGGCGTTGTTGCACCGGTAATGCGAACACGAACCGCCGCGCCCACTAAAGCAACGGTATAACCCTTGGCCACCAGATCCGCCTGAAACTGTGCATCGTTATTCCCTTCGGCCAAGCCTGCCGCATAGGCAATACCATTGCGATTCACGTTGGCGGCAGGATAGAAAAACGTAAGCGCTGTTAAACCACGTTCCGTACAAACATTACCTCCACCCGTGGCGGTTACCGTTGCCGTTCCACCCGTAGCAGGACAAGCCTGAGCCCCCTGTCCCGCAACCACCAGTGCCTTGCCATGAACCAGCGCTGACGCGGCAGCTATAGCTCCCTCGGCTGCCTGCAGCTTTGCTCGCCTTGCATCCCCCTGGAGATTGACGAATCGCGGCAGGGCAGTCGCCGCAAGAATGCCCAAGATGGTAATGACGACTACCAGTTCGATCAGGGTGAATCCGGTTTGCCTTTTCATGTTTACTTTCCCCAACAAAAATGCACACGAGCCGAGAATACACGATCACAACAACAAAACATGCCAACTATTTCCGTTTTTTGCATGATTATCAGAGCCATGCATAGGAAAAGCGTGAAATAAGCCGCGGCTCCAGCGAGTTCTTTTCGGTGCGCACGACAAAACGCAATTCCTTCTCTTTCAGTCCTTCGACCCTCAGATTTTCTGCATGGTTTGGCCGATAGACCAGCTGCCGCTCGGCCGAATCGAAGTACCAATAGGGTAGTCTGGCGTGTGCGGGGGGCTTTTCCAGTTCGCCCAGGTAGTTCCGCGGCGGAGTCTGCAGCCATGTCATCGGATTCTCCCGATCCAACGGCAGACGGCGCGGATCCGGCACGCGCGTGAGACGGCTGGCGGCTTCCAGGCGCAGGGCATAGTTGATCGAGCGCACCGTCTCCTCTACTTCGGTCTTCTCGGCCATCTCCTGCATGTAAAGCACTCGATCGAGCAGGAAATACAACAGTACCGCGAGCACCGCGACCGCCACGGCCAGTTCGACCAGGCTGAAACCGCGAAGTGCTTCACGGTGCCGGCCCGGTCCGGCCGGCTTCATCACTTGATCGCCGCCTTGCCGAGGTCCCACATCGGCAGGAACACGCCGAGTGCCAGCACAAGCACCATCGCACCCAGCGCGACGATCAGGATCGGCTCGATTTGCGCCGACAGCGTCTTCAGTTCGTATTCGACCTCGCGCTGATACATGTCGGCGATCTCCAGCATCATTTCGTCGAGCGATCCCGACTCCTCGCCGACCATCACCATCTGCAGCACCACCGGCGTAAAGACGCCGGAGGCGACGGCGGTCCTGAGCACGCTCTCGCCGCGCTCCACGCCCATGCGCATGTCCTCGAGCTTCTTTTCGATCCAGGCGTTTTCGACGACCTGGCCGGTCAGGGAGAGCCCCTGCACGATCGGCACGCCGCTTCTTGCCGCCATGGCGAAACTTCTCGCAAAACGCGCCAGGGTGGCCTTGCGGATGATCTTGCCGGCGATTGGGAGGTTGAGTTTGAAGCGGTCCCAGGCCAGGCGGCCGTCCTTCGTCTTGACGAACATGCGGAAGGCAAAGACGGCGACGGCCAGCAGGGTCAGCAGGGCCGGCCACCAGGCCAGGGTCAAATCCGAGAAGCCGATGAGGAAGCGCGTCATCAGGGGCAGCTCGGTATTGAAGCCCTTGAACACCTTGGCGAAGGCCGGGATGACGAAGATGTTGATGATCACGAGGGCGATGGCCATGGCCAGCATGACGAAGCTGGGGTAGCGCAGGGCCGCCTTCACCTGGTCCTTCATGTATTTCTGGAATTCCAGGTGATGGAACAACTGGAGGAACACCTCCTCCAGCCGCCCGGTCGTCTCGCCGACGCGGATCATGGCGACGTAAAAGCTGCCGAACACGCCGGGATTGCGCGCCAGCGCCTGCGACAGTTCGCGGCCGGAATCGAGTGCCTCGCGCAGATCCTGGATGACTGCGGCAAAGGCGCGGTTCATGGCCGATTCCTGCAGCCCGGCGAGCGCCCGCATG
>JBAYVV010000151.1:0-9838 GCA_041674465.1 Sterolibacterium sp.
CACCTTGATCGAAATCGCCATTGTGCTCGTCATCATCGGCCTGCTGCTGGGCGGTGTGCTGAAGGGGCAGGAGCTGATCAACAGCGCCAAGGTCAAGAATTTCGCGACGGACTTCCGGAATCTGCCGCTGTATATCTACGGCTATCAGGACAAATTCAAGGCCATTCCGGGTGATGATTCGCAGGTCACTGCGCACCTGGGTTCAACCCTTTGCCCGACGGCCACAACCTGTACCGATACCCCAACCACAGGCACGCTGGGCAACGGCGTCTTGGAAGGCTGGTGGAATGCGGCGGATAGCAAGCAGGAATCCTACCGCTTCTGGCAGCATGTGCGCCTTGCCGGCCTAGCTGCAGGTCCAACCGATATCGGCAATGCTCAATGGTTGCCCCGCAATGCCGAAGGCAATATTCTTGGCGTCTCCGGCGGTGCAACTGCCAATCTGCCCATCTCCACGCTGCGCGGAACCTATGTGGCATGCTCACAGGGCATCCTTGGAAAATTCGCCAAGCAACTTGACATCACTCTAGATGACGGCAATGCCCAGACTGGCTCGCTACAGGTCATGGACAACCAGGCAGCGCCGCAGGCAGCTACAGCGGCTGCCATCGCAACATCCAGCGCTTCGCTCGGCGGCGCCAGCGCTGCGATCGACGAAGCGGGATCGTATACAGTCTGCATGGCTTTCTAAGATTTCCGATACTCCAGGTTTTATTCAAAGCCCGCTTTCGAGCGGGCTTTTTTACTTGATCACCCAGGATGAACCGTAGGTGAAAACTGTGTTGATCATCGGCGCCGGCCCGGCTGGATTGACCGCCGCCCTCGAACTGGCGAGGCGGTCGGATATTCGACCGATCGTCCTGGAAGAACTCGACGATGTCGGCGGCATTGCGCGCACCATCGAGTTCAAGGGCAACCGCATGGACCTCGGTGGCCACCGATTCTTCTCCAAATCGGATTGGGTCATGGACTGGTGGCAAGCCCTGATGCCGACCGAGATCGCGGCTGGGGACAACCCTTCTTCGGCATTATGCAAAGATCGCCAATTGCTCATCCGGCCCCGCGTGTCGCGGATTTATTTTTTGCGGCGATTTTTCGACTACCCGATCAGTTTGTCGGCCAAAACGCTGGCAAATCTCGGGTTCCTGCGTCTGGTCCGAATCGGCGTTTCTTATCTTGCGGCCAGGCTGTTTCAGCGCAAGCCGGAAAAAAATCTGGAAGACTTTTTTCACAACCGCTTCGGTGGCGAACTTTATCGGACATTTTTCAAGGACTATACGGAAAAAGTGTGGGGTGTCCCGTGCCGGGAAATCAGCCCGGCCTGGGGCGCTCAGCGCGTCAAGGGTTTGTCGGTTGGCAAGGCCTTGTTGCATGCGGCAAAGACATTCCTGGGGGTCTTGAAGCCGGATGTCCGCCAGAAGCGTACCGAAACCAGTTTGATCGAACGCTTCCTGTATCCCCGGCTGGGTCCGGGCCAGATGTGGCACATCGCCGCAGAAGAGGTCAGGCAGCGCGGCGGGGAGATTCATTTCGGCCAGAAACTCATTCGCATCGTGCGCGATGGTGAACGCATCATCAGTGTTGAAACAGAATCTGCCGACAAGAACCGCTGCACCTGGCATGGTGATTGGCTGATCTCGAGCATGGCGGTCAAGGACCTCATCGCGGCAATTGAGCCGCCTGTTCCGCAGCGTGTCCGGGAGGTTGCAGACGGCTTGGCATACCGCGATTTCATCACGGTGGGGCTGCTCGTCAGGAAACTCAAACCACGCCCGGAAAGCGTCCCCCCACTGAATCTTCTGCCGGATACCTGGCTCTACATCCAGGAGCCTGGAGTGAAGCTGGGCCGATTGCAAATATTCAACAACTGGAGTCCTGCGCTGGTCAACGCGAGCGACACGGTCTGGCTGGGTCTGGAGTATTTCTGCCAGGAAGGTGACGCCCTCTGGAATATGCCGGAAGACCAGTTTGCGAGTTTCGCTGTCGCCGAACTCGCTGAAATCGACATGATCGATCCGGTCGATGTGCTCGATGCGCATGTCGTACATGTGCCCAAAGCTTACCCGGCGTATTTCGGAACTTATGCGCAGTTCGATACCATCCGCGACTTCACGGACCGCATTACGAATCTGTTTCTGGTGGGGCGCAACGGCATGCACCGCTACAACAACCAGGATCACTCCATGCTGACAGCGAAGCTCGCGGTCGATGCGATTCTGACCGGATCAACGGAAAAATCCGGCATCTGGTCGGTGAATCTTGAGGATGATTACCACGAAAGCAAGCGCTGACCTGCTTGATCGCCGAAAACGTTCTGGTTTGTCAAACCGATGAGTTCATTCGCCGCGGAACCGAGCACGGATAAAAACTGGCGCGTTGTGGCGCTCGGCCTTTACCTGGCAGCCGTCTGGTTGCTCACGCATCGTTATTTCGGTATCCGTTACGACGGCATACTCTACGCCGTGCAAGCCGTTGCGCGCTCGGATCCCGCGGCATTTCGCAACGACCTGTTTTTCGCCTTTGGCTCGCAGGACGACTACAGCCTGTTCAGTTGGCCGTATGCATGGCTGACGCATGCGATCGGCTTGTCCGCTGCATCGATGTTGCTGCTGGTATTTGCCCAACTGGCCTGGGCGATGTCAGCGTTTGCATTCGCACGTCGCTGGCTCTCAGGGAATGCGCTCTGGTTTGGCCTTGCCCTGGTGTATGCGCTGCCAACCGACTATGGCGCCATGGGCATTTTTCAATATGCCGAGTCCTTTCTCACTGCGCGCAGTTGGGCCGAACCGTTGGTACTTGCCAGCCTGGCGGCAACCTTGGCCGGTCGCAACCTATTGGCAATCGGTGTGGCACTGCTTGCCCTGCTCTGTCATCCGATCATTGCCTTACCCAATCTGCTATTTCTCGGTTTTTATCATGTTCGTCCCGGCATGCGCTGGTTGATTATTGGCGTGCTGGCGGCAACCTTGTTGTCTTTCATGCTGCCCGCCATGGATGCCGAGTGGTATGAAATTGTGCGGCAGCGCTCGCCCTGGGTTTTGCTGAGTGAATGGAATGCTGGAGAGCTTGGTCAACCCCTGGTGTGGCTTTGTATTCTTTGGGTAGGCGTGAGGTATGCGCCCTCTGCTTCGCACAGATTGCTCACGGCTATTGTCATGGCGGGCGCATTCGCCATGCTGCTGGCTTCCCTGGCGTCGCTGTCGCACAACGTGCTGCTGATACAGTCGCAGCCATGGCGCAGCGAATGGCTCGTCAAGCTTGTCGCCCTGCTGTTTCTGCCTGCGATGTTTGTTCAGGGCTGGCAGCGCTCGGCGACAGACCGCTGGTTGCTGCTGGGCCTGGCCTGCGCAGTGCTGACTTCGCACAGCTTCGGCGGGCCGGTGGCGGTAGTGCTGGCGGTGCTCGTCCGGCCGCAAGGGCCGGATCGTGT
Source organism: Sterolibacterium sp. (assembly GCA_041674465.1). GTDB lineage: Bacteria > Pseudomonadota > Gammaproteobacteria > Burkholderiales > Rhodocyclaceae > JACRAR01. The sequence continues at coordinate 3,431 of JBAYVV010000151.1, forward strand.
TCTGCCGCCTTTGCCACGCTGGTTTCCCATTGCGGGTGGGTGTGTCCTTGCGCTGTTGATTGTCGAATCCATTCTTTCAGCAATGCAACAGACTGAATTTCTCCTTGAGTGGGTCAGTCATTCCTTCGTTGTGCCGACTGCGGCACCCAATCTGGATTTCGCGGCTATTTTCCAGAGCACTCCTGCAGTGATATTGCCGGCGGGATTGTGGTTGCTGTTAAGGCCTGGCAAGTGTCCGGCACAGTTGGGGTCGGCCAGGGTGACTGAAGTGACAAGAGTGGCATTGTCGGCTGTGTTCGTGACCTTGGCCGCAGCCGGGTGGTATCGCGAGCGTGACCCTTACCAGGATGTTATTTTTTCGGAACGGCCCCCCTTGGCCTTTACCAAACTTGTTCCGAGCGGGGCAATTCTGTATTGGGAAAACAATCTGGAACTGGCCTGGTTCCTCCTGCAGCGGGGCAACTACGCTTCATCCGTGCAGACCGCCGGGCTGGTTTTTTCCCGCGAAACAGCAATTGAATCACGACGTCGGTTGGCACGTCTGCAAGAGTTCGGTGCGCAAGATGCAAAATTTGTTGGGGATCTGCGGCGAAAGGCACCCACGGGGCAACGCCCCACCCTGGCAAAGCTGATCGAGCTCTGCCGCGACCCGATCCTCAATTTCGTCGTTCTCGACGAAAAATTTGGTGAGATGGCGATAGCCAGTTGGGTCCATCCCGTCGCTGGCAGGATTTGGTATCTGTATGCCTGCCCAGATGTTCAGCAGGGTTCCGGCATCGAGGCACTTCCGCTTGGCGGCAAACCCCCGCCGTCGCGAACCGAGTAGCTCCAGGCGTACTGCCCATCAGCGTAGATGCAGCCGCCCGGAAGAAGACGCTGCGCCAGAGCGATGTCTTCGCTCTGGCCGTGACTGACAAAAATCCTGGGTTGTCTGCGTAACCAGGGGTCGTTTTGCACCAGATCCATTCCGTAGTAACCCCCGCGAACAAAGATGATGGATGGTTTGCCTTCCGGATAGGGTGGCAATTGCGCCAGGTGCTGGCTCATGAACGAGCCAATTTGCCAGGCACGCAAGACTGTCATCAAGAATAGACTCAAGAGCGCTGCCTTGGCTATTGTTGGCAACAATGTCCTGTTGGGATTGTCGCGCGTTGAAACATGGCATATCCATGCGGCAGCGAGCACCGGCAACAGTCCCAATGCCGAATGACTGTAGCGGTCTCCCCAGCCATGTCCCTGGTTGACGGGAATGAGGAAATAACCCAGGAGCGTCATCAATACCGATGCTCCCATGAGTTTCAGGATTCGACCCGGCAATTTCCAGGCGGCGTGAATCGCCAACACCAGCAGAAAAGGTGAGCTCCATAACCAAAGCTTGACCCACCCGCCAAACCTGTTGATCGCAGTCAGCTCATTGGGAATTCGAAAAGGGTGGGTTAGTCCTGCAATCAGCCCGGCTAACCACGAAGTTTCACTGGGGGTTATGGCGGATTGGACGACTGTCGGGTCGGTGTGGCGCAAGCTGTCCAGTGATACCAGCCAGCCAGCTCCGATCAATAGAACCACAGGCAAGTATCCCAGCGCGAGCAGCAGCGCATTGCGCAGGCCTCCGTCTCGTCGGAAAATCAGCCACACCAGCCAGGGCAGGGAGAACAGGAAATGGGGGAACGGATTATGCAGAACGAGTGCGAAGGATCCTGTCACACCCGCCAGGAATAACCTTCCAGGGGATGGACTCAGTAGCAACCAGACAAAGATCAGGTTGAAAAGCAGATGCGCGGGCATCGAATAGAACGAAATGCCATTAAGCGTGAATGCAGGTGACGCGAGGGCTAGCAAAATGGCCCACCCGCGTGCTTTCTCGTCGCCAACAATGTCTCGTGCCACTTGGCCGACAAGAAGCAGGGAAGCGGCAACGATGAGTGGATTGCAGATCCAGGGGATGCCAAGCCAGACGAAAGGTGCGAGCAATATTGAGAAGCCGGGCCAATAAGCCGATGCAATTTCGCCGGTGGTGTGGCTGACAACGAGGAAGTGGCCTTGAAATCCGACGGGAACCGTCCAGTTGATCAGATCGACAGGAACCCGGCCAAACAGGCTGCCATTGGCAAAGCTGACGGCCTGGAAAAAGGCGGCATATTCATCCATCGATAGCGGATGATTCTGATAGATCTGCACTGATCCCAGGCAAAGCATAAGCCCAACCGCTGCGGCAATCGGCAAGTGATGGCGGGCAATCGTCAGGGCAAGGCGGTTCGGGTCGATCAGGATCCGTGAAGGCAGTCTCTGCAATGCAATGATTAGTAGTAGGATGGCCGCTGCCGGCAGATCATGCAGATACAGCAGGTGATGAAATATTTGATCGCCTGGCCGGGAGTAGCAATAGATGTATGCCATCGCAGCCAGGGTGAGGAGGGCGCTGACGCGCAGCAGGTCATTCCGATTGTCTTCAGAAGAAGTCATCGCGCCGCCTTGCCTGCTGCCTGGGAACCCTGGCTGGAACCATCAAGATGTGTTTGGAACGTGTGCGCAAATGATCACCCTTTTATTATTGCATTTTGCCGGGCTTGGCCATGCCGCAACATAATGAATTTGCCTGCGGCGATTGAGATTTTCCCATGCGCGTAACCGTCTTGATGTCATCCTGCAACGGGGAGCGGTTCATCGCAGAGCAGGTGCGCTCAATTCTGCAACAACTGCCGCCCGATGGCCGGCTTATGGTCAGGGACGATGGCTCCACCGACGCGACCGTGAAATGCATTAGCGGGTTTGGTGATCCACGGATTACGTTGCGCCAAGGAGCGAACATCGGGTTTGCAAAAAGCTTTCTCACACTGCTGATGGAAGCTCCAGCAGATGCAGACATGGTGATGTTCTCGGATCAGGATGATGTCTGGCTTCCAGAAAAGATCGACCGCGCCTGGCAGCACTTGCAGCCACTGGCCGATCAGCCTGCGCTGTACAGCAGCGCACAGATGCTGGTGGGTGAAGACTTGCAGCCTTTACAGGCCACCCCGGCATGGCCGCGTGCGCCTTCGTTCGTGGGCGCCTTGGCGGAGAACGTGGTGACCGGATGCACTGCTGCGCTCAATCGCCCGGCTGTTGCGCTGTTGAAAAGTGCCGGCGTGCCTGAGGGCGTGTTTTTTCACGACTGGTGGCTGTATCTGGTATTAAGTGCCTTCGGGGCCGTGGTATACGACAACCAGCCATCGCTCCTTTACCGCCAGCATGGGGCAAACCTGATAGGACATGGGGCCGGAGACTTGGGCCGTCTCATCAAGATTTTGCGCTTCCTCATGAAACATGATTGGGTTGGCATCATGCTGGGTCAGATTGCGGCATTGAACCGATGTTACGGAAATCGGCTGGATGCCGAGCAAAAAAAATTGCTGGAAAGTCACTTCGTCATGGCAAGCAATACTGCCGTTCCCCGCTGGCGCATGCTGTTCGGCAGGCAGTCCTGGCGGCAAACAGCGCTTAAGGAAATTCTGTTTCGTCTGCTGTTGCTCTTGTACAAGCTGAATGTATGGCCCCCGCCGGGGCGTCGGCTGTAGTCTAAGGAGTTCCATCCTGGCGTATGAACTGGCGCCAGAAATGGGCAAGCCTGATGCGCAGCCACGATGAGCCGATCGAACTGATCATCAGCACACCGGCAGAAACCACCAGCAGTTGGACACACGCCAAGGCGCGTTGCTCTGGCCAGGGTAACCACCGACTAGCCCATGCTGCAGTGAGGGCGAGCAGGGCAATGGGAGCAACATCATGCAACAGCCAATCGATATGCATTCCAGCCGCATGACGACGATGTACGACCGGAATCCATAGCGTGAAAAACAAGATGTGCGCTCCCAGCCAGGCCCAGCCGGCACCTGCTGCGCCGTAGCGGCCGACAGCCCAGATCAGGCTAGGGATCAGCACCAGGGCAAAAAGTATCGTACCCAACAAATGCAGACGCAGTTGCCCTTTGGCGAACTGCAGGTAGTAAGGGAAAGCACTCAAGGCCATCACGCCGTTGCCAAGTGCATACAGGCTCAGCGTGAGGTGAGTATGCGAAGCCAGTTGTGCATCACCCGTCCAGATCCAGACCAGGCGTTCCGCCTGGCTCGCCAGAACGCCGCAGGAAGACCAGGCCAGAATCCCAACCCATTGACTTCCCTTGCGATACAACTCCAGCAGGCCGGCTTCATTCCCTTGCGCATGCACGGCAGTTAGCCTGGGAACCAGAGCGGTGACGATGGGTGCCACGAGCAATAACACGCCGCTACCTGCCAATACAGAGAGACTGAACCAGCCATATTCTGCAAGGGAAAGCATGCCGGAAACCAGCAGTTTGTCAGTATGCAAGACAGAGGCCCACAGCAAGCCTGTCAGGGCCATTGCAGACGAGAAGCCGAGAATGTTCTGCAGCGGCTTCCAGTTCCAGCGCGAAGTTTCGATTGTGACAGCAGGCAGCAATGCATAGGTCTTTCGCGTCAGAAACAAGATTTCCAGCGCAGTGACACCGAGTTGAAAAAGGAAGAATGTTTCAACACGGTTGCTGACCAAGATAAGCAGCGGGATCACCAACACGAACCGGATTGTGGCCATTACGGCGCTGAAGACACTGAACCAGACCCAGCGCTCAAATCCCGAAATGACTCCGCGGTAATACTCGCTCATCCACTTCAATGCGATGGTCAGTGCCATCAGACGGATCGCATTGGCTATTTCATCTCTCGTCAGGTGTTCCGCCTTGAGCCAGTCCCCGGCGATGCTGTCGGCTCCCAGGATCAGGCCGAGTCCACCCATTGAAGCTGCGCAGATTGCAACGCCCTCGAGCGACCACAGCAGGCGGCGCAGGCTGAGTGCATCGCTTTCCCCGTTACGAAAACGGATGGTTGCGCGGATCACGCTGGGCATCAAACCCATGTCGAGATGGAGAAACCACGCCTGCAGCAACGCAAAAAAACCAACCAGACCATAGGCCTCGGCACCCATGTAGCGGATGTAGAAAGGCAGCATGACGACGCCAATGACAGCGGCGTATATCTGGCTGAGGTAATTCGCGAAAATGTTTTGCTTGAGCGACATCGTGCAGAATTTATGCTGCGTTGCTTGCGATCAATGGATAGCGAATGGTCCGCAGCAAACCTGGCGCTCTCATCGTGAATATCTCCCTGAAAAATTCACGGCGCTTTTTCTTCTCGCACCATATTCAGCAGAAACACGCCAAAAATGGAATTGATTCCGAGAAGAAAAACCGTAGATGCCACGAAAGCGATATGCACCGTTCCCGCCATGTCCCCGTATCCGCGTGCTATCCATTCGAGCAGGATCCACACATCAATGGCAAGGCCGGAAGTGGAGAGCGCAATCCCGAGCAGAAGGCCACGCTCCAGTGTGAAAATACTCAGGAGACGACCAAAGCTGGAACTTGCGGCAATCGGATTGCGCCGCGCATCGATCAGGCGCGCAAGCAGGCCAAAGCCGATGACATTTGCACCCAGCAAGGTGAACATGCTGGCTAGAGCCAGAAAGTGGATTCCCAGCTTTAGATTGCCCGCAGCAAGCGGTCCCGCTGCCAGCAGTGCCATGCCCAGGATGCCAACCAGCGACAGCAAGCCGCCCGGCGCGAGGTACAACCAATCGGGTGCGTAAGTCAGCATGAAACGCAGGTGCCGCCAGCCATCACGGAAGGTGCGCAGGTGTGGGGGGCGGTCACGCTTGTCGGGATAGAGTCGGGTGGGAATTTCGGTAATCCGCAGGCCGGCCTGCGCGGCATTGATCACCATTGCCGTCGCGAACTCCATGCCTGGCGTACGCACGTCCATGCGCACGAAGGCGTCACGAGTGAAGGCGCGCATGCCACAGTGAAAATCTGCGATGGGGACGCGATACATCACTCGCGCCAGTGTGGACAGCAGCGGATTGCCCACATAGCGATGCAGCATCGGCATTGCACCCGGTTCAATGCCGCCCTTGAACCGGTTGCCGATCACCAGGTCAAAGCCCTCCTCGATCTTCCTGATGAAATCGCCGAGGGATGACCAGTCGTAGGAATCGTCGGCATCGGCCATGATGACGATGGAACCACGGGCGCCAGCAATGCCTGCCATGAGGGCAGCGCCGTAGCCTTTGCGTGGTTCGCGCACCACCCGGGCGTTGTGCGCTTCGGCGATGCTGACTGAAGCATCACTCGATCCGTTGTCGGCGACTACGACTTCCCCGACGATGCCCAGATCGCGAAATGCGCGCTGCGCCTTGTCGATGCAGATTCCGAGCGTATTCGCTTCATTCAGACAGGGCATGACGGCTGTGACGTAGATCTCAGTCATGGGATCCCCGCATCGCTCTGTGTTGATTGTCGCCGTTAGTCAATGGCCAGATCGCTTGTGCTTGATGGAAGGATTGTAATCAGAAGAGCGCCAG
>JBAYVV010000152.1:0-9809 GCA_041674465.1 Sterolibacterium sp.
ACCCCCTTTCTGCTAGAATTCGCGCCTCATGCGGAGAGGTGGATGAGCGGTTTAAGTCGCACGCCTGGAAAGCGTGTGTAGTTGAAAGACTACCGCGGGTTCGAATCCCGCCCTCTCCGCCAGCAACCTAGTAATGACGCGTCTTCGCAGAGATTACTTAAAATCTCCCATCAATTATCCAATCAATCGGACAGGCGATAAAAAGCCGCTCGAAAGCGGCCGATCAAGATGCCAATTTGCAGAATTGGCGGTGCGCTCTAGTGCCGTGTCGGCTTATCGATGCGAAGCTGATTCTCACCGACTACGACGCCGATCAGCGCGCGGTGGTGCTTTTCGTGGAGTTCGAGATATCTTTCTTCTTGCCTTGGCGATCCACGTTTTCCGGCTAGAAAGTTCCGCGCATCCTCTATGAACTCAGCAGTCTCTTCCAGGGTGAGGCCGACAAGAATCTCGCGGCCTTGCGCATCCGTGGTGATGTCGCCTGAGTGAATACGGCGCTCGTCATCGGTGAAAGTGAACATCAGGAAATGCTACTCCGAATGTTCCTGTTCCGCCACTTTGCAGTAGTGGCCCGCCACGCGCCCTGCAAAAGGCACTGCGGGCTTTCGATGGTTATTTGAAACGGCCCACTCATCGACTTACGACCGGCCGCTCTTGCTCACGCACCCAGCGGCAGGGCAGAACAAAACTATGCAGTAGCAGTTGCGCCGCGAGGGTTCCATCCTTCTTCTTGCCGGATCTCGTCGGCAGTGAGAATGTCGGCATCGCGGGCGATCTTCCAGGCGGCCCAGCGCTGAGCAGGATCGCCGCGTAGCAGTCCGGACAGATCAAGTTCAAGGCAATGCGATGATCGGTTCGCGGCACTGAAGACTGATCTGGTGAATTCAGATTCGATCTTCTTCACCCAGGGCGTCAAGGTGTTTGTGGCGAAGAACCGCACCAGTGTTTCGACATTCGCAAATGTGCCATGACTCAGGTCTCCGGCCATCGGTGGCGGAACATTAAACAGGCGCGCCAACTCTTCGACGGTGAATCTCCGGCTTGCAAGGAATTCGGCATCTTCCGGGCTGATGCTGATCTGTTCCCACTTCATACCCTGATCAAGTACCAGCGCCCTGGCGGCCTTGGTCGGTCCGGCAAACGAATTTCTGAAGTTGGTGGCCAGTTGGTCGCGTTGTTCCTGCGTCAGCTTTTGATCCAGTTGCAGGGCGCCGGAAGGGTTGATGCCGTTTCGATAGAGCTCGTTGGCGAAGGTTTGGATACTCAACCCTGCCTGCACCACCGATGCCGCGCGCTGAAGCCTTGAGCGGCCCAGCAGGCCATCATCACTACGGTCGCGTAGGTGGAATACCTCGCCCTGCAAAAGTCGCCTTGGCCGGCCTGTACCGCCGCCGATGGATGTCATCTCGACAACATCATAGGCAAGCCGACCATTCGGCAGTAGCTGCACGCTGCACCACTCCCATGGGATCGGTCGCAGTTCGGTCACAGCGCCGCGCGAATCGGTCACAATCTCTGCCAGGGCGTTGCCCCGGAGTAGCACACTCGCAATGACCCACTCCACCCAATCGGCCCAGGTCTGGTGCTGGTTTGGCCCGTTGGTGATCAGCGTTGCAAGAGGGTGTCCAGCATCGATTTCCCGGCCCTTGGCGAGCTTTCTATACACGTAGGCAGGTAAGGATGCCATCGCGCTGGATATCGCGCCTATGCAGGCCAAGACGGTAGATAGATTTTCCGCCATTCTCGGATTGACAATAGCAGTGCCGCCCAGATCGATGCCGCCGCGTAGCGCATCCCATGACACTTCCGCGGCACGCTCTTCAATGACCGGAGCAATGGCCAGCGGTGCGGGGTCGAACACGTCAGCAATGCGGCGAATTATTCCCATCGGATAACCCTGTATTGAGCGAGCAGCGCCTCGACGCCAAGCGGCAGCTTGTAGAAGTCGCCACCGACTTCGACGGCAGCGCGATTGTCGTATAGATGCGCGATCATCAGCAGCATCGCCTGCCTGATCGGTGCGGGCACGTTCGCAGCTTGGTCGCCATATCCTGCAATGAAGGTGATCGTCACGGCGTTGGCCTCGTTGCGCGTTACCGGCCATACCGTGCCATAGGCCGGCGCGATGCGGCCCGGATTAGTCACTGCATCAACCTTGTACGCCGATGCAGCGAGGGTTTGCTGTGCGCCGTTGCTGTCGATATAGGTGATGCTGGAAACGGACTGAAGCGGCGCCTTCGGCAGTTCCAGGATGCCGACCGGGAAGGCGTCGAGCACAAGTTCCCACGTCTGGGTCAAGCACACGCGGTTCGTGTGATTTTCCGCAAACATTCTTGCTGAAGTGATCAGCGCCTCGATCAGACTATCATCTGACGTGATGTCCGCAGACACGCGAATATGATTCTGCGCCTCTTCGAGTGTGATCGGTTCGGCGGGTGTGGACGGACTGCCAATACCTGCGGGAATGATCAGCTTCAGGCCCACTTGCATGTCTCCAGGTAGAGCTTGGCCAGCGTCAGCCGCGGTGCCTTCGAGCGCGCCGATACCGTGGTGTCCGGGTATGCCGGCCATGAGCTCACCACACTGATCTCGAAGAGGTCAATGGCGGTCAGGGTGCGCCGGTTGCCGGCCCAGGTCTCACCACCCTTGGGGACCATGAAGCCGAAGCTCATGCCGCCCAAGTCGCCACGTTCAGCCAGGGAGAGCATGTCCTTCGCGGGTTGCGTGTCGGGCATGTTGATCTCGAAGGCGAGGCCGGTGCTGTCTTCCGACAACTTCAAATGGCCTGAGGTGGTTCGCGCCAATATCTTTGTCGGGTCATGATCCACCATGGCGAGAATATCGCGCTTGCCCAGACTGCCGGCGAATGCACCCGGCGCGATTACCTCGATGAAGTCAGCAATGCGGGCTTCGCTGTTGAACTTGGCAGCGTAGCCCGAGAGCTTGCGATCTTTGGCGCGCAATTCGAGAATCGCGCGCTGTTCGAGCTGCATGATTACGGCGTCAGGTTGGTGCAGGCAGCGAATGAGCCGGCATGCCGGATTGCAACGTCAGCCGTCATCATGGCCCTGATCTGAACATTGCCCTTGCTGTACGCGGTGCTCTCGTAGGGATTGACGAGGATGTCCAACTCGCTCCAAAAACCGATCAACACGTCCGACCAGTTGCCGAAGATCAGCGGATCGCCTTCGGCCGGTGAGCCCAGCGTCAGCGGAACATTCTGAGTCGAAGCGAGCGGATAGCCGGCCAGTTCGTTCGGCGCTTCCATGATCATCCTGCTGTCGGTGCTGGCAGCGCGCAACGTCGAGCGCAACAAGCGCACCACGCCGGCCGAAGTGACAAATGCGCTGCCTTCGGCGTTGGCTGTTTCCACCAGCTCGATTAGCGTCAGAACCTCCGCCCAGGTCGGCGCGGCGCCCATACTGGTGGTCACGTTGAGACCAGACTGCAATACGCCACTCGGCTCGTTCGCTCCGCCGCCGTTGATGGCGACTCGGTCCAGCCCGCCAGCCAGTCCCGCAGCGAAGTCGCCGCGCAACAGTTGCTCGATATCAGGCGAACTCTGGAGCAACGTGTTACGCGAATATTCCGTGATCATGCCCGCATGCTTGGGCGTCATTTGCACTTTCGTCAGATCAGGATCGCCTGGCGTGAGCGCCGCATTATCGGCGATCCAAGCCGCCGTGGTGCCGGTGTTCAATTTCGGAATATCGACATTGCCAACGAGGCCGGAAAGCACGCGGGCGCCCAGGCGACGAGTCACCATCTTCGCGCGCAACATATCGATGTACTGATCGCCGCGCATATCGGTGGCGATGATGTTCGCGCCTTCGCCTGCGCCGGTAACGACGCGCTGCTCAAGCCGCTTGTGAAAGATGGACATCGGGATCGCAATGCCTTGGAAGGGGCGGCCGGCGCGCCGTGCGAGCTCTTGAGACAACTCACGCTCACGGCCACTATCAACCTGAGGCGCGATGTCCGGGATCATCGAACAGATCGCCTTGCGCAACGAGAAACCGCGCATGGCTTCGTCAAGGTGATCATCGCCACTGCCGGCCAGTTGCGTGCCCTGCATTCTGCGCTCGGCATCGTCGAGGACTTTCTGACGGCCCAGGGATTTTTCGACGCCTTCCAGGTCCGCCTTGAGAGTATCGAAGCGTGTGGCCTGTTCGGCAGACAGATCGCCAGCAGTGCCGGCGGGTTGTGTGGTGATGGCGCGCATTTCAGCAACGATCAGCGCGCGGCGTTCAGTTATATCGCGAAGGTTCATAGTATGCCTCTATTGACGAATTCGAGTAGATAGTGTAGCACTATTCTGGAATTCAAGCTGATAGCAACATGCTATTGGGCACTTCAAACTCGACTGTCTTCGGTTGCCGCCCATGTAGGCCGATGGCCATCACCAGCGCAACCATGCCGTCCACCCGTTCGGTGCTCTTGGCTTTGTCGATTTTGCGCGCGCCGGCCGGATCGATCTCTACCACGGCATTCCAGCAATTCCACGTCAGCACTGGGTGCGCGCCGTGGCATAGCTTGCGGTCAAGGATCGCCGCTTCCAGCGCATCGACGGCCGGCCCCATGTCCTTGAATCCCTGCCCCCAGGCGACGATAGGCACGTCAATGCCTTCGTCATTCATCAGCTTTTGTAAATCCTCAAGGCGCCAGCGGTCGAAGGCGATGCCGCGCAAGTCAAAAATGGAAGCGATCTGGGCAATACGCCGGATGATGGCGAGCTTATCCACGGCCCTGCCTGCTGGCGCCTCGATCAAGCCGTCCTTGAACCATTGCGGATATGGCACCTTGTCCATGCGTTCGCGTTCCGCAAGCCGATCACGCGGCACCCAGAAATACGGAAGTACAGCACCACCATCGTCACCGAAGTACAGCACCAATGCCGTCAAGTCGGTAGTGCTGCCCAGGTCAAGGCCGGCGGTGCATGGCTTCCCGCGCAAGGCTTCAATGCTGACTGTGCCAGCGCACGCATCCCATTCTGCCGACGGAATGAACCGGCTCTCAGCGCGTACCCTCTGATTCAAATGCAACAGCCGGAACGTCGGCTCACGCGCCGGGATGCGCTGCGCCTGCATGGCAGCGGATCGCATCGCATCGATTGAGCAGAACGTGCCGAGAGCCGGATTGCAGGCGTGCCAGGTCGCTTCATCCCAGGGATCAGCATCATCCGGCGCCGTGAATATGACGGGCAGGAATGCCGGGTCATCTATCACGCCGTCACGTACCTGCATGCCGTAGTCCACCAGCTCAGACATGATGCTGTGCGGGTCGCTGGATTGTGTCGATATGACAATACCAATCGGTTCGGCACGCGCCGCAGTAGATGTTGCGAGCACGTCAAATAACTTCCGGTCCGGAGCCTGCGCCAGTTCGTCGTAAATCCAGCACGATGCCGATAGGCCATGTTTCGTCTTTGCATCCGACGACAAGGCCAGGTAGGTACTGCCAGTCTCGATATCCTCGAAGCTCTTGGTAAAGTCGCGGGTGATGATGCGCTCTTCCAGCGCCGGCACCTGGTTGATGATGGCCTTCATCTCGTTGAAGATCAGCGCCGCCTGCGCGCGATCTGCCGCCGCAGATACGACTTGTCCGCGCTGCTCGGCTTCCGGCCCTACCAGATGCACCAGGGCAAGCGCCGCAGTCAAGGCAGTTTTGCCTTGCTTCCTTGGCATTGTGATCAGCGCCTGACGCACCACGCGCCGGCCATCGGCATCAACTCGATAGATGCCCCGGAGAATATCGAGCTGCCAGGCTTGGAGCTTGAACTTAGTTCCAGCCAACACCCCCGAAGTGATCGGCAGCGATTCAATGAACAGCACCACCGCCTCGAATCGAGACAAGCCTTTTTTTTCCCATGCCTTTCGCCGGGCACGTTTTTCCGGCTCGGTGTTCGGCTTGGCCTTTGGCTTTGCGCCTGGTCCTCGCAGGCCCATTACAAACTCTTCTTGGGCTTGGCTTCCCGAGCACGGCGAATTTTGCGCTTCAACTTACCCGCGGCAGACGGGTCTTTTTTCTTCAGTGCATCGATTCGCTGTCTGTCTTTTGTTAGCATGATCCATTTCTTTCTAACGCGTTTAGAACTAACTCTGTTCGGTGGCATACGGTCGGTCTAGACGCGTCAGCCCTGAGAGATTTTTTATTCATTGGTGCCACCAATGGCGCGGATCGAGCGGCCTTCCAAGCGCATCACAGCCCTTTGTGCGCCCGCTTTTCTCCAGCACCTGCTTGTAGGAGTCATGGCACGCCTTCGACAGCGCCTGCCAGTTGCTCATGTCCCAGAATATTTTCGGATCGCCGCGATGCGGTACTCGATGGTCAACCACCTCGCTCGGCGTAACGCGCTTCCTGCCGTCGTCGCAGTGCGGACACTGGCATAGTGGATGATCACGCAAGAATGCCTTGCGCGCTTTCTGCCACCTGTATCCATAGAGCCCAGCCATCATTCATCCTCCTCGCCATCAATTCGGAACACCCCCTCGACGCCTCCGCCAACATTTGCATCGAAGAGCACCCGTATCTCTGCCCGTGCCCGATCAACAGTAGCCAGGGCGGACAGCACCACCTCGTCGGCATCGATTCGTCTTGAGGCGCATGCTGCGCAAGCGATGGCAAACGCCTTACGCGCATCCAGCAAGAAAGCATCAGCAGCGGCAAGCCGCGCGCATAACTTCTTCTGGGTCGGAGTCTGGCCTGGCCACGCTTTCATGACTGCACCGCCATGGACGTATCGCCCTCGCCCTGATCGCTTGCTGGCGAGGCGCATATCGAGCCGGAAGGGCATTCGCGCGATAGTTCCGCGATCAGTTCGACTTGGTACTGCCGGACAATCGGCAAGTAACGATCGATCGCCAGTTGATCGCCAGTGAGTCGAAGTCTTCCGCTTGGCGTCAGCGAAAAGGTCGCGCCATTTTTTTTTGCCTGCATGATCAAGTCGAATGTCTTCATGCACGCCTCGCTTCAAGGTGCGCTTGCACTCTGCCGGCATGTTGGCCATTGCCCAATCGAGCCGCTTCGAGTTTGTCGAGGTAGGATTGCAGACGATCAGACTCTGCAATAATTCCCCTACATGGCATTAATTCAATATCCCCAGATTTGGGGGGCGGGCTAGCCGTAAATTTGGGGGTTGTAGAGGTTGTCCATTCACCATTTTTGCGGCTGTCAGTCCTCAAATTTGGGGGTGGCGTTTTTTTATCCTTATGCTGCCAATTCCGCCACGCGCATGGCTGGAAGCCATCAACGAAAATGTCTTGCCTGTTCGTAATGGAGAGCCAGGTAACGGCGTATTGAGCGGCACCTTGATGGAAGCCACCAGAACGGGTGCGGTAAATCATGCCGTGGGCGATCAATTCCTTGACACAGCGGCTGATCGTATTCTCACTGAAGCCGAAGCCTTGCAAGTAGCTGTGAGTCGCCTGCAAATGGCCGTTATTGCCCTTAGTCAGTTGCCGGGTGAGCAGGACCAGCAAGGAGCGCGCTGAGAACGTCAAATCGGCGTATGCAGGGCTATCTATCACGCGCCACTCGGTCGCCGCGTATGGATGTTTTGTCGAAGTCTTGGGCCTATCCACTTGGCGCTGTCGCCGGGCCTCATTCTGATCGATGCCCATCTGACGGCCTCAGGCGGCTATCCGCGCCAAGGCAGCGCGCAACTCGGCAACCTGCCAGGCTGCAATCCTCTCGCCGATTTTCTTCGGTGCAGGCAGCGCGCCAGATTTAGCGCGGCGCCAGACCGTTGCCGGCGCAATTCCGAACAGGATGCAAACGGTCGGCAACCTCACGAATGCGGTGCCGGGTAGCGCGTCAAAGTTGGTGAGACTATCGGGCGGAGTCGCCCTCGTGGATTTCGATTCTTGCTTCATCGTGTCGCCTCTCAAAAGAAGGGTGCGACACGAAGACTATCCCTGCTATTCTATGATAGGTCAAAAAGAGGCGGAAACAATTAGGCCGAATTACTTCCGATTTCGCTCGGGATTGATGCGTGCAAGAGCAGCGTTCACAAAGCGAGGTGATGCGCGGAATGTCTCGCCGCTCGCCTTATGCGCCGTGTGGGCGCGATAGATAACAGCTTGCCTCTTGCGTCTTTCTTCTTCGGTGCCAGCGTCCTCACGCACCATTGCCGACACGGCGGCATCCTTTTTGATTCCGTGTTTCTCGATCAGCACTCCGACAACGCCGACTAGCAGCATCAAATGCGGGTCAACTGGTCGGCCGCGCCGCGGACCTTGATGCGCCAAGCGAATCTGGCTCCTGACGTGGTCTATCACGTCGAGCAGTTGGCGTCTCTGCGAATCAGTCAGCGTGCCGCGATTGAGTGCGGCATCGAGTGTGTTCAAGGAAATTAGGTCCGCGCCATCGCGGCCCATCACAGGCAGACAGTCCCACGTCGCGGACGCTGGCTTGCGCTTCTTGCTCATCGCGCCGCCCGTTTGATCGGTACTACGGCGCCGGCCTGTATCGGCTTGCTGCAATACCTTGCCCAATCTGCCATCAACTTCGTGCGCTTCATGAGTAGATCGCCGCGCCGGTAAGCGGCCTCGACCTTGCTGTCAATCGCATGTGCCAAGGCCATCTCACACACGTCACGCGGATATGCCGTGGACTCTGAGCACCAGTCTCTGAATGTTGATCTGAATCCGTGCGCGGTAATGTCTCTGCGTTCCATGCGCCGCAAGACGGCGGTCATACTCATGTCGGATATTGGCCTGCCTTCCTTCATGCCCGGAAAAACGAGCTCACCTAGTTGGCATTTCTGCATCTTCTTGACCACTGCCAGCGCCGCATCAGACAGCGGAACACGATGTTCCTTTTTGGCCTTCATGCGACTTGCCGGTATCACCCAGGTTTTGCCCTGCATGTCGATCTCCGCCCAGGTGGCGCCGCGTACCTCGCCTGATCTGGCAGCGCACAGAATGGCAAACTCCAGGGCGGCGGCGCCGATGCCTTCCTGCTTGCGTAGATCGGCCATGAAGGCGCCCATTTCAGCGAAGGGCAGGGCGGCCAGGTGTTCGACTTCCTTGGATGGCTTCGCCAACAGCTTGTCGAGGTGGCCTTTCCATCTTGCCGGATTGTCGCCAGATCGATAGCCGCGAACCGTCGCCCAATCGAGGACGGATTCAATGCGGCCGCGTAACCGGGTTGCGGTTTCTGTTTTTTCCTTCCAGATCGGTTCGAGGATTGCCAGCACGCGCTCCATATCGACCGACGCCACGTTCATATCGCCGATGATCGGGCCTGCGTAGGTCTCCAGCGTTGAGCGCCACTGTGCCCGGTGTTTGGGATTTTTCCAGCCGTCGCCATGGGCATCGAGATAGCCGTCAACACACTGCTGAAACGTCATGCGCTTGGCTTTGGTCGCCATGCGAATGTCCTTCAATTCGCGCTTGGCCTCTATCGGGTCAATCCCTTGCAGGATCAGCTTACGCTGCGTCCTGGCCTTGTCCCTGGCCTCGGCTAGCGTCAGGTCGCCATAGGAGCCCAGGCCCATGTCACGGCGCTTTCCGTCGAGGCTGGAATAACGTAGAATCCACGAGCTTTTTGCACCGTGGCAATGGAGATACAGGCCGGGCGGGTCGCCAACAGCATGCATACCCGGTTGCTTTGTGAGTTTGCTTACTGACTTCTCCGCCATCGTTGCTTTGATCCGTCCCATCACCTATCCCCTCAATTAGCGTGAGACTGGATGATATGACGTGATGCGTTAAGGTGCAACGAGTATTTATTATGTAATACGAATCAATAGCTTACGGTATCGCCTGATACACTATGAATTCGATTCCGGCGGACGCCCTCTCCGCCAG
>JBAYVV010000153.1:0-9775 GCA_041674465.1 Sterolibacterium sp.
CGCCTGTTCGTGGTGGTCGGCCCCTGCTCGATCCACGACCCGGTCGCTGGTCTCGATTACGCGCGCAGGCTCAAGCAACTGGCCGACGAAGTAACGGATACCCTGGTGGTGGTGATGCGTGTCTATTTCGAAAAGCCGCGCACCTCGACCGGCTGGAAGGGCTTCATCAACGACCCGCGCATGGATGACTCCTTCCATATCGAGGAAGGCATGCAAAAGGCCCGCGAGTTCCTGCTGCAGGTCAATGAAATCGGGCTACCTGCGGCCACCGAGGCGCTCGACCCGATCGCGCCGCAGTATCTTGGCGACCTCATTGCATGGACAGCCATCGGCGCCCGCACCAGCGAATCACAGACCCACCGCGAGATGTCTTCCGGGTTGTCGACGCCGGTAGGCTTCAAGAATGCCACCGACGGCGATCTGGAAGTGGCCATCAACGCCATTATTTCCGCGGCCAGCCCGCACAGTTTTCTCGGCATCAGCAGCCAGGGCAGCGCCGCGATCGTCCGCACGCGCGGCAACCGCTACGGCCATGTGGTACTTCGCGGTGGTGGCGGACGACCGAACTATGATTCGGTGAGCATCTCGCTGGCCGAGCAAGCTCTGGACAAAGCCGGCTTGGCGAGAAATCTGGTTGTCGACTGCTCGCATTCCAACAGTTACAAGAAGCCCGAAATGCAGCCACTGGTCCTGGCCGACTGCATTCATCAGATCGTGCAAGGAAACAGTTCGATTGTCGGCATGATGATCGAAAGTTTCATCGAATCCGGGAATCAACCCATTCCTGCCGATCTGTCGAAACTTAAATACGGTTGTTCTGTCACCGATGCCTGCGTCGACTGGCCGACCACCGAGAAAATGTTGCGTGATGCTCAACGCGCCCTGCAGCCTGTGATCCGACTCCGCAACGCCTCTTGACCGCGCGGCCTAACCCGATTGGAATCCATCATGCCTTTAGTCAAACCTTTCTCCGGTCTACGCCCTACCTCTGATCAAGCCGATGCGGTTGCGGCGCCACCCTACGATGTACTTTCGAGCAAGGAAGCGCGCGTCCTGGCGGCAGGCAAGCCATGGAGTTTCCTGCATATTTCCAAGGCTGAAATTGACCTGCCACCGGGCACCGATCCCTATGCACCACAGGTCTATGCCAAAGCCAGGGAGAATCTGGAGAAGATGCTGTCCGCAGGCATCCTGCTACGCGATGCGGCACCTTGCTATTACGCCTATCGCCTGACCATGCCGACGGCAGCCGGAGATCACGTGCAGACCGGCCTGGTCGCCGCCGCGTCGGTTGCCGACTATGACACCAACCGCATTCGCAAGCACGAATTCACACGCCCCGACAAGGAAGATGACCGTGTCAGGCAGATCGAGGCACTGAATGCCCAGACCGGCCCGGTACTGCTGGCCTACCCGGCCTCAACGGATGCCGATGCTTTGCTGGCACAAGCCAGTGCCGGCACACCCGACGCCGATGTGGTCGCTTCCGGCAATGTCCGCCATACCCTCTGGGTCATCCGTGACGCTGGGCTTATCGCAAAAATCTCCGCTGCCTTCGATGCCATGCCGGCGCTGTATATCGCCGATGGGCACCACCGTTCCGCTGCTGCTTCTCGGGTTGCCGCCGCAAGGAAGAATACGGGGCAGTCCGGCTATTTTTTGTCAGTGATCTTTCCCCATCACGAGACCCGCATCATGGACTACAACCGGGTGGTGAAAGATTTGAACGGCATGAGCGAAGAAGCATTTCTTGATCGTCTGCAGCAAAGCTTCACCGTAAGCGCCAGCCCCTCTCAGGTCAAACCCTCCAGGCCGGGCGAGTTCGGCCTCTACCTGCCCGGTCGCTGGTTGCGCCTGAACATCAATGCCAAGTTGATCCCCGCTGCCGACCCGGTCGCTCGCCTCGATGTCAGCCTGCTTACCGAGTATCTGCTGAGTCCGATCCTGGGCATCCATGACTTGCGCCGCGACAAGCGCATTGATTTCGTCGGCGGCATCCGCGGCCTGGCTGAGTTGGAAAAGCGTGTCAACAGTGGCGAAATGGCAGCGGCTTTCGCGCTTTATCCGACGCAGATGCAAGACCTGATGGCAGTCGCCGATGCCGGGGAAGTGATGCCGCCGAAATCGACCTGGTTCGAGCCAAAGTTAGCCGACGGATTGGTGTCGCACGTGCTCGACTAAGCGCTGCGTTGGAAGTAGCAGCAGCCCAACCTATATAACAAATCGGTATCCGACACCAGCCTCGGTGAGGATGTGTTTGGGTTGTGACGGATCGTCCTCGATCTTTTTGCGCAGATGCGCCATATATACCCGGACATAGTGGTCATCTTCCGCGTGATTAGGTCCCCAAACGTTTTTCAGCAGTTGCCGGTGCGTCAGTACGTTATCGACATTGTTCGTCAGGTAGGCCAATAGCCGGTATTCAATAGGCGTCAGATGCAGAGGCTGTCCATCGCGCTCAACGATCCGTTTGCCAAGATCCAGCCTGATCTTGCCGAACTCGGATATGCCTTGAATAGAACCTGCAACTCTTGTACGACGCCTTAACTGAGCGCGGACACGCGCTAATAATTCAGCCGCCCCAAAAGGTTTGACGATGTAATCGTCGGCTCCCGCATCCAGCGCCTCCACCTTGTCGGTCTCCGCAGTGCGTGCGGATAAAACAATGATGGGAATATCGGACCAGGTGCGCAAGTCGCGGATGAAATCGACACCATTGCCGTCGGGTAGACCAAGATCGAGCACCACCATATCGGGCTTGCGCGTGCCGGACTCGATCAGTCCCCGCTGAATGGAGTCGGCCTCGAACACCTGACAGCCCTCGGACTCCAGCGACATCCGGATAAAACGCCGAATCGTCGGTTCGTCCTCAACCACAATGACAACTGACAGCGGATTTGTCATGCATGTGTCTCCTCGACCATTGCCTCTTCCTCGTTGATGACGATGGAAGGTGGATTGCCGCGCGGCAAGGAAAACACGAAGCGCGCTCCGCCATCACGGCGATTTTCAGCACGGATGCTGCCGCCATGCGCTTCAATAATGGCGCGGCAAATCGCCAGTCCGAGACCGACCCCCGGTGTTGCGCTTTCCTTCTGGCCGCGTTCAAACTTCTTGAATATTTCCTCTTCTTTTCCTGCCTGCAATCCCGGGCCATCATCCTCGACCCAAATATCGATGTGATCGCCTGCGCTCAGTGCGGCACCGATCCGGATTCTGCTCTCGGATGACGTGTATTTGGCAGCGTTTTCCAGCAGGTTCGACAGTACGCGTTCAATCAACACTGCATCGAACTCAAGCAAGGGCAAATCCTCTGGAAGATCGACACTGACATGATGACCGGTGATGGTCGAACGAACCGCCTTGAGGGCACTGCCAACGACTTCCTCCAGCGGTTGCCATTGTCGGTTGAGCTTGACCGCCCCGGACTGCAGGCGTGCCATGTCGAGCAGGTTATTGACCAGAGAATTCATGCGCAACGTTTCCTCGCGCATCGAAGTGGCGATTTCGACTTGCTGCCCGGTGGGTGGTGGCTGCGTCATCGACATCGATTCGGCCAAGCCGACCAACGCCGCCAGCGGAGTGCGCAAGTCGTGGGAAATGGCCGACAACAACGAGTTGCGCAGGCGTTCCGACTCCATCTGCAAGGTCGTGGTCTGGGCGACATCCACGTAATGAACGCGTTCGAGAGAGATGGCGATCAAGCGCGCGAAGGTATCGAGCAGGCGTCGCTGTTCGGGTGCCATCAGCCGGCGTGGATTGCGGGGCTCCAGCGCCAGCACGCCACGAGTACGCATCGGTGCCTTCAAGGGTACATACAGAATCGGACTGCCCGGCAGTGTGTCCGTGCCGCAACCAGCCTCGGCGCAATGATCGAAAGCCCACTGACCGATACCGAAATCGACAATCAAGCCGCCACCTGTTGCATGCACAGGCTCGCAGAGCCGGTCTTTGAGGTCGGCCAACATTAGGGCGGACTTGGCGCCGAATCCGGTTTCGATAAAACGCTGGCTGATTTCGGCGATCTGTTCGAGCATCAAGGCTCCGGACAGATCGCGGGACATTTCGTAGAGCGCACGGACCCGTTGCTCGCGGCGACTGGCGACACGTGCCTGATATTTGAGCCCGGTAGTAAGTTTGGCAGTAACGAGGCCGACGGCCAACATGACGGCAAAGGTCATCAGGTATTGCACATCGCTGACCGCGAATGAAAAGCGCGGCGGCACAAAGAAGAAGTCGAAGGCGGCCACATTGAGGAAAGAGGCCATGACCGAGGGGCCAAGTCCATAACGGACAGAGACCAATACCACCGCCAGCAGGAACAGCATAGCGATATTGGCAAGATCGAACACCGAATGCAGGGGCGCGGCAATTGCGGTGGCGATAGCGCAAATCGCCACGCTCATCACGTATGACTGCCAGGGTGCGCTCAAGCGATCAAGCCATGCTTCGCCGGTTTGATCCTCGACAGACTTTCGGGCATGTCCCTCGTCCCGTGCCACCTGAATGACATCGAGATCGGGGGCGCTCTTGCCAACACGGTCGGCGAATGAGCGATACCAGGGCCACCACCCGCGCACATGATCGCGTCCGACGATGACCCTGGAAAGATTATGCTCGCGAGCGTAATCGACAACGACTTCGACGGCATTGCTCCCGGAAAGCGTTACCGTTTCGGCACCCATCTCCTGCGCCAGCTTAAGATTTCTGAGGATGTGCTGGCGCTGACGCTCGGACAGGCGCTGCAGTTCAGGCGTTTCGATATACAGCGCATGCCACGGTACATCAAGCCGTGCGGCGATACGGGCGGAGCTGCGGACGATGCGGTCAGCGCCCTCGCTGGGGCCTATACAGGCCAACAGCGACTCGCGGGTCTGCCATACCGACGAGACGGACTGGTCATGCCGGTACTTGAGCATCTGGCTATCGACGCGATCGGCTGTGCGGCGCAAGGCAAGTTCACGCAGTGCGATCAAATTACCCTTGCGGAAGAAATTCTGGATGGCGCGTTCGGCCTGGTGGGGAAGATAGACCTTGCCTTCCTTCAAGCGCTGCAATAGCTCGTCCGGTGGCAGGTCGACGATGACAACTTCATCGGCGGCATCGAAGACATGATCGGGCACGGTCTCCCACACCCGGACACCCGTGATGCCGCCCACCACGTCGTTGAGGGATTCCAAGTGCTGGACATTGATGCTTGAATAGACGTCTAGGCCGGCGGCGAGCAGTTCTTCGACATCCTGCCAGCGTTTGGGATGGCGCGAACCCTGCACGTTGGAGTGGGCCAGTTCATCCATCAGGATCAGCGCCGGCTTGCGCGCCAGAGCGCCGTCGAGGTCGAATTCCTGGAGCAACTTCTCGCGGTATTGAATCTGCTTGAGAGGAAGACGTTCCAGTCCCTCGACCAAGGCTTCGGTTTCCTTCCGGCCATGGGTTTCCACCACACCGATGACCACGTCGATCCCCTGCTGGAGCCGCTGGCGGGCCGCCGACAGCATGGCGTAGGTCTTGCCGACACCGGCCGAGGCACCAAAGAATATCTTCAGCTTGCCGCGTGCGGCACGCAGTTCCTCTTCCTTGATTTGGTTGAGGAGCAGGTCGGGATCGGGACGTCCGTCGGTCATGTTTTTGGTTGCTCGTCTAGCGCCAAGTTCAATTTCAACACGTTAACGCGGGCTTCGCCAAAAATACCCCACTGCGCTCCCTCTGTATGCGCGTCGATCAAGGATGCCACTCGGTCCGTTGATATCTTGCGTTCGCGGGCTACGCGGGCGATCTGGTAGCGCGCGGCAGACGGACTGATGTGCGGATCGAGGCCGCTGCCGGAAGCCGTGACCAGATCGGTCGGAATCGGCAGCTTGGTGTCCGGATCGGCGGCCTTGAGGACGTCAATGCGCCCCTTCACGGTGTCCACCAGTGCCGGGTTCAGCGGCCCCAGATTCGATCCGCCCGATGCAGTGCCGTTGTATGGCTGCGGCGAAGTGGCCGAGGGCCGGCCCCAGAAGTACTTCGGGTCGGTGAAGTTTTGCCCGATCAGCGTCGAGCCGACCGGCTTGCCGTCCTTGACGACCAGGCTGCCGGCCGCGTTTCCGGGAAAGATTGCCCGCGAGATTCCCGCGACCACCAAGGGATAAACAATCCCGGTAATGATGGACAGCAGAACGAACAGGGTAATGGTGGGACGTAATAGCGATTTCATGACGATTTCCTTTCTCAGGCGAGACCGACGGCCGCGATCAGCATGTCGATCAGCTTGATGCCGATGAAGGGCGCGACGAGGCCGCCCAAGCCATAGACGGTGAGGTTGCGACGCAGCAGCACGGCGGCGCCGAGGGCTTGGTATTTCACGCCTTTCAAGGCCAGCGGGATCAGGAACATGATGATCAAGGCATTGAAGACCACTGCTGAGAGGATCGCGGAGTTCGGGCTGGCGAGGCCCATGACGTTGAGTGCCGCGAGCTGCGGATAGGTGACGACGAAGGCTGCCGGAATGATGGCGAAATATTTGGCGACATCGTTGGCGATGCTGAAAGTGGTCAGCGAGCCGCGCGTCATCAGCATCTGCTTGCCGGTCTCGACGACCTCGATCAGCTTGGTTGGGTTGG
This sequence comes from Sterolibacterium sp., assembly GCA_041674465.1. Lineage (GTDB taxonomy): Bacteria > Pseudomonadota > Gammaproteobacteria > Burkholderiales > Rhodocyclaceae > JACRAR01. The sequence goes on from JBAYVV010000153.1 coordinate 6,606, forward strand.
AGTCGAGGTCGACCATATTGCCGGCTTCCTTGGCGGCCTGGGTGCCGGTGTTCATGGCCACGGCGACATCGGCCTGAGCCAGTGCCGGGGCGTCGTTGGTGCCGTCGCCGGTCATTGCGACCAGCCGGCCTTCGGACTGGTGCTGGCGGATCAGCGCGAGCTTGGCTTCCGGTGTGGCTTCGGCGAGGAAGTCGTCGACGCCAGCCTCGGCGGCGATGGCAGCGGCGGTGAGGCGGTTGTCACCAGTAATCATGATGGTGCGGATGCCCATGCGCCTCAGTTCGGCGAAGCGCTCCTTGATGCCGCCCTTGACGATGTCCTTGAGTTCGACGACGCCGAGCACGCGGGTACCCTCGGCCACCACCAAGGGCGTGCTGCCGCGGCGGGCGACATCCTCGACGGTAACCAGCACCGACTGCGGGAAGTGGCCGCCGAGAACTTCCACATGCTTGCGGATGGCATCGGTGGCGCCTTTGCGGATCTGCTTGCCATGCACATCGACACCGCTCATGCGCGTATGGGCCGAGAAATGGACGAATTGCGCTTCCAGCGACTGGATGTCGCGCTCGCGCAAATTGAACTTCTGCTTGGCCAGCACCACGATGCTGCGCCCTTCGGGCGTTTCATCGGCTAGTGACGCGAGTTGAGCAGCGCTGGCCAATTCCGCCTCGCTGATGCCCTCAGCGGGCAGAAAGGCACAGGCCTGGCGGTTGCCCAGGGTGATGGTGCCGGTCTTGTCCAGCAACAGCACATCGACGTCACCGGCGGCCTCGACGGCACGGCCGGAGGTGGCGATGACGTTGGCCTGCATCATGCGGCTCATGCCGGCGACGCCGATGGCCGAGAGCAGGCCGGCGATGGTGGTCGGAATCAGGCAGACCAGCAGGGCGATCAGCACGGTAATGCTGACCGGTGCGCCGGCCTTGGCCACCTCATTTGCCAACTTCGCGCTGAACATCGAGTAAGGCAGCAGGGTCACCGTGACGGCGAGGAAAACGATGGTCAGCGCCACCAGCAGGATGGTCAGCGCGATCTCGTTGGGCGTTTTCTGGCGCTTGGCGCTTTCGACCATGGCGATCATGCGGTCGATGAAGGTCTCGCCGGGGTTTGCCGTCACCCGCACGACGAGCCAGTCGGACAAAACGCGGGTGCCACCGGTGACGGCTGAGAAGTCGCCGCCGGCTTCGCGAATCACGGGTGCCGATTCGCCGGTGATCGCGGACTCGTCCACCGAGGCGACCCCTTCGACGACCTCGCCGTCGGCCGGGATGGATTCCGAGGCGTGTACCAGGACGATGTCACCCTTGCGCAGATCGGTAGCCGGCACCGTATACCACTCGGCGTTGGCACGCGGCTCCTTGAGCTTTTTGGCCCAGGTCTCCTTCTTCAGGCCGCGCAGCGAAGCCGCCTGAGCCTTGCTGCGGCCTTCGGCGAGCGCCTCGGCAAAATTGGCGAACAACACCGTAAACCACAGCCAGATGGCGACAGCGAGGATGAATCCCGGGTTTTCCACCACTGAGGCTTCGCCTTGGCCAACCAGTGCCTGCACCCAGAGTACCGTGGTCAGGATGCTGCCGATATAGACGACGAACATCACCGGGTTGCGCCACTGGATGGCTGGGTTGAGCTTTCTGAATGAATCGATTATGGCCGGTTGTACCAGCACCGGGTCGAACATAGCAAGTTTCTTGTGGGTCATAATTTTCTCCTATTGCTCAGTGAGCTGGATAGAGCATCAGATGCTCGACCACCGGCCCGAGCGCCAAGGCGGGAACGTAGTTCAGGGCACCAACCAGCAGGACGGTGCCCATCAGCAGCACGACGAATAGTGGACCATGCGTCGGCATGGTGCCGGCGCTGGCGGTGATGCGCTTCTTGGCGGCGAGCCCGCCGGCCAGTGCCAGCACCGGCACGATCACGCCGAAGCGGCCGAACCACATGGCGATGGCCAGCATGCCGTTGTAGAAGGGCGTGTTGGCCGACAAACCGGCAAAGGCGCTGCCGTTGTTGTTGGCGGCCGAAGTGAAGGCGTAGAGAATTTCAGAAAAGCCGTGCGCACCGGGATTGGCAATGCCGGCGATGCCGGCCGGGGCCATCACGGCAACAGCCGTGCCGGCCAGCACCAGCAACGGCGTGACCAGAATGGCGATCGATACCATTTTCATCTCGAAGGCCTCGATCTTCTTGCCAAGATATTCGGGGGTGCGGCCAATCATCAGGCCGGCGATGAACACCGCCATGACGGCGAACACCAGCATGCCGTAGAGACCGGTGCCAACGCCGCCGAACACCACTTCGCCAAGCATCATGTTCCACAGCGGAACGAAGCCACCCAGCGGCGTGAACGAGTCGTGCATGGCATTGACAGCACCGCACGAGGCCAGCGTGGTGATGGTGGCGAACAGACCCGATTCGGCGATGCCGAAGCGCGCCTCCTTGCCTTCCATGTTGCCGGCGGACATGTCGACGCCGAGCTTGCCCAGCAACGGATTGCCCTGGGCTTCGTAATGCATGGCGACAAAGGCCATGACCACGAACATCAGCGTCATCGCGATCAACACTGCCCAACCCTGGCGCATGTCGCCGACCATGCGGCCGAAAGTCAGGCACAGCGCCGCCGGAATCAGGAAAATCGACAGCATTTGGATGAAGTTGGTCAGCGGCGTCGGGTTCTCATAGGGATGCGCCGAATTGGCGTTGAAGAAGCCGCCGCCGTTGGTGCCGAGCATCTTGATGGCTTCCTGCGAGGCGACCGGGCCCATCGGCAAGGTCTGGGTCGGCGCCGTGGCAGGCTCTGTCACCGCGTTGCCCTTTTCGTCCTTGAGCGGCTGGCCGGTGGCGTCGAGCTTGGGATTGTCGTACTTGGTGACCTCCAGCGTCGTCACGTCCTTGTAGGCATCGAAATTCTGGATCGCGCCCTGGCTGACCAGGAACACCGCGTAGACCAGCGAGATCGGCAGCAGCACGTACAGCGTGATGCGGATCAGGTCGACCCAGGCGTTGCCGATGGTCTGCGCCGTGTGGCGGGCGAAACCGCGAATCAGCGCGATGACGACGACGATGCCGGTGGCGGCGGAGAAGAAATTCTGCACCGTCAGACCGAGCATCTGGGTCAGGTAGCTCATCGTCGATTCGCCGGAATAGCCCTGCCAGTTGGTGTTGGTGGCGAA
>JBAYVV010000154.1:0-9595 GCA_041674465.1 Sterolibacterium sp.
GTTCTTCATCCACTCGCTGCATCGCGGCGATGAACTGGTCAAGACCGGCTACAACTATGGCGGCGTACTCTTCAACGACATCGTTTATCCCATCTACATCGGCGGTGGCGGCCAGAGGCTGTGTAGCAAGTGCCATACCCAAACCACGGCAGCACCCCAGGGCGACAACTGGAATGCCGTTCCGAGCCGCCTCGCCTGCGGCGCCTGCCATGACGGTATCAACTTTGCCACAGGTGCGGGTACCACCAACGCCGGCGCCACCACGGGCCACCAGGGCGGCGCCAAAGCCGACGACAAGCTCTGCACGACATGCCACACTGCAGATGCCATCAAGACCTACCATCTGGCCGAAAACGCCACGACGCACAATCCAACAGTGGCAACCGGTCTGAAGAATTTCACCTATGAAATTGCTTCCGCCAGCGTCAATGCGACGACCAATGCCGTATCGGTGAAGTTCCGGATCAAGGCCGATGGCACGGCAGTGACCTTGAAGGCTGCGGCGGCTGCCATGGCCAATCCGCTGGATGGTTTCACCGGCGGCCCGAGCTTCCTGCTGGCCTACACCTTGCCTCAGGACGGCGTGACCACCCCGGTCGACTACAACAACCTCGGCCGCACCAATGCTCAGCCGATCAGTGTCTCACTGGCCAATTTGCTTGACTCCAACCGGACTACCACCACGGGTACCCTGTCGGCGCGCGATGCGGACGGCTACTACACCGCCAACATCGTCGGTTCAAGTGTGGTCTTCCCGGCCGGGGCGAAGATGCGCACAGTCGCCTTGCAGGGCTACTTTACGCAGGTTACGCCGGCTGCTGCGCGCCATACCATCTCGGTGGTCAAGGGCGTCACTGGCGATGCAGTCCGCCGTGTCGTGGTCGATCCCGCCAAGTGCGGCAACTGCCACGAGTGGTTTGAAGGGCATGGCGGCAATCGTGTCTATGAAACCCAGGTTTGCGTCACTTGCCACGTGCCGGGCATCAACACCACCGGTCGCGGCATTTCGGATGCTGCGCTTACCGCCTACAGCTTCTCGGCGGCCGACAATGCCAAGCTGGCGCTGTGGGGCTTCGACAAGACCCTGCCGAATGCCGCATTGAACTTCCCGGTGACGACCAACAACTTCAAGGACATGATCCACGGCATCCATGCCGGCGCAGACCGCACCACGCCGTTCCAGGATGCGCGCGACCGCACGCCATCGGCGATTACCCTGCTCGACATGTCGAAAGCGCATTTCCCCAACATCCTCAGCAATTGCGAGGCTGCCTGCCACAAGCCCGGGACCTATAGCAGCGCGCCGGCGAATACCCTGGCGTCGACTTATGAATACAACAACGGCACCACGCCGATGACGCCGGCGGCCTACAAGCTGTCCTTCGTGCAGCCGAATGCCACGGACAAGGTGACCACGCCGTATGCTGCGGCTTGCGTCAGTTGCCATGACTCGGCGATCGCGCAAGCGCACATCGGCTTGAACGGCGGTCAGATCAAGGTCAATCGCAGCGCGCTCAACTTCAGCAATGAGTCCTGCGGCCTGTGCCACGCCCCTGGCAAGGACTTCGACCCAGTCAAGGTGCATGCGAACCTGAGGTAGTTTTGTTCAAGGGGTGCAGAACAGCGCACCCGGTTGCAGCACCTGAAGTTATCGATAACCCGGATGTGTCAAGCATCCGGGTTATTTTTTTGCAAGGCACTCCGTCGGCAACCATTTGCCCCTGTTTTAGTTGTTGGCAATTAGTTCCCAATTTTTTATTCGTAAGCTCCGAATAGATGTGCGCCTTGACCTAAATCAACTCTTCGAAATCACGTCGGCGCGAGAATCGCGAGCGATGGTATGGATGGGTTTGGATGGGTGCGTGTGTTACCGGTTAATGCTGGATGCATGGTGACCAAAGGGGTGCCGGTTGGATGGATCTGGCAAGGCAAGCGTGAGCAACAAGTTGTGGTTCGAGTTTAAAGATGTGGTTTAGGTGCTTTCTATGACATTGGCAATAATTTAAGGAGATGGGTATGCATACGCAAAGTAGCAAATGGAAAAGGTTGTCACTGCTAGTGACAAGCCTGGCCGCCGCTGCGTTCTTGTTGCAAGGCTGCGGTGGATCGGATGGGGACACGGGGCCGGCAGGTCCGGCTGGCGCTGCGGGCGCGACGGGCGCAACAGGCGCACCGGGCAAGGACCTGACCGCCAAGGTGAGTCTTCCCAGTAATTCAGCGGCCGCCTCTGCCGATGCGGCTGCGGCTTGGGCTGCTCTTGCACCGCAAGTGACGGTGACCGGCGTCACCATCGCCAGCCCACCAGTTGTCAAATTTACCGTCAAGGACGCCAATGGCAACCCGATCGTCGGTCTTGGCAATAAATCACAGAGCACGACCGCTCAGGTTGCGGGTCTGACCAATCTGGCCTTTACCCTGGCCAAACTGGTTCCCGGCACCAACAACGAACCCAGCAAGTGGGTCAGCTATAACGTGCTGAGACTGCCCACCGTTGCCGAGAAAGCCGGCACTGTGGCGGCCACGACCTCGTGCGATTCGACGACGGCGCCGACCTGGTGCGGTACCTACCCCACCACGGATACACAGGGCACCCTGGTTGATAACGGTGACGGCAGCTATCAATACACCTTCCTGCGTGATCCGAAACAAGTCGCCACGCTGGCGGCCAATCTGATCGACACCGCCAACGGCCTCAACAAGAAAGCCGATTTTGGCGACCTGACTTTCGATCCGACTTTGACGCATCGCGTGGGCATCCAACTCGGTGGTGCTGCCCCGGGTACCGGTTCCAACACGCCGAATGCCGTGACGGTGACGCCTAGTGTCAATATGGTCAACACCGCCAATGTCGTGTACGACTTCAGGCCCGATGGCGCCGCTGTCACCAACACGCGCGACATCGTCAAGATCGATTCCTGCGCCGGATGCCACAATGGCAAAGTGCTGGCGCACGGCAGCCGCAAGGATCCGAAGTACTGCATGACCTGCCACACCGACCAGATCCGCTATTCCTTCAGCATGGAAGCGCCTGCAACGGGCTATACCCTGACGGGTGGCACCACCGGCACCACCGCGCAGAAACGTGCGGAAACCGCCGTTGTTGATGGCCGCGCGATCGGCAATTTCCCCAACTTCATGCACAAGCTGCACATGGGTGATGAGCTGGTCAAGAAAGGCTACAACTACAACGCCAATGGCGGCGCCATGATGTTCAACGAAGTGCTCTATCCGCAACCGCGGACCAATTGCACCAAGTGCCATGACGGTTCCGCTTCTGCAGTCAACAAGACCGCCGATGGCGACAACTGGAAGAAAGTGCCGAGCCGCCTGGCTTGCGGCGCCTGCCATGACGGCATCAACTTTGCCACGGGCCAGGGCGTGACGCTCGCTGGTGATACGCATGGTCACGTTGGCGGCGCCAAGGCCGACGACAAGCTCTGCGTGCTCTGCCATGACGCGACCAACATCCCGATTTACCACGTGACGAACGATCCGTCGCCATCAGCAGCTAATTCTCGGGCTTACTATCTTGGCCAAGCTATTCCAATTTCGTCGCAGTTGAACATGCCGGCCGGAGTCTACAAGATCGCCTTCGAGATCAGGCAGGTCACCGTCACGGGTGCTGCAGGCGCCAAGAAAGCCAAGGTTGTCTTCCGCGTCATGAAGGATGGTGCTCCGGCGACCTTGAACGCCACGGGCTATCTGATGGACAATGTCGATGGTTCGCCCAGTATCTACGTCGGCTACGGCGTGCCGCAGGACGGCATCACCACGCCGGTGGATTGGAACACCAGCATCAGTGCCACGCTCAAGGCGATCCGCGATACCAACACGGCCGGGAACACCCTGACCGGACCGGATGCCAGCGGCTATTACACCGCCAGCTTTGGCGCCACCATTCCCGACACGGCCACCATGGTTACGGGCGCAATGGGCATCAATTACGGCGGCTTCGTCCAGTTGAACCATGCGTCGTATCCGAAGGGGATCATGCTGCGTGAAGCTCAGTTCGCGATGAAGACTGCGGATGGCTACACCGCCCGCCGTTCCATTGTCAGCAATGCCAAGTGCAACAACTGCCACGGCCAGTTGGGTGTCAGCCCAACCTTCCACGGCGGCGCACGCAACAACGGTGAAGGCTGCGCTTTGTGCCATACCCCCAACAATGCGACTGGACACGTTGGTGCTGCCAACAGCTTCGGCGGCGGCTGGTCGGTTGCTATCAAGAACCTGGTGCATGGCATCCACGGCGCAAGCAAGCGGGAGCAGGCCTATAGCTATGAAGCCACTGCTGCGAACCCCTTGGGCTTCGATGACGTCGGCTATCCAGGCGTACTGAGCAACTGCGAACAGTGCCACGTGGCCGGCAGCTATGACTTCAGTGCCTCGGCCAATGCTGCTGCCGTGCCCAACCTGCTATGGACCACGGATGCACGCGGCGACATGAGCAACCCGACCAACGCCGCATCGATCGGCCTGTCGCCATGGGTTCCGGCACAGACCAGTTACACGGTCGATAATCTGGTGTCTTCACCGGTTGCCTCGTCCTGCTTTGGTTGCCACGACAGCAAGGCAGCAGTTGCACACATGCGCGGCAATGGCGGAACCATCGTGTCACTGGCTTCGAGCGTCGGCAACGGTGTTGCCCGTCCGGTCACGACGACGACACCGCCAACGAACGGTGCGTTCAAGTTTACCCAGACTGAAGCTTGCATGGTCTGCCATGGTTCCGGCAAGGTTGCCGATATCAAGGCGGCTCACATAAAGTAGTCTAGGCGCACCTCAAGCGGATCACGTTCCGGCGTGATCCCGCAGGCAGCAAACCTCCTGACCCGGTTGCGGAAACGTAGCCGGGTCAGTTTTTTGTGTGGTGGGCTCGGCAATCACGAACGCGGGCGATAAAATTTGACACCAATGTTTTTCGAGGCAAAGCATGTCTGTTACCAATCGTTGTGACGCCGTGACTTCCGCTGCAACAGCGGTACGCCCTTTCCTGCCCTTGCTGGTTCTGCTATTTGTCGGCAGCGGTTGCGCGGCCTTGATCTACGAAGTGGTCTGGTTGCAAATGATGAGCCTCATCATCGGTTCGTCGGCCATTTCCATTGGCCTGTTACTGGGCATCTACATGGGCGGGATGTGCGCCGGAAGTTTGCTCTTGTCGCGCTTCATTTCCCGGCACGCACACCCGTTGCGGGTCTATGCCTTGCTCGAAGTCGGTATCGGCGTGTGTGGCATTGTCGTGCTCTGGATCATGCCTTACATCGGCGGGCTCTACACTGAAATAGCCGTGCATGGAACGATGGGAATCCTGCTGCGGGGTCTGTTTTGCGTCCTGTGTCTGTTGCCGCCAACCCTGTTGATGGGAGCGACCCTTCCGGCCATCGCACGCTGGGTTGAGGCCACGCCGAAAGGGGTTGCCTGGCTCGGTTTTTTCTACGGAGGCAATATTGCCGGGGCGGTGATCGGCTGCCTGCTGGCCGGTTACTACCTGTTGCGCGTGCATGATGTGGCCACGGCCACCTTTGTGGCCGTGACGCTGAATGCCAGCGTCGCCTGCGCAGGCCTGATACTTTCACAACGAACTTCCTACCACGAGCCGGCGGGAGCCCCTTCCACCGGACTTTTCGCCATGCCGGCAGGTTCCGCGTCGGTGTATCTGGCAATCGGGTTGTCCGGCTTCACCGCATTGGCTGCGGAAGTCGTCTGGACCCGGCTCCTCTCGCTCAACCTGGGTGCAACGACATATACCTTCTCACTGATTCTCGCGGTCTTCCTATTGGGTTTGGGCATCGGCAGCAGCCTGGGTGCGCTGGTCGTGCGCAGGGGGGCAACAGCGCGAACGATGCTCGGCGGGTGCCAGCTGCTGCTGGCGGGTGGCCTGGCCTGGGCGGCCTACTCGCTGACGCAGGTCTTGCCGCTGTGGCCCTTCGATCCCAATCTGTCGCCAAGCCCGCTCACCACTTTCCAGAGCGATTTGATCAAGACACTGATCACGGTGCTGCCGGGAGCGTTCCTGTGGGGGGCCAGTTTTCCGCTGGCCCTGGCGGCCATCGGCATCCATGATCGCGATCCGGGCGTGGTGGTGGGGACCACCTATGCCGCCAATACCGTGGGTGCGATCTTCGGCGCTTTGCTGATGAGTCTGGTCTTCATACCAGAATTCGGATCGCAACGTTCGCAACAGTTGCTGATTGTCTGCTCCACTGTTGCTGCCTTGCTGATGCTGGTTTTCTCGACAGAGGGATTAGCCTCGAACGGGCGCGGCCTGGGCCGCTGGGGTGTGGCGCTGCTGATGGTGTTGGCGACCGGCTGGCTGGTGCAGACGGTCATTCCGGTTCCTCCACTCTTGGTCGGCTACGGCCGTTTCGCCGCAAGGCAGTTGCATGACCACGGCGAGTTCATTTATGTGGGCGAGGGCATGAATTCCTCGATGACGGTTTCAGTGCTCCCCAACGGCGTGCTGAGCTATCACAACGCCGGCAAGGTTCAGGCATCGAGTGAACCGCAGGACATGCGGCTGCAGCGCATGCTTGGGCACATGGCCACGCTGTTGCCGACGCAGGCACCGAAATCGGTGCTGGTGATTGGCTGCGGTGCCGGTGTGACAGCGGGTGCAGTCAGCCTCGATCCGCGCCTGGAACGCGAGGTGATCGCCGAAATCGAACCACTGGTCCCCCGTGTCGTATCCACTTATTTCAGGCAGCATAACTTCGATGTCGTCGGCAATCCAAAGGTGAGGGTGGAAGTCGATGACGCGCGACATTACCTGTTCACAACCAAGGAGAAATTCGACGCCATTACTTCCGATCCCTTCGATCCCTGGGTGAAAGGCGCGGCCAACCTGTACACCAGGGAATTCTTCCAACTCGTCAAGGACAGACTGAATCCCGGCGGTGTCGTGACCGTCTTCGTGCAGCTCTACATGAGCAACATGGAAGCCGTCAAAAGTGAAGTGGCCACCTTTCTCGAGGCTTTTCCCGAGGGCCTGATTTTTGCCAACAAACACAAGGATGCGGGCTACGACATTGTGTTGGTAGGTCAGGCAACACCCGGCCCGATCGACGTGGATGCCATCCAGGAGCGCCTGAGCAGCAGCGAATACGCTCCCGTGGTCTACTCGATGCGAGAGATCGGCATGCATACCGCTGTCGATCTGTTGTCCACCTTCGCCATGCGCGGCAAGCAGCTCAAGCCATGGCTCGCGGATGCGCAGATCAATACCGACCGCAATCTCCGGCTGCAGTACCTCGCCGGCTTCGGGCTCAACACCTATGACCAGGCCAGGATTTACGCTGAAATGGCGCAGTACCGGAAATATCCCGAAGGGTTATTTACCGGATCGCCACAGCAACTTGAACGGCTACGGGTCCGCATGGAGTAATTATTTTCGTCTATTCATTTGATTGCCATCCGATCGGCCAGGCAATCGGCCAATGTAGCCCGGAATTATGACTAAGTAAACTTGTTATACATTGATTGTAAATGTAATATGTAAATTATTAGATCGGACAATATATCGGCCAAATGACATCTATATCAATATCCCAGTACACACAGCCGCAGCAGATGGAACCCCTGATGCCGCAGCAAAGACTGGATGAACTCCTGGAGCGCGCGCGGGATGTGGTGGAGAAATCGCTGCGACTCAAGGGCGGCGCACATCCCGCAACCCTATCCAGTTTGCGCGAACTGGTACGGGCGATGAACTCTTACTATTCGAACCGCATCGAGGGGCAAAGTACGCACCCCCAAAACATTGAGCGCGCCCTTCGTCTGGATTTTTCAGATAAGCCGGATATTGCTCGACTACAACGTTTAGCCTTGGCACATATCGAAGCCGAACGTGAGCTCGAGCAATTGGTTGAGTCAGGCGAGGTTGCGCTAAGCACAGCTTTCCTGCAGAAGGCCCATGCGGCGCTTTATGGGCGCCTATCCGCTGAAGACCGCGCATCACCTGATGGCCAAGTGGTATCTCCCGGTCTATTTCGCAAAGAACAAGTCGCTGTCGGCCGCCACGAGCCTCCTCTATGGTCAGTGTTGCCTCAATTTTTTGCAAGACTGGATGCGGTCTATGCCCCGGCAGCAAGCCTTGAGGTCGGCGTGCTGAAAATCGCCGCGGCCCATCATCGAATGGCTTGGGTGCACCCGTTCCTCGATGGCAACGGCCGCGCTGTTCGACTCCAGACCCACGCAGCCCTTTGGCGACTTGGCGGAGGACTCTGGTCCATGAGTCGAGGACTGGCTCGTAGCCACGACATGTATTACCGCCTGCTCGCTGAAGCTGATAACCACAGACATGGAGACCTGGATGGTCGCGGCAACTTAAGCGAGAAAGCGCTAGGGGCCTGGTGCAACTGGTTCATTTCCGTTGCCGAGGACCAAGTCAGTTTTATGGCCAAGATGCTGGCCCTTGATGGCATGAAGGTTCGGATTAGCGCACTAATCTCTTTCAGGTCGAAACTTGACGCAAACATCCGGGAGGCTGCAACACTTCCTCTTTATCACCTGTTTGCAGCAGGACCCACCCCACGCGGTGAGTTTATCCGGATGACAGGCCTCCCCGAGCGTTCCGGTCGCCGGCTATTGAGCAGGCTCCTGGAGACGGGATTGGTAGCCAGTGAAGGGCGCCTGTCCCCCGTACAAATGGCTTTTCCCTTGGATGCGCTTCAGTTTCTGCTGCCTGAACTTTATCCCGAAGCAGCTACTCAAGTACTTTAATTCAGGTTAATGGGACAAGGCGCTTCTTGCCTTCAGGCACAGGGAATTGGTTCCAGTTATTTCCGGCTATCTTTCCGCAAAAACAAAGAGGTTTGACGTACATCAAGCAATGGTGCTCGCGCTGGGATGAGAATCCCGTGCTAAGTACCGGGTTGGCCCGTGTTGCTTGAGAGTTGTTATTGGGGAATGTTTAAAGGAGATGGGCATGCATACGCAAAGGAGCAAATGGAGTAGGTGGTCGCTATTGGCAACCACACTGGTGACAGCAACGTTCTTGTTACAAGGTTGCGGCGGTTCTGATGGTTCAGCAGGACCAGCGGGTCCTGCGGGTGCTGCAGGAGCGACCGGTGCGCCAGGAGCGCCAGGCAAGGATCTGACCAATACCGTCAGCATTCCCGGCAACGCGGCGACCGCTACAGATGCCTCCTCTGCCGCCTGGAAGGCGCTTGCCCCTCAAGTTACGGTGACCGGCGTCACCATCGCCAGCGCCCCGGTCGTCAAATTCACGGTCAAGGATGCCAACGGCAATCCGATCGTGGGTCTGGGCAACAAATCCCAGAGCGCCACCGCCTCGGTACCTGTCCTGACCAACATCGCTTTCACGCTGGCCAAACTGGTCCCGAGCAGCAATGGCGCCCCCAGCAAGTGGGTCAGCTATAACGTCCTGCGTCCGCCGACAGTTGCCGAAAAGGCCGGCACGGTTGCCGCGACGACATCGTGCGATTCCACGACAGCACCGACCTGGTGCGGTACCTGGCCGACCTCCGACACCCAAGGCACCCTGGTGGATAACGGCGATGGCAGCTATCAATACACCTTCTTGCGCGATCCCAAGCAGGTTGCCACGCTGGCGGCAAACCTGATCGACACCGCCAAC
>JBAYVV010000155.1:0-9527 GCA_041674465.1 Sterolibacterium sp.
CCCAACGCCACGTGCCCGATTCGATTCCAACGCTTCGCGTTCTGATCGCAGCAGCCATCGCAGAAAAACTCAGGCAATGTCCTTGTTGCAGGAGCGTGAGGTAACTTAAATGACACAGTCAAATTAGGGTCTGTTCTCAATTAATCGGCGCGATGCGTTGCTGTCCAATGCGGATGGCCGCGCGAAGCGAGTCGAAGTCAATGGCCATTCCCCTTGACGAGACGAGTGACAAAGCGGACGCCGCATTGGGCAGCAACCCGAAGGGAACGGTGAAAATGGCCGCCATTGTAGCGTTGCTCGCTCCTGATTGGGAGCAACCCAACCGCGTCGCTCGCGCCTTACACTGACAGCCATTTTCATCGTTCGCACACGTCGCTTAATTGAGAACAGACCCTAAAGTTCTATTTGGGTACCCAACTCGACCACGCGGTTGGTTGGAATCTTGAAGAAGGTCGTGGCGGTTTCAGCGTTGCGGAACATCCAGGTGAATATTTTCTGACGCCAGCGTGCCATGACCGGCATGCCCTGACGGACGATGGTTTCGCGGCCGAGGAAGAAGGAGGTTTCCATCGCTTCGTACTGGATGCCATGTGAGGCGCACAGTGCCAATGCCAAAGGAATATCCGGGTCGTCCTTGAAGCCGTAGCGCACGATGACCTGGTAGAAGCCCTGCGGCAGTTGATGCACCTCGATGCGTTCCGACTCGGCGACATGCGGGACCTCCTCGACGTTGACGTTGAGCAGGATGACCCGCTCGTGCAGCACCTTGTTGTGCAGCAGGTTGTGCAGCATCGCCCGCGGCACGCCGTTGGGATTGGTGGTCATGAATACGCCGGTGCCCTCGACGCGATGCGGGCCGCCGTAGGAAAGGCTGGTGATGAATGCATCGAGTGGCATCGAGTCCTGTTGCAACTTTTCGTAGAGCAGCGAGCGGCCGCGCTTCCAGGTGGAGAGCAGCGTGAACACCGACAGGCCCAGCACCAGCGGGAACCAGCCGCCGTCGAGGATCTTGACGCTGTTGGCGGAGAAGAAGGCAAAGTCGACGATGAAGAAGAATCCGAGGAAGGCCACTGACTTGACGATGCCCCATTGCCACAGACTGCGCACCACGACGAAGGCCAGCATGGTGTCGATCATCATCGTCAGGGTGACTGCCAGGCCGTATGCGGCAGCGAGGTTGGTGGAGGAACGGAAACCCAGCACGAGGATGATCACCGCCAGCATCACCAGCCAGTTGATGTTGGGGATATAGATTTGTCCCTTCTCCCGTTCCGAGGTGAACATCACCTGGATGCGCGGACAATAGCCCAGTTGCATGGCCTGGCTGGTCAGCGAGAAGGCGCCCGAGATCACCGCCTGCGAGGCGATCACGGCCGCCGCGGTGGCCAGACCGACCATCGGGTAGAGCAGGTAATCCGGCACCAGCAGGAAGAAGGGGTTCTTCACTGCCGCCGGGTCATCCAGAATCAGGGCGCCCTGGCCGAGATAATTGAGGTACAGCATTGGAAAGACGAAAGTGAGCCAGGCCCATTTGATCGGACGCCGCCCGAAATGCCCCATGTCGGCGTAGAGCGCTTCGCCGCCGGTGATGGCCAGCACCACGGCACCCAGGGCGAGGAAGCCGTGCATGTGGTTGTCCTGGAAGAAACGCAGGGCATACCAGGGATTGACGGCCATGAGGATGGCGGGGTGCTTGAGGATGTTGAGCACGCCGAAGACGCCCAGCGTGGCAAACCAGAACAGCATCACCGGACCGAACAGGGCGCCGACGCTGGCCGTGCCCTTGCGCTGGAACACGAACAATCCGACGATGATGCCGATGGTGATGGGCACAACGTAGGGCTTGAACAAGGGGGTGGCCACTTCGAGTCCCTCGACTGCCGAGAGCACCGTCATGGCCGGGGTGATGACCGCATCGCCATAGAACAGCGCGGCACCGAAAATGCCCAGCACCGAGATCCACCACAGCATGCGCGGGCTTGCCCCCAGCTTGCGCGAAGCCAGCGCGGTCAGAGCCATGATGCCGCCTTCGCCGCGGTTGTCGGCGCGCATGATGAACATGACGTACTTGAGGGAGACTGTGATGGTCAGGGCCCAGAACACCAGGGACAGGATGCCGAGCAGGTTGTCTGGCGTGGCCGCCACGGCATGGGGGCCGCTGAAGACTTCCTTCATGGTGTACAGCGGACTGGTACCGATATCGCCGTAGACCACGCCCATCGCGGCCAGCGACATGCCGGCCAGGCTGGTTTCTGCGGCGTGCTGCTGATCCTGAGGTGTGCTCATGAAATCAGCCTGGATGTCCTTTCTGATGGCCTGCGCAGCAACGATTGCTGCTATGCACCAATGCGGCAGAATTATACGGCCAATCGAGAAGACTGCGCAGAGGCGCCGGGCGAAAGCCAGGCGCTCCTTTTCAGTTCATGGCCTGGCGCGAGCAGGTGGCTCGTCGGAAACCTTGATCAGCAGCTTGCCGGTGTTGGTACCGTGGAACAACTTGGTCACGGCTTTGGGCGCATTTTCCAGGCCATCGACCGTTTCGATGCGGTACTTCATGCGCCCCTGCAGATGCCATTGGGTCATGTCGTCATGGGCCTTGGCCCACCAACGCTGATCGGCGGCGTAATCGAGCACGATGAAGCCTTCCAGTTTGGCACGCTTGTTGAGCAGATTGTAGATATTGGGCGGCGCATACGGCTTCTCGTCATTGCCGTACTGCGAGATCGCGCCGCACATCGCAATGCGGGCCTTCATGTTGATCAGGTCGAGCACCGCCTCGAAGCATTCACCGCCGACGTTGTCGAAGAAAGTGTCGACGCCCTTCGGACAGGCGCCACGCAGCGATGCCTTGAGCGAGCCCTGCTTGTAATTGACGGCGGCATCGGCGCCGAGTTCTTCCTTGAGCCAGGCACATTTTTCATCCGAGCCGGCGAGCGCAACCACGCGACAACCCATGATCTTGCCGATCTGCACCGCGATCGAACCGACCGCCCCGGCAGCGCCGGAAACCACCATGGTTTCGCCCGGCTTCGGATGCAGGATGTCGAGGATGCCGAAATAGGCCGCGAGACCGATGTGCTCGAACAGGCCGAAGCGCGCCGTCAAGGGCAGGCGCGGATCCATGTCGACTCGGGCGACGATGCCGCTGCCATCGGAGAGCGAATAATCCTCCCAGCCGAACACGCCGGTGACGATGGCGCCGACGGGATAGCCGGGGTGGTTCGACTTTTCGACAACCCCCATGGTGAAGCCACGCATCACATCGCCGAGTTTTACCGACGGCATGTAGCTGGCCTTTTCCCTTGCCCACAGCCGATGTGTCGGATCGAGCGAAAGATAAATCGTCCGGATCAGGAACTGGTTGTTGCCCGGCTCGGGGATTGCTGATTCGCGCAACTCGAAATTGCTCGCGTTCAATTCACCGCTCGGCCGGCTGGTCAGATGCCATTGTCGATTCTTTGCCATGTTGCTGGTCTCCTCTTGATGTTGTTTTGAGTGCCTTGCGCATGGATCGGCAAGCCACCCGGTTCAATTTTGATTGCAACAGAAAGGCTATAGTCTCATTTTTGAACTAACGACTTGCCTACCCAAATGAGTGGTTTCGAGCGAGTGGTTCCATGCTGCGATGCATCACGCAGCATGTTGGTCCTGACGAGGAGTCTCCATTGAACGACAACGACAGCATTCTGCTGGAAATCGACGACAGCATCGCGACCGTCACGCTCAACCGACCACAGGTCTTGAACGCGCTGGGTCCCCAGATGTCGCAAAAATTGCGCGACATCACCGAGTCCCTCGAAACCGATCCGGCGATCCGGGCGGTGGTGCTGCGCGGCGCCGGCGAGCATTTCATGGCGGGCGGCGACATCAAGTGGTTCCAGGCGCAGCTGGGCCTGGCACCCGAAGCCTGCCGGCACAGCCTGGAGCGCATCATCGGTGAGGTCAATGCATCTGTCATCCGCCTGCGGCGCATGGCCAAGCCCGTGGTCGCGAGTGTGCAGGGTGCGGCGGTCGGCTTCGGCTTGTCGCTGATGTGTGCATGCGACCTGGCGATTGCCGCCGACAATGCCTATTTCTCCCTCGCCTATACCCGGATTGGCGCCACGCCAGACGGCGGCGCGACCTATGCGTTGCCACGCCTGGTCGGGGTCAAGCGAGCCATGGAGATCGCCTTGTTCGGCGATCAATTCGACGCGCAGCGCGCACTTGAGCTCGGTCTCGTCAATCGCGTCGTGCCGCTGGCCGAATTGTCTGGCGAGACCCGACGGATCGCCGCACGCCTGGCCCTGGGGCCGACCCTGGCCTACGGGCGTGCCAAGCGGCTCATCAATGAATCCTTCGATCACAGCCTGACGGAGCAGTTGCTCGCCGAGCAGGAGAGCTTCGCGGAGTCGACTGCCACCTTGGATTACGCCGAAGGCATCAACGCCTTTGTCGCCAAGCGCAAGCCGAAGTTTGTCGGCAGTTAAAGCCTGTAAGATAACCACATGGCCCTGACCGAACAGCAGCTTGGCTTGACGCGGCTGTATCTCGCCGCATTCAACCGTGCCCCGGAAAAATCCGGCCTCGACTACTGGTCGGGCCAATTGGCCGCGGGTGAGACCATGGCTGAAGTTGTGCACAAGATTTTCAGTCTCGACGTTGTCAAGGCAATTTACCCCGACACGCAATCCGACGCGGCGTTTCTGACTGCGATCTACACCAACGTGTTCGGCAAGCAGCCCGATCCCGGCGGGCTGGCCTACTGGGGTGGATTCCTGGCGGCAGGGCAAGCGCGCAGTGATCTGGTGACGAGCATCATCGAAGCCGGCCTGGGTACCCCGGATGGCACGGACGGCAAAGCCTTCCTGGTGAATCGCTACGAGGTTGCCCTGCAGGCGGTGAGTCAGCAAATTGAGCAAAACCTCGATATCAACCCGGCACGACTCGGTGAAATCATCGAAACCGTCACGGGCGACGAGGCCAGCCGCGCTAGCGCCCACACGCTGCTCGCAGCCGAGAACGCGGTGACCAGTCCCGCCACCAATCCCTACGCCGGGGCGGATGCTTTCCAGCCCCCGAGCGCTGCCAATCTTCCAGCCCCCGCCGTGAATCCGGATGCGGTGCCTGCCAGCAAGTTCCTCGCCCTGTGGTGCGGATTTTCCTGGAACGGCAATGCCAATGTGCCCGAAGCGCCGGTCGGCAGTCCGATCGTCCTCACTTACAGTTTCATGAGCGCACAGCCGGCCTATTTCAACGAGCGCCTGTATGTGGACAGTCCCCAGGCCGTTCGGGTTGAAGGTTTCCAGGCCTTCAGCACGGCCCAGCAACAGGCCGTGCGGCAAATTTTCGCCGCGCTGGCCGCATCGACCGGACTGAGCTTCATCGAAGTCAGCGACCAGGTTGGCGGCGAGATCCGCTTCGGCATGCACAACATGGCCGCACCGGCAGCCGGCTATGCCTACCTGCCTTACATCGAAGAAGGTCTGCCGAACGACGATCCGCTCTCGCTGGACAATCTCGACCAGCAGGGCGTGAGCGGGGATATCTTCCTCAGCAAATCTTATCTCGGTCAGGCCAGCCTGGCTGCGGGTACCTACGGCTATGTGGTGCTGATGCACGAGATTGGCCATGCGCTTGGTCTGCGCCATCCCGTCGGCCTGAGTCAGGCGGAAGACAACTGGAACTACAGCGTGATGGCCGGGGAGAACGGCAGCGCGGATCTACCGGTTGACTACGGCGTCTATGACCTGGCGATCCTGCGCTATCTCTACGGCAGCGACGAAAAAGAGCAGCAGCTCGTGGCCGACATCACGCGCAGTTACGACCCCGTCAGTCATGTGTACTCGATCACCGCCAACGCCGGTTCCCGCACCGTCGTGGGTACCGATCTGGCCGACAACATGCGCGGCGGCAACGGCGCTGAAGCGCTTTATGCTCGCGATGGCAATGATTCAATCGACGGCGGCGCCGGCAACGACACCGTCGACGGCGGGATCGGCAATGACCTGTTGAGCGGCGGCAGTGGCAACGATGCCCTGCAGGGCGGCTGGGGCGCGGATAGCCTCTCCGGCGGCGCGGGCCAGGATACGCTCAATGGTGGCATGGGCAGCGATGTGCTGTTCGGCACCTTAGACGGCGACACCCTCATGGGTGGCGACTGGGCGCCCGCCGGCGTCCCCGATACGGTCGATTACAGTGGAAACAGTGGGATTGGCGGACCCATCCGCGTTGACCTCAATGTCAGGCTGGAATCCTCGAGCGATGGTTTGAACCATGACGGAACGCGCGGACATGCCTGGGAAATCGGCAGCGCGCGCCTGGTGGGCGCGACCAGCGGCGACACCCTGGTCAACATCAATCGGGTGATTGGTACCTCTTTCGACGATTTCATCACCGACTCGAAAGGCGCCTACGACGAGACGCTGATCGGTGGCGCCGGCAACGACACGCTGGAAAGCTTCGGCGGCGGCAACCGCATCTACAGCACCCATGACGTGCTTGTCGGTGGCAGTGGCGACGACCGTTACCTCATCCACAGTCCCGGTGCCGCAATCACCGAGCTGGCCGGAGAAGGCCATGACACGTTCGTCCTGCTGACGGATCAGGCCGAGGTCACCATGCCCGACAATGTTGAAGACCTGCTCGGCGCAGAGCTGCTGCAACTCAGGGCGACCGGCAATCATCAAGGCAACCTGATCGTCGGCAGTACATTGGACGACTATCTTGATGGTGCCGGCGGCAACGATACCCTGCAAGGCGGCAACGGCAATGACACGTTGATTGGAGGTACCGGTGCGGACCGCTTCGTATTCAATCTGTCTGATCAGGGACAGCATGTGATCATGGATTTCCATGCCCCGGACGGCGACCACATCGCCCTGCATGCGCTGCTGGATTACACCACCTCAAGCGGCGCGGATGGCAATGCCCTGCTGTCCCTGTCCAATGGAGCGAGCATCGTGCTGATCGGGGTTGCGGCAGCGGCTGTGGATGCCGCCTGGTTCGAGCAGGTTTGAAACCTTCAACACCGAGCGACCGGATTGCCAGATCTCATTCGTCACAGGCTGGTGTCTTGCCGGTCCGCGAGACGGTCCACCCCAGCAACGGCGGAGGACGCAGGCGCCGCCTGTTCCCCGCCATTGCCAACCACCGGGTCGGCGTCGCGATAAACCACTGCCCTGCGCGGCGTGCGATTGAGGACGAGCTGGGTAGCATCGCCCCGCGAATAATGGCCGGCAGGATCGTTCGCCATCCGCGCCATTGCGATCTGTGACATATCGCAGTCGCCGATCACCAACCCCTCGCTGTCCGGCTCAAGCGGCCCGGCAATGGTCTTGCCGTGCGGATCGATGATCTCGGAATAGCCGCCGCCCACGCGGAGCAGGGCGGCGGCGTGTGCGTCGCCCGCGGTCAGCATCCTTACGGTCTCGGCATCGGTGTGCGGCCCGACATGGATCACGAAGGTCTGCGTCTCCAGCGCGTATGAGCGCGACGCGGCAAGGTTCGCCTCCGCGCTGAACGAATGCACCAGCCCTGTGTAGAGCGAGAAGCCCGGCCATGCCGATACATGAATCTGCTCGTTAAGATGGTTCATTGCAAAGCGTGTCAGCGGCTGGAGATGCTCCCAGCAATTGAGCGCACCGAGCTTGCCCAGCGCGCTCTCGACGACGATGATGTCGCTGCCGTCGCCCTCGCCCCAAACGGCGCGTTCATTGTGCGTTGGTTTGAGCTTGCGACGGTGCCCGAGGATTCGACCGTCCGGACCGATAAAGACCTGCGCGAGGTAAAGGCTGCCCCGGTCGATTTCAGTCAGGCCCATGACAACGGTGATGCGGTGATCGCGCGCAGCTTGGCAAAGCCGCTCAATTGTCTGGCTGGGGAATTCGACCGCATTGTCGTAGAGCCGCATCGCGAACTCGCCACCCCTGATCGGCGACATCAGGTAAATCCACCAAGGGTAGCCCGGTAGCCACGCTTCGCCGAACGCGATCAGTTCCACGCCAGAGCGTGCCGCCATGCCAATATATTCGATCGCTTTTTCAACGCTGGCATCGCGATCGAGATAGACTGGAGAGACTTGGGCAGCAGCGACTTTGATCACTCGCGTATTCACGGACATGTCAGTTTCCTTAGCTGAGAAGGTTCAAATCGAAAGAACTGGAGCATGGCGAATATGCTATTCGAAGTCAATCCTGACTGCCGTATGCAGAGAAGAGCAAGGCGCGAGCGGCGTTCGATAGGGGGAAGCGTGGATGGGTGCTGACAAGAAGCAACGGGTGGTACTGTCCCTGGAGCAGGCGCTGTCCCTGCCGTATGCCACCGCGCGCTTCGTGCAGAAGGGCTGGCGCGTGATCCGCATCGAGGCGACGCGCGGCCCGGGCGGGCGGCCCGGGGATCCCAACCGCTATATCGGCAAGCGCGTCGCCGGCGAGGACAGGCGCAGCTACTTCCTGGCTCAGAACGTCGGCAAGGAGGCGATTGCCCTCGACCTCAAGCACCCGGCCGGGCAGGAAGCGCTGCGGCGGATCATCCGCACGCTCGACGCCGACGTCTTCTGCTGCAACACCCTGCCGTGCCGCTACGCCCAGTTCGGCATCGACTACGAGACCCTGAGCCAGGCCAAGCCAGACCTGATCTGGGCCGGCATCTCGGCGATGGGGCCGGCCTACCCCGACGTCCCCGGTTATGATCCACCGATGCAGGCGATGGTTGGCTTCATGGAACTCACCGGCGAGCGCGATGGGCCGCCGATGCTCTCGGGTGTGCCACTGATCGACCTGAAGGCCGGTGACGAGGTCTATGCCGAGGTGATGGCGGCACTGCTCGAACGCCACGAGACCGGCCGCGGCCGGCAGATCCACGTCTCGATGCTGCAAGCTGCCGCCTCCTGGCTGATCACGACGATGCCGTTGCTCAATTTCGATTGTGCGCCGGAGGAAGTCTCGCGTGCCGGCAACGAGCACCGCAAGTTCATTCCGACCAACGCCTATCCGAGCGCCGACGGCATGATCTTCATGGCCATCGGCAATGATGTGCAGTGGCAGCGACTGACGGCGATCCCCAAGTTCGCTGGCATCGGCAACGACACCCGCCGCAGCAATGAAGGCCGGCACCAGCAGCGGGCGCAAATCCACACCGATATCGCGGCGGTGACGCGGAAATTCGCTGGCGCCGAACTGATGCGAGATTTCCAGCTCGCCGGCATTCCGCACGCGCCGATCCAGACCATCGCCCAGGTCGCAGCGATGCCGCAGATCGCCGCCAAGATGATGACCTCGACGCTGCCCGACGGAAGCATCATCCGCCTGCAACCACCAGCGGTAGACCTCGATGGCCCCACCCATTTCGCGCTGGCGCCGCGCTACGGCGAGCACACCCGCTCGGTGCTGTGCGAGGTCGGCTACAGCGAGACCGAGACTGATGCGCTGGTCGCCCAGGGCTTCGCCGCAGTGCCGGAAAATCTTGGTGGCGGTGCGCAACGCCCATGAACATTACCCGTGACTTCATCTCTACCCGCTGCGGGCGCATCCATGTCGCCTGCTGCG
>JBAYVV010000156.1:0-9507 GCA_041674465.1 Sterolibacterium sp.
CACATGCCCGTTTAGCCATCGCTGCCGCATCGTCCTGTACGAAAAGCAGATGGATTTTCAGGTGATCGATGTCGATTTGTTCAACAAGCCGGAGGACATCGCGGTCATCAATCCCTACAATCGTGTTCCCGTGCTGGTCGACCGCGATCTCGTCCTGTATGAATCCAACATCATCAACGAGTATATCGACGAGCGCTTTCCGCATCCGCAACTGATGCCGCCCGATCCGATCATGCGGGCGCGTGCCCGGCAACTGTTGTTTACCATGGAAAACGAGCTGTTCAGCCATATCGAAGTGTTGGAGAGAAATCTCAAATCGGCTGAAAAATCCCGTCTGCATGTACGCGATCGTCTCACCGAACTGGCACCCATTTTCAGTAAGCAAAAGCATATGCTGGGCGATGAGTTTTCCATGCTGGATGTGGCGATTGCCCCACTATTGTGGCGGCTGGATCATTACGGCATCGACCTCGACAAGTCTGCGGCGACCTTGCTCAAGTACGCGGAGCGTATCTTCAGCCGGCAGGGCTTCATTGATGCTCTGACGCCTTCCGAAAAGGTCATGCGCCGCTAATCAGGTCATGCAGGACACGACCGAGGTTCCGTCGACCAAACCTTACCTGATCCGCGCCATCCGGGAATGGTGCCTCGATCAGGGATTCACTCCCTATCTGGCTGTTACCGTGACTTCGCGCACGAAGGTTCCGCGGGATTATGTCAAGGATGGTCAGATCGTTCTCAACCTGGGACCTGAAGCGACCCATCAGTTGATGATGGGAAACGACATGATCACGTTCTCTGCGCGCTTCAACGGTGCCGCCCAGGCGTTATCGATCCCGACTGACAATGTGTCGGCTATCTATGCGCGCGAAAATGGCCAGGGTATGGCTTTTGAGGTTGTTGCAGAAGAGGTAAATACTGCTGGAGTCAAGTCCGAACCTGCTGAAGAATCCTCGGTACCTCCCGCAAGGCCTCCCAAATCACACCTTACCCGCGTCAAATAGATCTCAAAACTGCAAGCGGCCTTGCGGGAGAGACTGGACAAGCTGCAGGCGCGTGATGGTTGGTCGAAGATCCAGTCCGGTTCGCTGTTTGAGTTCCAGTGCCTGCGCACGCATTTCCTCCAACGTGACGTCAACTGATTCTCCGCAGGCGGCAAAGGCAATGGCGTTGCCGCTATCCAGGGAAGGGAACACCAGGGAGCGCTGCTCAAATGCCGCATGGATACGTTCGGCACTGGCAGCATATCCTCTGCTGCGGCTGAGCAGATTGCTGATCAGCAGACCCTGCGCGGACAAGCGTTTGCGGCAGGCAGCATAAAATTCCAGCGTATCCAGCCTGGCCACCGGACCATTCGGACTGTAGCCGTCGGCGAAGATTGCGTCGAACTTCCTGCCGGATTCAGACATGTAATCGGCAGCATCGGCGATCACGATCTTCAGGCGTCGCGGATCTTCCGGGAGTGAAAACTGCTGTCGTGCCAACGACGGGATGCGTGCATCGATCTCAACTGCAGTGATGCGTGTTTGCGGCAGATGCAGGTAAAGATATTTGGCCAGCGAACCTGCCCCAAGCCCGATCAACAAGACACGCTGCGGCCAATCTGTTCCCGGGCGCAACAGGAGGCAGGCCATCATTTCGCGGGTGTAGGCCAATTCCAGGGCAAACGGACGGCGGATACGCATTGCTCCCTGAATCCATTCCGAACCGAAATGCAGATTGCGCACGCCCGCTTCTTCGGAAATCTCCAGTTCGTAGGTCAGCGTTCCGTCCCTTTGGGTTTTCTGTTGAGGGCTTCTCATAGCCACATCATTACTTGGAAGTTGGCGCGCCCAATTCCTGGCTCCGTGGCGTAAATCAATGTCAGATTATTGGCCAGCGACCATCCAGTGATTCAACAAGCCTCGAGCGGCAGTGATCAGCTCACCGGCCGTCAAGCCCACCGGTCCAGCACCCGCTTTAACACAGGCATCCGCGGCTGCGCCATGCAGATGGGTTGCCGCCAACAGAGCCTGATCGGGAGGCCAGCCTTGCGCGAGCAGCGCCACAATCATGCCGGAAAGTACGTCGCCCGTACCGGCCGAAGCCAATCCGGGATTGCCCGTACTGTTGATGAACCAGCGTCCATCAGGCAGGGCGATGATACTGCCGCAACCTTTTAACAGCGTTGTGGCCTGATAGCGTTCTACCAGTGTTTGAGCCGAGCCAAGTCGATCCGCCTGTATGCTTGCAATTGCTGTCCCGAGCAGGCGTGCTGCTTCAGCCGGATGCGGTGTCAGCAGTGTGGCGGAGGCGCGGCGGGAGAGCTTTTTTGCAAGCACCGGATGCAGGGCAACCAGATTCAGTGCGTCGGCATCCAGCAGTATGGGGAGAGGGCTGTGGATTGCGTCATGCATCAGCTTCAGTGCAGACTTGGATTTCCCCAGGCCAGGGCCAATCGCGAGTGCTGTAGCGAGGGGGAATATCTCGCCTGCTTCTCGCAGCATGAGTTCAGGCTGGACCGGATCAACTTCTGGCCGCTTGGATATGCCCTCAGTAGATTCAAGCAAACCGATGTACACGCGCCCAGCTCCCAGATGCAGTGCGGCGCGTCCCGCCAGCAATGCTGCTCCCGTCATGCCGGGTGAGCCACCAAGGATACCGACAGAACCGTAGCTGCCCTTGTGCGAGTTTCTTGGGCGAGGCCGGAGTTGTTCTGCGAATAATCGCGGTGCGACGAGGTAGCCATCTGTTGGCGCAACCGTCAGGTCGAGATCATGCACGCTGATGCTGCCGCAACAATCCGGTCCATCCAGAGTCAACAGACCTGGTTTGAGAGCGATAAAAGTTGCCGTATGTGTGGCGTGTACGGCGGTACCCTGGATGCATCCCGTTTCGGAATCCAATCCGCTCGGTATGTCGAGCGCCAGCACAGGACAAGCGAAAGCATTGATGCGATCCACCAGCCGTGCATGGACGCCTGTCAATGGTCGGGTCAATCCGATTCCGAACAGGCCGTCAATCACCAGGGCGGGGGCAGCTGTTTGGACCGGGATATCCTCAAGGACGGTTCCGCCGCAACTGATCCAGGATACATAAGCGGCACGTGCGTCTGCGGGCAGTTTTTCGGCTGATCCACAGAACACCAGCGTCGGAGTGATTCCTTTCAGTTTCAACAGGCGCGCCACAACGAATGCGTCACCGCCGTTGTTGCCGGGACCGGCAACGATCAAGGGGGATTGACTCCGGCCAGACAGAAGATTCAAGACCAGCGCTGCAGCTGCCTGTCCGGCACGCTCCATCAGGGAAGGTTGAGCATTGCGCTGCCGGTTTTCGATTTCCCTGAGGGCAGCCAGACGCAGAATTGCTTGAGGAAGAGTCATCAGAGCATCCGGTTTGCCAGGATTGATAACATTCAAATCAAGTCGGGAATGCCGAGGCGGGTCGGCAGAAAGAAAGATCGCTTCAGCTCAATGATCTTCAATATGCGGGATAGACTCTTCAGCCAGATCTCCCGTGTCCGGATCGATCCAGTCTGCGATTCCCAGTTCTTCTTCGATTTCCTTGAGGTCATCCTCTGCTTCGAGATCGGCTTCACTGTTGGCGGAGTTCTCCATGTGCGCGACAGCCTTGTCGAACGAGACGAATGGGCCAAACTCCTCTTCGGTTTTCTTATCCTGATAGTAAAAGCCATCGCTGCGCTGGAGTATTCGCGCATCTTCGTAATCAAAAGTGTTGATGTGGGTTGGTCGAGTCATCTTGTCTTTCTTGACGCGTTTAAGTTAATCCTTGAATAAGGCCGTCTGCGTATTTAATTGAATAGTACCACCCAAGCTTCAGGCGCGAGCCAGTTTCCATGGCAGAGGCCAGGGATGCTTGCATGAAATGAATGGTCATACTTTGACAATAGTCAAACAAGGGCAGGCCATGGTGCGCGCAGAATCAAACCCTGTTTTCTGAACCACTTTGCGGTTATCGAGGCGGATTAAATGGATACTCCAGCCAGCCTCCATCAGGCGGAAATGCTACGTGGGTTGCTACAAGCACGTTGTTATCCGCATCATGTAGATCATGTCGAGCAGATTGAGACGCATATCTCTACGGTTCTGCTTGCCGGCGATTATGCCTACAAGATCAAGAAGCCAGTGAATCTCGGTTTTCTGGATTTCACGACCCTCGAAAACCGTCGACACTATTGTTTGGAAGAAGTGCGACTCAATCGTCGTCTTGCGCCAAGTCTTTACTTGGGCGTCGTGGCCATAGTCGGTAGTCCGGGCAAGCTTCAAATTGTCCCGCCTGGGACATCTGGTGCCGTCGAATACGCAGTCAAGATGCAGCGCTTCGAGCAGACAGCATTGCTTGATCACATGCTCGCCACTGGCAAAATGATGCCACAGCATCTGGATGACTTGGCGCAGGCGGTGGCAAATTTTCACTCGCAAAGCGTGGCTGCCTTGGATATCAGCTATGGCACTCCGGCAAGTATTGCGAGTCCGATGCTGCAGAATTTCAGCCAGCTTCGTCCCCTGCTCGATACCGATGACGAGATTGCACGAGTTGACCTTCTTGAACAATGGAGTACCCATGCCCATGCAAAATTGTCGTGTCTGATGGAAGAGCGCAGGCACAATGGCTTTATCCGCGAATGCCACGGCGACCTGCATTTGGGCAACATCATCCGGAACGATGATGGAATCCAAATTTTCGACTGTATCGAGTTCAATCCGGCCCTGCGCTGGATCGATGTTGCCAGCGAGATCGCTTTTACTGTCATGGATCTGTGTGCGCGAGGACGTTCCGACTGGGGCGCCAGATTCCTGAATGCTTATCTTGAGAGAACCGAAGATTACGCTGCACTCCGCCTGCTGCCCTTTTACCTGGTCTATCGTGCCCTGGTTCGTGCCAAGGTGGCACGTATTCGTGCGTCCCAGGCCAATGGCGATATTCGTGCCAAAGCTCTGATTGACTATGCAGATCATTTGCGCCTCGCAGAGGCGTTCATTGCGCCACGGCGCTTGGCGCTGATCATCACGCGCGGAGTTTCCGGCAGTGGCAAGACTACAGTATCACAGTGGTTTCTAGAGCATTTTTCAGCGCTGCGCTTGCGTTCGGATATCGTGCGTAAGCGCCTTCATGGTCTGAATCCCAACAGCAGAAGTCACTCAGCGCTTGCTGCGGATTTGTACACGGAATCTGCTAGCCAGGCAACCTATGCCGACCTGCTTTGCCTCGCACGGGAGATATTGGAATCTGGATTTCCGGTCGTCGTCGATGCCACATTTCTCAAACGGAGCCAGCGCGAAGCATTTGAACGTATGGCTGCAGATTTAGGAGTTTCCTTCCTGATCCTCGATTGCAGCAGTGGCTATGAAAATTTACGTCAAAGAGTGATGCTGCGCGAGGCCAATGGCAAGGATGCGTCGGAGGCCAATATGGCGGTGCTGGATTGGCAACTTGCCAATGATCAATCGCTTGATGCTCAGGAAATGAAATATGCTGTTGCTATCGATACACAAAGCATGAAGCCGGAGGATATCGTCCGCTCAGTTTCCCCAAGCTCAGTTTCCCCAAGGATATAAAATGCCTGATGGATATGGCGGCTCTGTAAGGTGGCGAGATGAGGTTTTTCGCCCGAACGGGATAATAATAGACATCGAATGCTGCTTTGAACATGACGGCGGGTTAGGCGGCGGGGTATTGTGTTTGCTGTGGGCGTGATTTTTTCACACTTTCTTTTTATTTGGAGCGTGCTATATTGAACCTATAGTAATCATGGTTTAGTGGCCGCGGCTTGAATCAATACTTGAGGATTTCCTGGAGAGTATCAACAATGTATTCAACCAAAAGGTTTTGTCTGCCGTTGATTATTTCGTTAGTGCTGCCGGCCGGTCATGCCCTAGGGCGCGATATCGGTGCGGAAGCGACAACGGCCGCTGCGCCCAAGACGCCTGCCGTCAAGACCATCACAAGTTTTTCACAAGCCCTGCGTTGCATGGATGAATTATTCCTTGGCTTTGGCAAGCAGGGCATTGTGATTACTTCGGCGGGTATTCCCGATGAGACCGGCAAGGTGAAAACGGGAACCAAGGAAATGGTCATTACGGCGATTGCCAAGATGACAGTGAAGAGCAATGCCTTTGAGTTCATCGATTTTCACAGCCAGGGTGACGACCTGGGCAACATGTTCAATGCGATGGGTGACAGGAACAGAAAAATGCCGGACTACTACGTCCGGGGTTCCATTACCCAGATGGATGACAATGCGGTGCGCAAGAACAAGGGTGCCGGTATCTCGTTGCCTTTCCTGGATTTTGGCTATTCCAAAGACGAATCCTTTGACCTGATCAGCATGGACATGAGCGTCGGTGAAGCGGCGACAAGGAAGATCCTGGCGGCAACCAGCACTTCCAATACCATGGTAATTACCAAGGGTGGGAAATCCGGCGAAGGCGGCGGCAAACTGGGTAAGCTAGGACTCAGCTTCAATGTCGACCTAAGTCGCTCCGAGGGGTTGGGTGCTTCGACGCGGACCTTGCTGGAACTCGGCTTGATTGAGACTCTGGGCAAATTCACGCAGGTTCCTTACTGGCGCTGTCTGGATACCGACCTGACCAATCCTTTGATCAGGGATCAAGCACGGGAGAATTACGAAATCCTCAAGGACAAGGAACTGACTACGTTCATTCAACGCAAGCTGGGCGGCACCATGAACCGTTACAAGGGGCCGATAGACGGTGTGATGAACGAGCAGTTGAAGACCGCCATTTCCGAGTATCAGTCGCAAGCCGGGCTTATCGCCAACGGGAAGATCGACTTCGATCTGTACGCCAGCCTGCTGGACGACACCCAGAATATGCTGGCGGCTATTCCGACAACACCGGCGCCTGCCTATGTCCCCGGCGCGTCTTCTGCCGTAACAACGCCACCGCAGGTTGCTGCGGTCGCGCCACCGCCGGCTCCACCTGCGGCAACGCAGTCGGTTACGCAAGCTGCGATGGCATTCAGAGTAACTCTGGAAAGTGATCGAGGCGCCAAGCCAAGCTACAAGATCGGCGAGTTGCTGAATCTGAACCTCTCGCTCAACGCACACGGAACTGCCTATTGCTATTATGAAGATGCCACGAAAAACACGGCGCGTATCTTTCCAAACCAGTTTCATGCGGACTCGTCGATCAAGGCCGGGGGGAATACGCATCTACCCAGCGGTGGATTCAAGATCAGATTTGATCAGGCCGGGCGAGAGCGGGTGGCGTGCATAGGTTCTGACCGGGAATTGATTGTGCCTGGTTCGGTCAAAGGTGCACAAGATCTCAGACCGCTCGGACGAGCATTGGACGATATCGTCAATCAGTTCAAGCAGGCCAACCCGAGTGCCGTCGCCAGCTTTGTCGAAATTACCGTGACGAAATAGCAAGCCATGATGCCAAGGAATTTGGCCTTCGCAATATTCGCATTGACAGGTGCGTTTGCGAGTACCTGTGCGGTAGCCGAGACTCCCCCCGAATGGTGGACAGCCAGATTGTTGGCAGGTGAAATTATTATGACTCCGCAACAAGGTGGCAGCAAGCCATCGGGCAAGGCATCCTCTGCAACCGAACAGCGGGACCGGGCCAAGTCCTATCAGCAGGATGATTTTTCCGCAGTACCAACCCTTATCATTGTGCCGGAGGAGGAGAGCGAAGGTGCCCTCTCTCCTCGGGGGGGATCGCCGGAGGGAAGAGCGAAGGATAACCGGTCCAGAGCAGGGGATTATCAGCACGGTAATGATCCCTCTTATCGTCCCTCGATCAAGCCGGATACGGGAATATTCTTTGACGGTGGTACAACTCAGGATCGGGCGCACGATAATCGAACGCGTGCCAGCGGCTATTCCCGTGGAGAGAATCAAGCTGGGCTCACGGGACGCGTTGGCCCCGATGGCATTCCGTTTGTGATTTGCAAGGACAGGGATAACGTCGCCGGACAGATCGGCGATGGTTTGCAGTCGGGGAGCGTCATTGTCATCCTGCGCGATGGCAAACAGGTGAAAGTGCGATGCCAATAGGCCTGATAGAAAAGTGGTTGTCAACCCAAACTCCACTGGCGCGTTAATAGTTCAAAGTCAGCTAATTGGTGAAAAGCATAGAATCAAATGGATAGAACGCGATTTTGCCTTATCTGCTGGATCTTCTCGCTGGGATTGTTGTTGAATTCGGCGCAGGCACAGGTTGCTGTGGATGTGTCAAAACATGGTGTAAAGGTTCAATCGACAAACGAAAATTCCGTGCAGTTGAGTTCGGGAAGCATCGCACCGGACGTCCAGATTGAGGGAGTTACGGTCATCAACGGCGAGGTTTTTATTGATGGCGAGCAAGTGCCCAAAGGCAGGACCTCATTCACTGCCAAGCGGTCCGGGAAATCCTACCGCATTCAGTGGGGGAAGAATGGAAATGTCAGCATCTCGGAAAAATAACGTGAAGAGCACAACAAGGCTTGCCTTGCTGGCGATTACGTTAACTTGCGCGTCTGTGGCTGAGGCGGAAATCGTTTTCCTGACTTCAGGGGCCGTGCAATCGCCAAACTATGTCTTTAACCGGCAGGTGATGCCATCCATTGTCATGGTTCCTGTGACCGAGAGGGCAACGACGTCCTCGTATCTCATGCAGCGAAGTTTGTCATGGTCCGCCTATCATCGTAGCGACAAGAATACGGGTCAATCTCTGGTCTATGTTCCTTCCGTGAGCGGGGCGATGAGTGCCACTTCTCCGCGACAAGCGAACGTCCGGGAAAACATGGCGCGCGCAAACGCCTATCGGCTTGAATATTACGGCAAGTAATCATGGATACCACACAAATCTCGCGGATCGCCAAACGATGCTGCATCGGCTATTTATTTCTCATCGCATTTCTTTTCTCGCCCATGGTTCTGGCTGTCGAGCCAGTCGTGGGTAATTTCAAAACGATACTCGAATCCCGTTCCGATGCTCTCGCTGTTTGGCAATATGCAGATAACCCCAGCATTTTTGTTTTCGATTTCCCCAACCTCACGCAACAGGGGCGGAGCTTTAATCGCATTACACAACTCAGCGAGCAGCAGATCAGCGAACCCTACCCGCGCGTTCTCAACAACGACGAGTTGAACAAACACATTGAGGCATCCCGCAGAACATTGGCTGATTTCGCATTTGGACACGACGTGATGGTCAGCGAGTTGATCCAGTTCTTCAATTTGGCTGAGCGTGACAAAATTGGACTTAATGCAGAAGAGATTGAAATACGCGATTTTCTCGTCGCTCAGGGACTCATGCGAAATTGGCGAGGTATATTCCAGGCGCTTAAGCCTAACACCGTCTTGCTATCTATACCGCAGCCCCAGGAAAAGCGCGCGAATGAGCCGCGCATCAGCGAAGGCGCCCGTTACGCGATTCTGTTACATGAAATGTCGCATGGCGAGTTCTATTCCAATCAATACTATGCAACCTATTGTCGGCGCTTCTGGAATGACTCTCTCAATGACGAGCAACGCGAAGCGTTCAAGAAGTTTTTGTC
>JBAYVV010000157.1:0-9500 GCA_041674465.1 Sterolibacterium sp.
CCCGTCTCCAGGCCTTTCAGCTTGGCATCGGCAGCGGCGGAACGGTCGCGGAAAATCTGTCGCACCGATTCCTCCCGGGCGCCATCCGGCGTCGCCTTGTCATTCAGCACCTTCTCGCGCTCGGTAACTTTCTGCAGCGCATAACCATAAGCCACTTGCGGCACCGGACCGAAGCCGTGATGCACCGAAAGCCATACCACCGGGATCATGTAAGCGATGATCAGGATGATGTACTGCGCCACCTGGGTCCAGGTCACCGCCTTCATGCCGCCGAGGAAAGAACACACCAGGATGCCGGATAGACCGACGAAAACACCGATCTGGAAATCCAGGCCGGTGAAGCGGCTGGTGATCAGGCCGACGCCGTAGATTTGCGCGATGACGTAGGTGAACGAGCAGACGATGGCGGCAATCACCCCAATCAGGCGCGGGATGTGGCCGCCAAAGCGGGCGCCGAGGAAGTCCGGAATAGTGAACTGGCCAAACTTGCGCAGATAGGGCGCGAGGAACAGCGCCACCAGGCAGTAGCCGCCGGTCCAGCCGAGCACGAAGGCCAGGCCGTCATAGCCGGACAGGTACAGGGTGCCGGCCATGCCGATGAAGCTGGCCGCGGACATCCAGTCGGCGCCGGTCGCCATGCCGTTGAAGAAGGCCGGTACGCGCCTCCCCGCTACGTAGTACTCGGACACTTCGGCGGTCTTCGACATGAAGCCGATGCCGGCATACAACAGGATGGTGGCGCCGAGGAACATGTAGCCGAGTATCTTATTCGGCACGCCCAACTGTTCGAGGATGGCGACGATGATGACGAAGCCGACGAAACCACCAGTGTAGAAACTGTAGTACTTCGTCAGTTGCTTGGTGAAAGCCGCAGTCGATTGGGTCGCCATTATTCTTCCTCCCCTTCATGGACGCCGTATTCCTGGTCCAGGTTGTTCATGTAATGGGCGTAATACCAGATGATGACCACGTAAATGATCAGCGAACCCTGGGCGCTCATGTAGAAACCCAGGGGGAAACCGAGGACGGTGATGCCGTTGAGCTCTCGGGCGAAATAACCCATGACGAAAGTCACCACAAACCATAACGCCAACAACAAGGCGGTGACTTTCAGGTTTCTGTTCCAGTACTCATGGTGCTTTGCAGTTAACTGCATGACATTGCCCTCCTCCTAAAATGTTTTCTGTCACTCGAACGACATGACGAACATGTGATGTCTCGTTTTACCCTGGTTACGGTCTGCGCCGCATCTCTCCCAGGAACTACGTGTCAAGCCAAACTCCACGCAAGTTATCGCTTTTTGCTCCGCCAAGCTGACATGATTCTTACAGCATGAATAATCCTGCTTACTGGATGGGATTGACATTCCCCCGTGCATCCGCCAGTGGCGTTGAGGGAATACCGCTTTTCTATTGAGGGTAGGTAACGCCTTGACGTCGAAATACTGTCCGAGCCAGGGTGCCCAATCCCGATGGATTGTGGAGCAATTGAACATGGGCCCGGTGCAATTCGGCGATCTCGCGGACAATGGCCAGGCCGAGCCCGCTGCCATCCTCTTCACTGCCGAGCACCCGGTAGAACCGCTCGAATACCAGCTCGCGGTCGCTTTCGGCTATTCCGATGCCGTTGTCCTCCACCTCGAAGATGGCAAACGCCTCCGCCCGCGTTCGCGCCGTGACGCAGCCGCCATGCGGTGTGTATTTGACCGCATTGTCGAGCAGATTGTTCATCAACTCCCGCAACAACACCGGGTTGCCGTCGATCAGCAGCGGCCACCCGCTGTCTTCAAAACCCAGGTCAATATTTTTTGCCAAAGCGCGCGGCACCGCTTCTTGAGTGACCTCGCGCGCCAGTTTTTCCAAATCGACAGTGACGAATGCATGCAATTTCTCATGGCTGGCCTCGGCACGCGCCAGAACCAGCAATTGGGTGATGAGGTGCGCAGCGCGATCGGCACTCTGGGCAATTTGTTCAAGCGATTCGCGCATCACTTGCGGGTCGGTCTCGGACAGCGCCAATTCCGTCTGCATTTTCAAGCCGGTCAGAGGGGTGCGCATCTGGTGCGCAGCGTCGGCGATGAAACGCTGCTGTGCCTGCAAGATCAATTCAAGACGCGCCATCATGTCATTGAAGGCTAGGATCACCGGTCGAACTTCTTCAGGTACGCCATGAATGTTGATCGGCGACAGGTCGCCCGGATGGCGTTTGCGGATGCGGCTTTGCAGGCGGGTCAGGGGTGCGATTCCGCGCGTCAGACCGAAATAGACCAGCACGATGGCCAGCGGGATGATGGCAAATTGCGGCAGGATCACGCCGGAAATGATTCTGCTGGCGAGGTTCTCTCGCTTCTTGCGCGTTTCGGCCACCTGCACGATGATGGATGCGCCCTTGGGCTTCAAGGTGATCATCTTGTAGGCCACGCGGATTTCTTCGCCGTTAATGTCATCGTCGCGAAATCGCACGACTTCGGGTTCAAGCTGGCTGAGCAAAGAGGCACGTGGAATTTCTTTATCGCCAACGATCAACTCACCGCTCACGCCCGTGACCTGATAGTACGTGGTGTCATTTTCATCGGCGCGCAACAGTGCCCGCGCCGGTGCAGGAAAACTGACGGTCACCTTGCCGTCGATCACCTTGACCAGGCGCGCGATGGCGCTGACATTCTCGGCCAAGGCCTGGTCGTAGGGTTGGTCGGCTATCTGGTTGGCCACATGATGGGTGACGGCGATACTGATCGGCCAGAGAAACAGCAGGGGGGCCAGCATCCAGTCGAGGATTTCCCCAAACAACGAATTGAGTTCGGTAGGTGTGCCGAAAATACGAGAACGGCGGGAAAGCTCAGTGCCCTCCATCTGGCCCCTGCGTATCTGTCGATACACCGATGCCTGCGGGTTTCTCCAGGCAATAGCCAAGCCCACGCACCGTCGTGATCGTAATGCCGCTCGCATCCAGCTTCTTGCGCAAACGGTGCACATACACCTCGATAGCGTTGGTGCTCACTTCTTCGCCCCAGCCGCACAAGTGATCCACCAGATGTTCCTTGTTGACCAAACGACCGGCGCGCAGCAGGAGGATTTCCAGCAAGCCGAGCTCACGTGCGGAGAGGATGACCGTCTGGCCGGCGATCTTCACTTGCCGATCCGACCGGTCATAGCTCAGGGTACCGAATTCAATACGGGTCGGCGTACCCGTGCCGCGTCGTGTCAGCGCGCGTACACGAGCTTCCAGTTCGGGCAGGGCGAACGGTTTGCTCATGTAATCATCGGCGCCGGCATCAAGTCCACGAACACGCTCTTCCAGGCCGTCCTGGGCGGTCAGGATCAGTACCGGCAAGGTTTTCTTGCGGGCACGCAAGCGCCGTAACACTTCGATGCCGGAGAGTTTGGGGAGCCCCAGGTCGAGGATCAACAAATCAAATTGCTGGCTGACCAGTGCCGTATCGGCGTCGAGGCCGTTGCCGACGCAATCGACGGCGTAGCCTGCTTTGCGCAAGGAACGCTGCAGTCCATCAGCGATGATGCGGTCATCTTCAGCCAGCAGAATTCTCATCGGAACAAGCCTTTTCGCGACGTGAAGCGCCCAACGAAATTCAGTTTAGCACAGGCATAGTCTCGGTTCCGGAGTGCAACCACAGGCGAATCGTAGACGTTTATCCAATAAAAAAGCCCTGCCGAAGCAGGGCTTTCGAGAACCATTCCCAGGGAGGGAATTACATGTCCATACCGCCCATGCCACCCATACCACCCATGCCGCCCATGCCACCAGCCATGCCGCCGCCACCGCCCGCAGATTTCTCTTCGACCAGTTCCGCGACCATGGCTTCGGTCGTCAGCATCAGGCCGGCAACCGAGGCCGCATTTTGCAGAGCCGTGCGCGTCACCTTGGTCGGATCCAGCACGCCCATCGCAACCATATCGCCATACTCGCCGGTCGCCGCGTTGTAGCCGAAGTTGCCCTTGCCTTCGAGCACTTTGTTGACGACCACGGAGGGCTCGTCGCCGGCGTTGTAGACAATCTCGCGCATCGGCTGCTCCAGGGCACGCAGCACGATCTTGATGCCGGCATCCTGGTCGGGGTTGTCGCCCTTGAGCTTGCTCATGGACTGGCGAGCACGCAGGAACGCCACGCCACCGCCAGCAACAATGCCTTCTTCAACAGCTGCACGTGTGGCGTGCAGCGCGTCTTCGACACGCGCCTTCTTTTCCTTCATTTCCACTTCGGTGGCAGCGCCAACCTTGATCAGGGCCACACCACCAGCCAGCTTGGCGACGCGCTCCTGCAATTTCTCTTTGTCGTAATCGCTGGTGGCTTCCTCGATCTGGGTGCGGATCTGCGCCACGCGTGCCTTGATGTCGTCCTCTTTGCCGGAGCCATCGATCAGGGTGGTGTTTTCCTTGCCCACTTCGACGCGCTTGGCC
Organism: Sterolibacterium sp.; assembly: GCA_041674465.1. GTDB lineage: Bacteria > Pseudomonadota > Gammaproteobacteria > Burkholderiales > Rhodocyclaceae > JACRAR01. The sequence continues at coordinate 4,419 of JBAYVV010000157.1, forward strand.
TGGCCGAGATCCTTGAGGGTGGCCTTTTCCAGGGTCAGTCCGACTTCCTCGGCGATCACGGTACCGCCGGTGAGGATGGCGATGTCTTCGAGCATGGCCTTGCGGCGATCGCCGAAGCCCGGCGCCTTGACCGCAACGGTCTTGAGGATGCCGCGCAAATTATTCACGACCAGGGTCGCCAGGGCTTCGCCCTCGACATCCTCGGCAATGATCAGCAGCGGCCGGCCGGCCTTGGCCACTTGCTCGAGCAGGGGGAGCAGGTCGCGGATGTTGCTGATCTTCTTGTCGAACAACAGAACGTAGGGGTTGTCCAGGATGGCGATCTGCTTGTCCGGATTGTTGATGAAATAGGGCGACAGGTAGCCGCGGTCGAACTGCATGCCCTCGACGACGTCGAGTTCATTGACCAGAGACTTGCCGTCCTCAACCGTGATCACGCCTTCCTTGCCGACCTTGTCCATGGCCTTGGCGATGATCTCGCCGATATCGGCATCGGCATTGGCGGAAATCGAACCCACCTGGGCGATTTCCTTGTTGGTCGAGCAGGGCTTCGACAGCTTCTTGAGCTCGTCGATGGTGGCGGCCACGGCCTTGTCGATGCCGCGCTTCAGATCCATCGGATTCATGCCGGCGGCGACATACTTCATGCCTTCGCGGACGATAGACTGGGCCAGCACAGTCGCTGTGGTGGTACCGTCACCGGCGATGTCGGAGGTCTTGGAAGCGACTTCCTTGACCATTTGCGCACCCATGTTCTCGAACTTGTCCTTCAGTTCGATTTCCTTGGCGACGGAAACGCCGTCCTTGGTCACGGTGGGGGCCCCATAGGAGCGCTCCAGAACCACGTTACGGCCTTTCGGTCCGAGGGTCACCTTGACAGCGTCGGCGAGGATATTGACCCCGGCCACCATGCGATGGCGGGCGGAATCACCAAATTTGACTTCTTTAGCAGCCATTCTCTATATCTCCTTGATCTATCGATTAAAGCTTAGGCTTCAACAACGCCCATGATGTCTTCCTCGCGCATCACCAGCAATTCATTACCGTCCACTTTGACGGTCTGGCCGGAATACTTGCCGAATAGGACGCGGTCACCCACTTTGACAGCCAAGGGACGAACCTTGCCATCTTCGAGGATTTTGCCATTGCCGATGGCGAGAACCTCGCCTTGGTCAGGCTTCTCCGCAGCAGTATCGGGGATGACGATGCCGGAGGCCGTCTTGCGCTCTTCTTCGAGGCGCTTGACGAGGACTCGGTCATGCAAGGGGCGGATTTTCATACACTTTTCTCCTATTGACGACTTTATTGGGTGGCGGCAGAGCCGCCTTCTATTGATCGACGGGAGCGTGATACCAGCATTCGCTAGCACTCATCGTCGGTGAGTGCTAATAATAAGGGCAGGGTAGGAATATTTCAAGAGCCAAGCAGATAAATAATATCGGCTGCAGCCTAACTTGAAACTCTTGCAGCCTAAATTGAAACTTATCCTCAAGCATTGGTGCGGATTTCCCGTGGGGGCCACGCCGTAACCCGCACCAATACTTGTTCTTATTAGCCGAACGCCAGAATGCAGGCGATTGCGCCTTCAGTCTTTATCAATCAGCCAAAGGCACAACATTGGCAAATGCAAACAGCCGCGTCACTATATCTCTAGTGTTTTCTTGAAGTTTTAGTCCCACAAGCCCCGGGGCAAGAAGGCCGGCAGCTTTATGTGATTCCACGGCCAATCTAAAGTCGTCGGAATCCATCATGGTGTTCACTTCGTCCGCAGTCAATCTGCGGTTTCTTATAGGCTCTGACCTAAAAGCCATCATTTGTGCAAACACCAGGTTTGACCGCGACCAATCCCAAAATGACCATACGGCGGCGACGAAGTATCCGAACGAAAATCCGTTTGTATTGGCTCCTTGGTAAAGGGAATATGGATCCCACGTCGGAGTGACGTTCCTAAAGTCTTCCAGTTTGCTAGGGAGTTTCTTCACATTAAAATAACTGGGGGCAAGTTGGATTGCGTCGAGCAAGGCCGTGACGAAATATGGTGCGTGCTGGATCATGGTGGCCTGCAAGTTGGCGTCATTGGCAAGTTGTTTCTTTATCAATAGCAGTTCGCTCTTTGATACGCCGCCGACATACTGCGAAAACCCTGCAACTGTAGCAATGTTTTCATTCGTAGTTACGTCCTCAATTGAATACTGATGAACCGTTTCTATGATCTTGCCATAGTGGTTCACCATTGATCGTGGGAAATACCTAGCAGCGAGCTTTGCGCCAGTCGGGCTTTCCAGCAATTCGCGTTCGATCCGCTCTTTAGAATATCTCTCAACGCGCTTCCCGAACTTCTCAAGCCCAGTAATCAAGGTTTCAACTTTAGCCGCTGGCACTGTCGTGTAGAACGGAATAAACCCATCACACTCCCACGCCGCAACTCTTTCTATGATGTTCTTTTCCTCGGCTTCCGCGACTGGTGCATCGGAGTGAGCCTTGTGCTTGCAACTCACCAGCCATCTTGTTACGCGCCCCCCCTCGGATGTCTCTTCCACTCCCAAATCGATTCCGCCGTCGTTCCCACTTGATACGCATTTGAAGATGCGCATCCGCCGTACGATTCCAAAAAACTCCTGACAGAACAATTCAAAATCATCCGGCAAACTTGAAACGCCGATAGGCATGTTGGTCTGGTGATTCAGTTTAGGGGAACGGATTTCTCTAAAATCAAGTACTCCCATTTGACCTCCCTCATCGATCAGCCGCGTTTGTTTGCCATTCCGGCAGGTATCGGCAACTAATTCCCGCCAACGATAACGTGGGTCTCCACAGCGCCACGCGGAATCTGATGCGGAAAGATTGATATCAGGCAGTGCTTAAGTGGGAGCGAATCCATTGCCCCCCAACTCTTTTGACATTCTCTCCCCCAATGCCAATATTTGCCTCCACATAGCTGCCGGTCGCAACAGGCAAGTCCCAGCAATCAGCGGACGCCCAGCTTGCTGCTGGCTATGACCGGAGCTGGGGTACACCAGCCGCTCAAATCATGCAGCACCAAAACTCAGTCCCGGTTGCTCTGAGCGTCAGCTTCCCGAAATTCTCACCGGCAAGTCAAGTGCCCACTGCCGCCGTTCAGCTTTCTCCACACCGGCCGTTCGGCCAAGCTCTACTTCCGCGAACTGGAGTTCTCCGAAGCGGCCGTTGTTGACCTCACGCGGCCGGCCATCTGCGGACACCACTAATGATTCCAGAAGCAGATATTCTCTTATGCGTTATGGATCGTCATGCCTACTTGTGGCGAGGCAGAGTGATCTCAAACAGGGGACAGCCTCGAAGCCTGAATAGAAAATAGTAAATGACCTTACAAGAAGGGTCCGTAGAGAACCTCTCGCTATCCTTTAACCAAGTATCTGAAGGTTCAAGAGACCGACGTTGCCATCCTGGCGCGGCACGTTGCCTTCAATTAGGTGATGCCGTTCCTTGGTGGTTCCAATGCAGAATGCATGTCACAATCAATCGTTAGTGTGAACGCGCTCTATTCAGCTTGTGTTTTCGCAATGTAGAAACTCATTGGTTACCAATCCAGATAGAGCCATCCAACGGGCCGCCAATTATCACGCCGCCTTGATTACCAGGAACGAACGAACCATTAAGCGGGCCACCATGCACCATGCCACCCTCACTACCCGGCCATATAGAACCATGGAGTGGGCCGCCAACTACCACTCCTCCTTTACTTCCGGGTAGAAACGACCCGTTAAATGAACCGCCAATTATCATGCCGCCTTCTCTACCAGGCATGATGGTGCCATCTAAACTACCGCGAGTTACTGCTTGCTGCCCGATAAGACCAGACCCGTTCGAATAAATAGGTTCAATACCCGACGGATAGTTGAGAACCTGACTTATTCCAGCTCGGGCTTGCCCCTTGCTATTCTTCGCAGGCATATAGGGTCGTGCATATGCTTGTCTTGCAGGAGTAGGCCGTTCCTTGACCGTAGAGTGGTATGTGGCAATCGGCTTTATACCCCCATAACACGGGTCAGAGCGAAAATACTTGACGCCATTCTCAATACAAACATTCACATCCGCAAACGACGTATTTGAAAGAAAAACGACAAATATCACCGTTACGGTCTGAGCAATCCAGAACATTTTCTTAGCTATATCTAGACTCTTTGTTCACGCGACACCCATGGAATAAAAACGCCAAGCGTACACTCGCCTGTAAAGCAACGTTCATTTGGCTGCTGCGCCTACTGTCTTTCGCATACTGCTCGCCAGAGCAGTTTCGTTGGAACATCAGATGACAGTCCTCCGATGGGGAACCATCTATCTGGAACAGAGTTGACGGAGATAGTCTGGCCGCCGCCCATGTGTCCAGCATGGTAAGAGACATAGACCACTCGGACTTGCTGCTCTTTGCAATTGTATTCCTCTTGGATTCGTACCGACAAGTGTGGCTTACTATTCTCTGGTGACGGCGGCGCCCACGGATTTAGTAGAGCCCGTGGCTTGGGAAAGTCATTCATGGCTAAATGCGCCCATCCCCTCGAAAAGGTAAAACGAGCGGATTCGTTCGCCATCAGACCATCCAGGATGTAGATGCCCTCATAGGTGCCACACGAAATGAAATGGCTGAAGAGCGCGATCAGTTTGTCGGAAACGTGGTAATACCCGATGCCGCCGTACCCGCCATAGCGGATATGATGTTCAGAGAGCAGGTTCTGCTCGTAGAGATTCCACTTTGTTCCGTCGGCAGAGGCGTGCTTGCCAGTGCCCCAATACCCCGGCAGTTCAAACTTGTTGTAGGCATTGATCACCTTAACAATGGCCTTGTCGAGCACATCTTCGCTGACGTACTTCAAGTTAAGCCAGGAAATCTGGCGCCGGCTGAGCCCCTTAATCGATTTGGCTGTCTGCGTCGGCCCCAGATTGCAACCGTAGCAGAACAGCGTTGTGATGACGCGCATTCGCAAGTCTTCGATCCGGCTCTCCGTTCCCGCGAGAGGACGGAATAACTTGTGCAGGTCGAGCCAGCGTTCCGCATCAATCAACACATCGACAATGCTGAGCGACTCCATCCGCTCGATGATC
>JBAYVV010000158.1:0-9499 GCA_041674465.1 Sterolibacterium sp.
AAATCAGTTTGGGCGACAGACTCGGCGAAACTGGCGCTTAAAGCTAGTTCTTGGGGCAGGGTGATACCGGGCAGAAAGGCCTGATTTTCTTTTGTCGAGTGCAGTGCCTGGAACAAGCTGGCTTCATGCACCCAAAGCGTCACGGCATGGGAGCGCGAGAAAGTGATAGCCAGCGCAGTACCCCAAGCACCGGCACCGAGAACCGCGATTTTCAAGGCTCTGCCGCCGGGCCGCCCGCGCGCAGCCTCCCCTCCGGGGGGCAAGGCAGAGCAACCAACGAACTGCGAGTGAAACGAGCCGTAGTCACCCCCTTACTCGGGAAGGGGGATGGGAGGAAGGCCATACTACAGTCCCCAGACCTGGTTGCTGCGCACGAAGCCGCTCTGGCCGTCGCGATGCCTGATCTTGGCCCAGCCGGTAGCGGCAACGGGATCGACCAGTTCCAGGATCACATCCTTCTCTGCCTCGAACACAGTTGCGGCGTTCGGTTCGGCCTGGGCGCGCACCTGGGCGCGCGGCGCCGTCACGATCAGGTTGCGCTTCTCCTGGAGCTGCTTCTTCTCGATCCACGAAAGTGTACCGCTGGCATCGCGCACCTTGTACCAGCCTTCCAGCGCCACCACCACCTCGACGGGAGTGCCGCGGGCGATCACGAACATGGGCGTAGCTTTCAGGGATGGCGCGTCATACATCACGCCGGCTTCGGCCAGCGACAGATAATCAAGTGCTGCGGCCGGCAAGGACATCAGTGCCGACAGCCCTGCGATGACAAAGACAAGGCCGCGCATGCCTGCGGTCACTGGATCGGGGTTTCGCCGGGCTTCTGCTGTGCCATCAGACGCTGCTGATAGAGCCCCTCGAAATTCACCGGCGCCAGCAGCACTGGCGGGAAGCCAGCGCGCGTGACGAGGTCGGAGATGGTCTCGCGGGCGTAGGGGAAAAGAATGTTGGGGCAGGCGATCGAGAGGATCGGTTCCATGTCCTGCTCGGGAATATTGCGAATCTGGAAAATGCCGGCCTGCCCCGTTTCGGCCAGGAAGAAGGTTTTCTCTTCTTTTTTGGCAGTGACGGTCACGGTAAGCAAAACCTGGTAAGTGCCTTCGTCGATTTTGCTGCCTTCACTATGCAGTTGAACTTCGATTTCCGGCGCCTCGCGCTCGAGGAAAATTTTAGGGGCATTGGGGACTTCGAGGGAGACGTCCTTGACGTAGACTTTTTCGATGCTGAATACCGGGGCTTGCTGTTCGCTCATGAGGATCGCCTGTAGGTTGGAGGGGTATGAAGGGGATGCTATGCCAGCAGCGGATCAAGTCCGCCGGCGTGGTCGAGGGCTGCCAGGTCGTCAAAGCCGCCGACATGGGTTTCGCCGATAAAAATCTGCGGCACGGTACGGCGGCCGGTGCGTTCCATCATTTCCTGGCGTCGCTCCGGTTCGAGGTCAACGCGAATTTTTTGTATATTGCTGACGCCCTTGCGCTGGAGCAACTGTTCGGCGCGGACGCAGTACGGACAGACCGCGGTGCAATACATGAGGACTGGTGCAGGCATGGCGTGCTCTATTTCGTGGTCATGGGCAGGCCGGCTTCACTCCAGGCCGCTACCCCGCCCGCCAGGTTGAAGACTTTTTCAAAGCCCTGCTTTTTCAATTTGGCGCAGGCCGTGGATGCGCGGTTGCCGGTTTGGCAACTGACGATCAGCGGACGCGTTTTGTACTTTTCAAGCTCATGGATTTGCTTTTCCAATTGGCCTAGGGCGATATGGCGTGCGTTCGGAATGTGCCCTGCGGTCCATTCGCCTGCTTCGCGTACATCGATCATCAATGCATCGTCGCGATTGAGCAGCAGGGTCGCCTGCAACGGAGAAATCCGATCGCCGCCACTGCTGCCGAGCATTTGCCAAAGCAGCATGCCGCCACTGGTTACGGCGAGGATCACGTACATCAGATTGTTTTGTACAAATTCCAAGATATGCTCCATCAATATATCGGCATGCCGCAGAACACCTCGCGCATCATCACGATCAACTGCAGCGTGCGGGCATCGGCGATTCGGTAATATACCCGATTGGCATCCTTGCGCGTCTGCAGCACGCCCTTGTCGCGCAGGATGGCGAGATGCTGGGAGATGTTGCTTTGAGAGGTACCGACGGCATCAACGATATCCTGCACGCAAATTTCCTGTTCCCCGATGAAACAGAGTATTTTCAGGCGTAGCGGATGCGACATTGCCTTGAGCGCGCGCGCGGCGGTCTCGATATGCTCCTGCTTGTCGATCAGGTTGAGGCGAGCCTCAACCATGGCGGGTGGGGTTAGTCGATGTGGCATGGCGAATATTATAGAATACTTCTTTTCAACAACCTAAGCGCATTTTGCGCCTGCCGCCATGCATAAACTTGTCCTGCTGCGTCACGGTGAGTCGACCTGGAACATGGAAAACCGCTTTACCGGCTGGACCGATGTCGGTCTGACCGCGAAAGGCATGGCCGAGGCAACCGCTGCCGGTCAATTGCTCAAGCGCGAGGGGTATCGATTCGACCTCGCCTACACCTCGATGTTGAAGCGCGCCATCAAGACGCTCTGGACTGTGCTGGAGGAAATGGATCAGATGTGGATCCCGATCCATCATTCCTGGCGCCTCAACGAGAGACACTACGGTGCGCTACAGGGGCTCAACAAGGCGGAAACCGCGGCAAAGTTCGGCGATGAGCAAGTCAAGATCTGGCGGCGGGCCTACGATACGCCGCCACCCGCCCTGGAGGACAATGACCCGCGTCTGGAAACCGGCAATCCGCGCTATGCCGATCTGCCGCCGGGGAATTTCCCGCGCACCGAGTGCCTCAAGGACACCGTCGCGCGCTTTCTGCCGCTCTGGAACGATACGATTGCGCCGCTGGTCAAGTCGGGCAAGCAGGTCGTGATTGCCGCGCATGGCAACAGTCTGCGCGCCCTGATCAAGTATCTCGACAACGTTTCCGATGACGAAATCGTCGGCATCAACATTCCTACCGCCCAGCCGCTGGTGTATGAGCTGGACGATGCGCTGAAGCCGATCAAACATTACTATCTTGGCGATGAAAAGGCGATCCAGGCCGCCATGCAGGCTGTTGCCAACCAGGGCAAGGCGAATCGCTAAATTCCTCGCGCTGCTGTTGCTCTGCCTGCTTGCAGGCAGCGGCAGCCTGGCACTGGCTGCCGCAAAATCCGCGCGCATCGAAGCCAGGCAGGGCCAGCTCAAGGAGCTGCAAGGTCACATATCCAGCCTGCAGCGGGACCTGGCGAAAAGTGAGGAGACCAGGGCCTATGCTGCCGACCAATTGAAGGAAACCGAGTTGGCGATTTCCGCGACGACCCGCGGTTTGCATGAACTCGCCCAGCAGCGCAGCCAGGTGCAAGTGTCGCTGGGCGATCTGCAGCAACAGGCACAGCAGCTTGAGATGCAAATCGGCAAACAGCAAGGGCAGTTGGGTCGCCTGCTTTATCGTCAGTATCTCAACGGCGAAACGGACGCTTTGCATCTGCTGCTCTCCGGCGGTGACCCCAATCAGGCGGCGCGCGATCTGCATTACCTGACCATGCTCTCGCGTGCCAAGGCGGAACTGCTGGGCGTCCTGCGCACCACACTGGTGGAAAAGCAGAAACTTGCCGAGACTGCCCGCAGCAAGCGCGACGAACTGGTTGCGATCGAACAGCAACAGCAACAGCAGCGCGCCGCCTTGCTGGCACAGCAGCAGCGTCACAAGGGGGTCGTGACGAAACTGGCCGACAAGATCAAGCAGCAGCAGCGTGAGATCGGGGCGCTCAAGCACGATGAGCAACGGCTCGGCAAGCTCATCGAAGGCCTGGCGCGCATCGTGGCCAAGGCCGCAAAACAGCCCCGGCAAGCGCCAACGGCCAAGAAAAAACGCTCCGGTCAGGTCAAGGAAGAGGTGCCTTTGAACAATCAGGCGGCGCCGGAACTGACATCGCCCAGCGGAAATTTCGCCAAACTCAAGGGCCGCTTGCATCTGCCTGTCCGTGGCCAGGTCACCAATCGATTCGGCACGCCGCGCGCAGAAAGTAGTGCGACCTGGAAAGGCCTGTTCATCCGTGCCGCCGAGGGTGGCGAGGTCAAGGCCATCGCTGCCGGTCAGGTGGTTTTCGCCGATTGGCTGCGGGGTTTCGGCAACCTTATGATCGTCGACCACGGCGATACTTTTCTGAGCGTGTATGGCAACAACCAGTCGCTGTATAGGCAGGTCGGTGATGCGGTCAATGCCGGCGAAGTCATCGCAACCATTGGCAACAGCGGCGGCAATCCTGAATCCGGTTTATACTTTGAACTCAGGCAACAAGGTCAGGCCATCGACCCCCTCAAGTGGGCCACTTTGAAGTAACCTCATGGCAGACCACCTGATTTTCCAGCGGAGTAATGCAACCATGCGCAAAAGAATTCAACAGGTTGGACTGATATTGCTTGGACTGATCGCGGGTGTTCTGATCAGCCTCAACTTTTCAGCCAGCGCACAGAGAGACGAGGTTGGCACGGCTCTGCCGGTCGAGGAATTGCGCAGTTTCGCCGATGTCTTCAACGCCATCAAGCAAGGCTATGTCGAGCCGATCGATGACAAGAAGCTCATCACGCACGCCATCAGCGGCATGCTCTCCAATCTCGATCCGCATTCCGCCTATCTGGATGCGGACTCCTTCAAGGACCTGCAGGTCAGCACCCAGGGCGAATTCGGCGGGCTCGGCATCGAAGTGGGCATGGAAGACGGGTTTGTCAAAGTCATATCGCCCATCGAAGACACGCCGGCCTTCAAGGCCGGCATCAAAACCGGCGATCTGATCATCAAGCTCGACGACACCGTGGTCAAGGGCATGACCCTCAACGATGCGGTGAAGCGCATGCGCGGCAAGCCGAAGACCGCGATCGTCCTGACCATCGCGCGCAAGGGCGAAACCAAGCCGCTGGTCATGACCATCGTGCGCGAGAAAATCAAGGTGCAAAGCGTCAAATCGAAAATTCTCGAATCCGGTTTCGGCTATCTGCGGGTGACCCAGTTCCAGGAAGAGACTGCGCCGGATGTCGCCCGGCATCTCGACAAGCTCTTCAAGGACAAGGACAACAAGGAGCCGCTGCGCGGTCTGGTGCTCGATTTGCGCAACGATCCGGGCGGCCTGTTGCACGGTGCGGTGGGAGTGGCAGCAACCTTCCTGCCGGCCAAGACCCTGGTTGTCTCCACCGATGGCCGCACCAGTGATGCCAAGCACAAATACTTCGCCAGCCCGGAAGATTACCTGCGTGGAACCCACGACGATTTCCTCAAGAACCTGCCAGCCAGCGTCAAGACCATGCCCCTGGTAGTTCTGGTGAATGGCGGCTCAGCCTCGGCCTCGGAGATCGTTGCGGGTGCGCTTCAGGATCACAAGCGCGCGGTAGTGCTGGGTACGCAGACTTTCGGCAAGGGCTCGGTTCAGACCGTCCTGCCGTTGTCGAACAATGCGGCGATCAAGCTGACCACGGCACGCTACTACACGCCCAGCGGCAACTCGATCCAGGCCAAGGGCATCACCCCGGACATCGTCGTCGAGGAATCCCCCACTGGCAGTGGCGGAGCCCATGAGCGCCTGCGCGAAGCCGATCTGGAGCGTCATTTGATCAACGACAAGGAAAAGGACAGGGCCAAGACCAAGGAAGTAACGCCGCCGCTGCCGCAGACCAAGAATATCAAGGGCAAGGGCAAGGACGAGAAAGGCGTGCCGGATGAAGAAACTCCGCCCGCACCGATCGAGTTTGCCTCGAAGAGCGATTATCAATTGAGTCAGGCCCTGGGCTTGCTCAAAGCCTGGCAAATCATCAAGCAGCGGTGAACGATCAGCAACTGCTGCGCTACAGCCGCCACATCCTGTTGCCGCAGATCGACGTTGATGGACAGGGCCGCCTGCTGACGGCGCGGGTCCTGGTGGTCGGTGCGGGCGGTTTGGGTTCGCCGGCGGCCATGTATCTTGCATCGGCAGGCGTCGGAACACTGGTGCTGGCCGATGGCGATACGGTCGATCTAACCAACCTGCAGCGCCAGATTCTTCATCGCAACGATGCGGTGGGACGGTCCAAAGCCGAATCGGGGCAGGATACCCTGATCGATCTGAATCCGGAATGCCATATCGTGCCTCTGGTCGAACGACTCTCGGGTGAACGTCTGGAGCAGGAAATCGCCACGGCCGACGTGGTGCTCGACTGTTCCGACAATTTTTCGACCCGCCACGCCGTCAATCGTGCCTGCGTGAATTTGCGCAAGCCGCTGGTCTCCGGTGCGGCCATCCGTTTCGATGGCCAGGTCTCGGTTTTCGACACGCGGCAGCCCCAATCGCCCTGCTATAACTGCCTCTTCCCGGAGGGGCAGGGCGTCGAGGAAATGCGCTGCGCAATCATGGGCGTATTCGCCCCGCTGACGGGCATCATCGGCAGTGTGCAAGCCGCTGAGGCGTTGAAATTGCTGATCGGCTGCGGAGAGTCGCTGGCCGGGCGCTTACTGCTGCTCGACGGCCTGGCAATGGAATGGCGCTCGATCAAGGTGCCGCGTGATCCGGGTTGCGCGGTCTGTGGGCAAAGTTAGCCGAACCGGTTGCAAGATAGGTTCAGCCATGGCTGTCTGCGCCCGCAGTACGCTGACATTCCTGATCTAATCACCATCACGAGGGGCATCTGAGATGCTGGCTTCACTAGTCATCGTTTTCGTCATTGCTTATGCCGCCATTGCGCTTGAGCATCCGCTCAAGATTAACAAGTCAGCATCCGCCTTGGTAGGCGCGGGACTGCTTTGGACGATCTATGCCTTATCGACAGGCGATGCGCACAAAGTGAGCGAACAACTTGGTGAGTCCGTGATGGCTACAGCGCAAATCGTGTTCTTCCTGATGGGAGCCATGACCATCGTGGAGGTTGTGGATGCGCACAACGGATTTGAGGTCATCACGCAACGCATCAGGACATCGAGGTTGTCGTCGCTGATGTGGCTCGTAGGCTTTGTCACCTTCTTCCTCAGCGCCATTCTCGACAACCTGACCACGACCATTGTCATGATTTCCCTGATGCGGAAGCTTCTCGCCAAGCATGAGGACCGTTTGTTCTTTGCCGGCATCATTGTTATTGCAGCCAACTCAGGCGGGGCGTGGTCGCCTATCGGTGATGTAACGACCACAATGCTTTGGATCGGCGGTCAGATCACCGCCCTGGCGATCATCAAATCCGTGTTCTTGCCTGCCATAGTCAGCATGGTTGTACCGCTGGCTGTTACCGCATTCGTCTTGCGCGGGCTCCCTGTCAATGCTGTTCCAATCAGGGAGAGCAATCATGGTTTGCGGACGACCGAGTTTGAGCGCAATCTGATGTTTTTCTTGGGACTGGGTATCCTGGTGGCAGTGCCTGCCTTCAAGACGATAACGCACTTGCCGCCATTCATGGGCATCCTGTTCGGTTTGGGTATCCTGTGGCTCGTTGGCGATCTGGTTCATCGCCACAAGGAAGATGAGAGCAAGCAGCACCTGACGTTGGTGCATGCCCTGAGCCGGATTGACATGGGTTCAATCGTGTTCTTTATCGGTATTTTGCTGGCCGTCGCCACGCTGGAACACACCCACATCCTGGCCAATCTCGCGAAATGGCTTGATCAGACCGTTGGCAGGCTGGACGTGATCGTGCTGGTCATTGGTATGGTCAGCGCCATTGTCGATAACGTGCCCTTGGTAGCCGCTTCAATGGGTATGTACAGCCTGACAGACTACCCATCCGATCATTTCCTCTGGGAGTTCCTTGCCTACTGCGCAGGTACAGGCGGCTCCATCCTGATCATTGGTTCCGCTGCCGGTGTGGCTGCTATGGGCTTGGAGAAAATTCACTTCTTCTGGTATGTCAGGAAGATTAGCGGCTTGGCCCTGTTGGGGTATTTTGCCGGTGCAGGCGCCTATCTGCTGCAATACCAATGGCTTCACTAAGTTGAAAGACAACCGATATGGCTTCAAAGTGGCGTGTAGCATAAAGAGGAGGAGTTTCAGGCGGTCTGGTGCCGCCTGCTTTTTTCCTTCTCGCGACACACCGCGCAGCCCCACTTTCTCTGGAGGGCTTATCTCATGAGACTGTCTTTGCGCTTCGTCCTGCCCCTGATGCTGGTTCTGGCCGGCATCGCCTACGCCATCGCCCCGCTGGTCGACCAGTTGACCCTGCGCTGGTTCGTGCGCGATCTCGACATGCGATCTGCGCTGATCGCCAACACCATTCAGGAACCCCTGCAGGAACAGCTTGCTGCCGACAACAAAGCTAAAACCGTGGGATTCTTCCGCCGCATCACCCAGGATGAGCGTCTCTATGCCGTTGGCTATTGTGCCACGCCAACGAGCACCGCGTTGGTCAGCCGTTCGCTTCCGGCTGAGCTACGGTGTTCCGAGTTGAATCGATGGGAGCTTGCCGGCGAGCACCTACTGCCGAGCGCACAGGGTCCCTTGCATGTGGCGGTGAAACCGATGTCTAGCGAAGCGGCCCCGACCGGCCGTTTGGTTCTGGTACACGACATGAGTTTCATCACCCGCCGCAGCGAGGAAACCAAACGCTACGTCTTTTACTTCTTCATGGGGCTGGCGGCGGTGGTCTCGCTGATCACAGTGATCATTGCCCAGCTCTCATGGCGCGGCTGGATGGCCGGCATGCAGTCCCTGCTGCGCGGCGAAGGGCTGCTGCGGCAACCGGGGTCCGGTGCGCAATCCAACCTGCCCGAGTTCAAGCCCATTGCTCGCGACTTGCAGCGACTGATTCGCGAGCTCGAATCCGATGCGCGCGCAAGAGATGAAGACCAGATCACCTGGACGCCGGAGTCGCTGCGCGCCACACTCCAGGGCGAACTGCGCGGCGAGGACGTGATCGTGGTTTCCAACCGCGAGCCTTACATTCACCAGCGCCACGGTGAGCAGATTGAGGTTCAGCAACCTGCCAGCGGATTGGTCACGGCACTGGAGCCGATCATGCGCGCCTGCCGGGGTACCTGGATCGCCCATGGCAGCGGCTCGGCCGACCGCGACGTAGTCGATAGGCATGACCGCGTGGCGGTGCCGCCAGAGAATCCCGCTTACCAGATTCGCCGCGTCTGGCTGACCGCTGAGGAAGAGGCAGGCTACTACTACGGCTTTGCCAACGAGGGACTCTGGCCGCTGTGTCACATCGCCCATGTGCGCCCCACCTTCCGCTCGAGCGACTGGGACCAGTATGTCGCGGTCAACCGCAAGTTTGCCAAAGCGGTGGCGAGTGAAGCCAAGACTAAGGCTCCCATTGTCCTCGTGCAGGACTACCATTTCGCCCTGTTGCCGAAGATGCTTCGAGAGGAACTGCCGGATGCCACGATTATCGCTTTCTGGCACATCCCTTGGCCCAACCCCGAGTCCTTCGCCATCTGCCCCTGGCGCGACGAAGTGTTGGCGGGGATGCTGGGCAGCAGCATTCTCGGTTTCCACACCCAGTTCCACTGCAACAAT
>JBAYVV010000159.1:0-9435 GCA_041674465.1 Sterolibacterium sp.
ATGGCATCGACGTACTCGCGCTCTTCCTTCTCCGGATTGGTATCGTCGAAGCGCAGATGGCAAGCGCCGCCGTAGTCGCGCGCCAGGCCGAAATTCAGGCAGATGCTCTTGGCATGGCCAAAGTGCAGATAGCCGTTGGGTTCGGGCGGAAAGCGCGTGCGTAACCGGGCCGGGTCGGGATCTCCCGCCTGCTGCTGGGCGCCGGAACCGGGTTTGCCCGACCAGCGGCGCAGCGCGTATTTGCCAGCCCTGAGGTCGGCGTCTACGATGTTGCGGACAAAATTTGAAACGACGGGTTTTTCGGCTTCGGCCATGACAAATGCGATCGATGATGCAAAGGGTGAATTTTACCGGGTTGAGCAGCCTGCGCGGGTAGGCATTTACCGGCGATCTGGGTAACTTGCCGCCGAATATCGCTTACCAGGTAAGATATGCTATGCTTCAAACGTTTCCACGCCTAGGAGCCTCATCATGCCTGCCGCCACACTAACTGAGAAAGGCCAAGTCGTCATTCCCGCTGAAATCAGGGCCAGGCACGGTCTCACGCCCGGCACCCAGGTCGAATTCGTCGATGAAGGCGGCACGATCCGGTTGATAGTTCGGCGACGCGTGACGCCATCCGATCCGGCAGCCGGCTATGGCCTGGTCAAGCTCAAGCCAAGGGGCAAGCCACGGAGCTTGGCAGAGTTCGACCCCGCCAACCTGCTCAAGGTCAAAAAAGGCCCGGCAGCATGATTGCCGTCGACACCAACATCCTTGCCCGCTTTTATTGCGATGACAGCGACGACGCGGAAGCCAGGAAGCAGCGCCCCCGCGCCAAACGCATGATGCTCGAATCCCCGGCCGTCTTCGTACCGCTGACGGTGATCCTCGAATTCGAGTGGGTCATGCGCGGTTTCTACGAAGTTGAACCAGATACTTTTTGCCAGACCGTCGAACATCTGCTCGGCATGCCCCATGTGACAGTGGAACGCTGGGAGGCGGTGAAAGACGCCATCGATCTCCATCGGCGGGGCCTCGACTTCGCCGATGCGCTGCATTGGGTATGCAGCGCGACATGCAGCCAGTTCGCCACATTCGATGATCGTGGCTTTGTGCGCCGGGCGAAGCGGTTGAAACTGAAACCGGAGGTATGGATTCCCGGTGATTGAAGAGTGCAGTAATGAGTGGATGCGTGTCATGGAGGTGGAGAGAATGGCTATTCTCGAGGGCATACAGATTCAGAATTTCAGGGCGTTGCATGATGTGACGCTGGGAAGGACTCTCTATGATCGGAAGCAGGACGCTCTTCCCAGACTGGTTACAGTCATTGGTGCAAATGGCTCCGGCAAATCAAGTTTGGTGGATGCATTGGGGTTTCTCGGTGATTGCCTCGCGGAAGGTGTCGAGGCGGCATGCGATAAACCTCACCGCGGTGGCTTTGAACGTATGCGAACTCAGGGTTCGACAGAGCCGATCAAGTTTGAAGTTCGTTACAAGGAGGCCCTCGGAGCAAGACCCATTAGTTATTCGCTACATATCGACTGCGATGCACAAGGACGCGCACAGGTTGTTTATGAAAGACTCCGTCAGCGTCGCAAGGAACAAACCAAAGGCCAGCCTTATTCCTTTCTGGAACTCACCAAAGGACAAGGTTACGCGTGGTCCGGTAGGGAAGGATTTGAGCAGGGAACCGGAAGCGGAAAAGGCGCACCGGCTGAAACGGAAGGAACCGAGCGCGTACCAATCAAAATGAAGGATCGGCAGGTTCTTGGTATCGCCACGCTGGGAACGCTTGCCAACCACGAGCGCATAGTCGCCTTTCGAGACTTTTTATCCGGCTGGTACCTCTCTTACTTTGTTCCGGAACTAGCGCGTAACCCAAGCCAAGCCGGTGCCGATCCGCATCTTGATCGCAGTGGCGAAAACCTTTCGCGGTATCTTCAGTTTGTTGAACGCGAGAACCCGAATGGCTTTCGTCAAATGTTAGCGCGAATCGCGGAAAAAATTCCGGGAATAATTGACATCAAGGCCACGCCGGAGAGAGACCGCCGACTCGTGCTTGAATTTTATGCCAAAGGGTTTACCGAACCTTTCTATCAACAGGACATGTCCGACGGCACATTAAAGATGCTTGCCTATCTCTTGCTGATGGAGGATCCAAGCCCGGCACCGCTGATTGGTATTGAGGAACCCGAAAACGGATTACATCATCAATTGTTGGCAACTCTCGCTCAGGAATTCAAGGAATATGCGTCAAAAGCGCGCGGCCCGCAAATCCTGATTACTACGCATGCGCCGAACTTCGTCGATGCATTGACGCCGGATGAGGTTTGGATTCTTGACAAGAGGTCCGACGGCTTCAGTCATTTGACGCGTGCCGCCGATGTGCAAGGAGTGCGCGAAATGTTTGCCGAGGGCATCCCGATGGGCAGCCTCTGGTACAGCAACCATTTTGGGATCGGCAATCCATGACCTGGTTCGAGGTTCTGGTCGAGGGTGCTTCAGATGTACCTGCGGTCAAGAATGTGCTTACCCGACGATTCGGTTTGATAGAGAACGTCAACTTCCGCATCCACAAACACAAAGGGCGTGGAGGCTTGCCCAATGATCTGCTGGGAGAGCCTGATCCAAAACAGCAGACTTTGCTGCATCTGTTACCGGCGAAACTAAGAGGCTGGTCTTATTTTGATGATGACGCTTGCGTTGTAGTGCTGATCGATGCGGACAATGATCCGTGTCACGATTTGCTGGCGCAACTGAACGCAATGCTAGCGCAGCTTCCCAAACGACCACCCCGCGTTCTGTTCCGACTGGCTATTGAGGAAACAGAAAGCTGGTTTATCGCCGACATGAATGCAGTTTCTACTGCCTACCCAAAAGCACGGACGCAAAAATTGCGCCGTATCGCACCGGACGATATTGTCGGTGCATGGGAGGAGTTGGCTACAGCCTTGGGTATCGCGCCTTCCACGGTGACTGGCGCTGACAAGTACGTTTGGGCGGAACGCATCTCGCCACACCTGAATCTTGAAGAACCCCGCTCGCCGAGTCTAAGAAAGTTTATCGAAGGCATCGGTCGAGAACTTTCGCAACATTAAGCAAATATGATCCGCAGAGTGTTGTGGGAACAGCAGGCTGGCGAGTTGGTGACACGCGAGAGACGAAGCCAAGCGACGCTCCGACAATAGTAGAGGTAACAGTGAGGGTAATAACTCTTCTACACCGCCAGCCGCTGCACCTGATTCAGCGCCGTCGCCATTCCCGCTCTTGCCTGTTCCAGGTCGTAATCCGCCTGCAAGCCCATCCAGAATGACTCGAAAGTTCCGAACGCCTTGGCCAAACGCAAGGCGGTATCAGCGCTGATGGCGCGCTTGCCGAGGACGATTTCGTTGATGTGCCATTAGACATGACGTTCTACGTTATAGCACGTCAATCAACCCCATTTGCAGGCGCTGCAGGACTCCAGAGGCGAGTTGAAGGAGACAGCGCCGGTTCGGCGTAAAATCTCGTCCATGACATGGACCGCCTCCCTTGCCATTGCTATCGGCGCCGTGCTCGGCGCTTGGCTGCGCTGGGGGCTGGGACTGTGGCTCAATCCCCTGTTTGAAACGGTGCCGCTCGGTACGCTGACCGCCAACCTGGTGGGAGGCTATCTGATTGGTGCCGCGGTTGCAGTGTTCCATATCAACGTTGAGCTATCTCCCGAACTGCGGCTGTTTTTTGTCACTGGCTTTCTCGGGGCGCTGACGACTTTCTCCACATTTTCTGCTGAAGTGGTGGCCCTGATCCGCACCGCCCAATACACTTGGGCGGTATTGGCGGCAAGCGCTCACCTGTTCGGCTCCCTGTTGATGACCGGCCTGGGCATATTCACCATCCAGCAATTCAACAAGTGAAGTTCGATGCTGCGGCCCGCATGGCGGCCCGGCCTGCCATTGCATACGATGAGGCGCTGCCGATCAGTGCGCGGCGCAAGGAAATTTCCCGCGCCATCGAGAAAAACCGGGTCGTCATCGTCTGCGGCGAGACCGGTTCAGGCAAGACCACGCAGTTGCCAAAAATCTGCCTGGAACTGGGGCGCGGCTGTGCCGGCCTGATCGGCCACACCCAGCCGCGCCGCATCGCCGCACGCGCCACGGCTGCGCGCATCGCCCAGGAACTCAAGTGCGAAGCCGGCCGCCAGGTCGGCTTCAAGATCCGCTTCACCGATCGCGTCACGCCGGATACCTACATCAAGCTCATGACCGACGGCATCCTGCTTGCCGAAACCCAGGGCGATCCGCTGCTGCGCGGTTACGACACCATCATCATTGACGAAGCCCACGAACGCAGCCTGAACATCGATTTTCTGCTCGGTTTCCTCAAGCAGTTGCTGCCCAAACGGCCTGATCTCAAGGTGATCGTCACCTCGGCCACGCTCGACGCAAAAATGTTTTCGGAGCATTTCGACCAGGCACCTGTCATCGAAGTCTCGGGACGCCTCTACCCGATCGAGATGCGCTGGCGACCGATTCAAAGCGAAGCGACGGACAAGGAGCGCGACCTCAACGACGCCATTGTCGATGCCGTCGATGATGCAAACCGGGCTGGACCCGGCGATGTACTGGTGTTCCTGCCGGGTGAGCGCGAAATCCGCGAGGCGGCCGAAGCCCTGCGCAAGCACGCGCTCGGCCACCAAGGCGGGCCCGGCACGGAAATCCTGCCGCTGTTCGCACGCCAGTCAGCGCAGGATCAGAGCCGCGTCTTTCAGGCCCACCAGGGACGCCGCATCGTGCTGGCGACCAATGTCGCCGAGACTTCGCTGACGGTGCCCGGCATCCGCTATGTCGTCGATACCGGTCTGGCGCGCATCAAACGCTATTCGCATCGCAACAAGGTCGAGCAATTGCAGGTCGAGCCCATCGCCCAGGCGGCGGCCAGCCAGCGCGCCGGCCGTTGCGGACGGGTGGCCAGCGGCATCTGCTACCGCCTTTACGCCGAAGATGATTTTGCCCAGCGGCCGCGTTACACCGAGCCCGAGATCCTGCGTTCCTCCCTGGCTGGCGTGATTCTGCGCATGAAAGCGCTGCGGCTGGGCGATGTCGAGGACTTCCCCTTCCTGCAGGCGCCCCAGCCGAAGATGATTGCCGATGGCTATCAATTACTCGGCGAACTCGGCGCAGTCGACGAAACGCGCGAACTGACCCGGATCGGCCAGGAACTTGCAAAACTGCCGCTCGATCCGAAAATCGGCCGCATGATTCTCGCCGCACGCGACCAGCAAGCCTTGCGCGAGGTGCTGGTGATTGCCGCGGCGCTGTCGGTGCCGGATGCACGGGAACGTCCGCAGGAGAGATCTGGCAGTGCCGACCAGGCGCATGCGCAATGGAAGGACGAGAAATCCGAGTTCCTCTCCTATCTCAAACTCTGGCAAGCTGCAGATCAGATCTGGAAACACGAGTCTTCGTCAAAGCAGAAGCAATGGTGCCGGCAGAATTTCATTTCCTGGCTGCGCTTGCGCGAATGGCGCGACATCCATGGCCAGCTGCATGCCTTGTGCACCGAACATGGTTGGCATGAAAATCAGGAACCGGCCGGCTACGACGCGATCCACCAGGCCCTGTTGAGTGGCCTGCTCGGCCACATCGGATTGAAGAGCGAGGATGAGGGACACTACCTCGGCGCGCGCGGCATAAAGTTTCACATCCATCCCGGCTCGACGCTGATCAAGAAGGCCGGGCGCTGGATCATGGCGGCGGAACTGGTGGAAACCTCGCGACTGTTCGCGCGCTGCGTGGCGAAAATCGAACCGGAGTGGCTAGAACACGTCGGCGCCCATCTGGTCAGACTGCACGTGTATGAGCCGCATTGGGAGAAGCGCTCCGGCCAGGTCGCCGCCTGGCAGCGCGCCACCTTGCACGGACTGCTGCTTTACGCAAAACGCCGCGTCACTTTCGGCAAACCCGGCGATGCAACGACGGACCGCGTTTTGGCACGCGAGCTGTTGATCCGCGAGGCGCTGGTGAATGGCGAAGTGTCCGACGAGTTTGCGCGGCATGCGCAATTCTTTCAGCACAACCGCAAACTGATTGCGGAAATCGAGGGACTCGAACACAAGTCACGCCGCCCCGATGTGCTGGTCGATGATGAATTGATCCACGCCTTTTACGACAGCAAGCTGCCGGACGATATCACCTCGCTGGCAGCATTCGAAGCCTGGCGCAAGAAGGCTGAACGCAATGATCCCAAACTGCTGTTCCTTTCCCGGGATCAACTCATGCGCCATGAGGCGGCCGGAATTACCACCGACGCCTTCCCGCATGCCTTCGATCTGCACGGCCAGGAACTCCGCCTGGCCTACCACCACGATCCCGGCGCCGCCGACGACGGCATCACCCTGGCATTGCCGCTGCCGCAACTCAACCAGATTCCGGCGCAGCGCTGCGAGTGGCTGGTACCGGGCCTGCTCAAGGAAAAGGCCGTGGCAATGCTCAAGACATTGCCGCAAAAATACCGCCAGCGTCTGCAACCGCTCGATGCCTTTGCCACGTCATTCTGCGACAAGCCACACGACAACACGGAGCCGTTGCTGGTTGCGCTGACCCGCGCCGTCGAAGAACAACTGGCGCTGAAATTGCCGCTCGACGCCTTCCGCCCGGCCGAATTACGACCTCACCTGCTGATGAATTTTCGTCTCCTCGACGAGCACGGCGCCACGCTCGGCATGTCGCGCTCGCTCGCCGAACTGCGCGACCAATTCAAGGACCGGGTCGAGCAGAGCTTTGCGACCGCCGCGCCATCCACGCCA
Organism: Sterolibacterium sp.; assembly: GCA_041674465.1. GTDB lineage: Bacteria > Pseudomonadota > Gammaproteobacteria > Burkholderiales > Rhodocyclaceae > JACRAR01. The sequence continues at coordinate 6,770 of JBAYVV010000159.1, forward strand.
GAAGCAGAGAGCACGCTGACCGGTCTGACCACGTGGTCCTTTGGCGAATTGCCCGAGCTGCAGGAAATCATCGTCGCCGGCCGCAACGTGATTGGCTTTCCAGCATTGGTGGATGAAGGCGACAGCGTCGCGCTGCGCATTTTCGACACGCCGCGGAAAGCCCAAACCCAGCATCGTGCCGGCCTGCGCCGCCTGTTCTCCCTGGCCTTGCGCGAGCAAATCAAATATCTCGACAAAAATCTCCTGGCAAGTGCCGAATTGCGCCGCATGGCGCTGCAGTTCATTGCACTTGGGAGCGAACAGGAACTGCGCACGCAATTGATCGCAGCAGCGCTGGAGCGGAGTTGCATGATGTCGCCCCTGCCGCTCGATGCCACCGAATTCGAGGCGCGCCTGCTGGCCGCACGACCTCGCATCAGCCTGGTGGCGCAGGAATACCTGCGTCTGCTCGGCGGTGTCGTCAATGAGTACGCCGTCCTGCAGAAGAAGATTGCGGGCATCGCCAAGGCTTTCCCCGCGACCGCAGCGGATATCACGGCACAGTGTGCTGAGCTGCTGAGCAAAGGCTTCATGCTCGACACGCCGTTCGAACGCTTGCAACACTTCCCGCGCTATCTCAAGGCGGCAACGCTGAGACTGGACAAGTTACGCAACGATCCGACGCGCGACGCACGGCTGATGGGGGAATGGCAGATCCTGGCCAAGCCCTGGCAACGCGAATTCGCCTCACGGCAAAAAGCCAGCGTCAGTGACGCCTTCCTCGAAGAATTCCGCTGGTTGCTGGAGGAGCTGCGGGTTGCCTTGTTCGCGCAGGAACTGCGAACCCCGACGCCGGTATCTGTGAAGCGTCTGCAGAAAGCATGGCAGCGCTGATTCCTCAGGGCGCACAAAAAAAACCCCGGCGCTAGGCCGGGGTAAATCCAGCCTTAGATAGCTGGAGGAGGAGACAATTTGGTAACTCAGCGGTAACTCAGCGATAAATCAGGCAGCCTTGCGCACCTTGGCGGCGTTGCTGGCGGTGCCGACAGCTTTGACTGTAGCGCTGGTGGCAGCGGCGACATTGGCTTCAGTGATTTCGGCGACCTGCTTGGCAGCCTTGGTCATGCTGTCGTAGGCAGAGTTGGCAGCGGCAATCGCCGACTTCACGGCAGCGACGGCCACATCGGAACCAGCTGGGGCGTTCTTGGCAACCTTGTCCAGGGCCGATGCGACGTTGCGGTTGGTCTCGGCGAACTGCGACTCGACGATCTTGGAAACTTCTTCCTGGGTCTGGGTAGCAATTTCGTAGATGCTGCGCGAGTAGGCAACTGCCTTCTCGACAGCCGGCTGGGCCAGTGTGGTTTGCAGGGAAACGAAACCCTGAATGTCCTTGACCCCGAGCAGCGTCTTGGCGGAGGAAACGCTGTCCTCCAGCAGGCTGCGGGCCGTGTTAAGGTTCAGGGCGGCGAGGCGCTCGGCGCTGGCAAAGGCAGTGTTGGCCAGGGTCAAGAGGGCTTCGACACTGGATTTGTTGGTGTTGGCAAATTGTTCGGGGGTAGCAAACATGGGGTTTCTCCTGAATTGGTTGATCAAAATTTCCGGCACCAAGGTTAATTGCAGGGTTGATTGCTGCGGTGCGTCATGAATCGTATTATAGAGGTGACTTAGGGGATGTCAAGCTTTTTTGTGCGATGCACCAATTAATTTTAAAATAATTTAATTATATTAATAACATGATATTAGCTATTTTTATTAACTTTGCTTGGCCTGTATCTGCGGTAAATATATTGCACCGCATAATCTTCCGCTTGGGTGCCGGAATCCATGGCTAAAGCGGGGTTCAGTTTTTTTGAGCATGCCGCGCCCGGCATCTTCGTGCTGCTCTGGAGCACCGGCTTCATCGGCGCCAAGCTGGGTTTGCCCTACGCCGAACCGCTGACCTTCCTCGAAATGCGCTTCATTGTTGTCTGCACGCTGTTGCTCAGCCTGGCGCTGGCATTGCGCCGGCCATGGCCGAAGAATCCGCGCCAGGCGCTGCATATCGCCGTTGCCGGCGTGTTTTTGCATGGCGGCTATCTGGGCGGGGTCTTTGGCGCCATCCATCGCGGCATGCCTGCCGGACTGGTTGCCCTGATCGTCGGCATGCAGCCCTTGCTGACGGCCATGCTGGGCGGCAAATTGCTCGGCGAGCAGGTCGGCCTGAAACAATGGATCGGCCTTCTGCTTGGCTTTGTCGGCGTGGCACTGGTGCTCTCGGGCAAACTCGCGCTGGCTGGCCTCAGCTTTGGCGGCATGTCGCTGACCGTGCTGGCCCTGCTCAGCATTACCTGCGGCACGATTTATCAAAAGCGCTTCTGCGGCCAGATGGATCTGTGGACCGGTTCCCTGGTGCAGTTTGTCGCCGCCGGCCTGGTGTTCCTGCCTTTCATGCTGATGTTCGAAACCATGCAGATCACCTGGAACCGAAACTTCATTTTCGCACTGGGGTGGCTGGTCCTGGTGCTCTCGCTCGGCGCCATCTCGCTACTGCATCAGTTGATTCGGCACGGCGCGGCGACGCGGGTTTCGGCGTTGTTTTACCTCACACCGCCAACCACGGCCTTGCTGGCCTGGGCAGTATTCGGCGAACAACTCGACGCCCCGGCATTGGTCGGCATGGCACTGGCCGCCCTCGGGGTGGCACTGGC
>JBAYVV010000160.1:0-9384 GCA_041674465.1 Sterolibacterium sp.
ACCACTACGGTAGGAATTCAATTCATCGAACCGCCGGATACGTGACCCGTACGTCCGGTGGTGTGGGAGGGAGGGGCCGCGAGGCTTCTTCCTATCCCGATTATACGTCGCAAGCCCGTCCCTCTTGACATACCATAGGTGGTATATACATAATGTGGCATGTGGCGAATTGAAGAGCACCGTCGTGTCGACAAACAACTTTCTGGCTCAGTTCCTATCGAGGTTCTCAAGCATTACGAGAAATGGAAAGACATTGCCAGGCTTTCCGGGCCGCAAGGTTTGCGGGCCATCAAGGGGTTTCACGACGAAACGTTGTCTGGTGAGTGGAAGGGGCATCGTTCTTCTCGGCTCGGGCTTCAGTGGCGAGTGATTTACCGAGTTGTCGCTAACGTTTTGCAGATCCAAGTTGTCCATGTCACTGCCCACGATTACAGGAGGCCATGAAATGAAAGAGTTTCGCCCTGCGAAAAAGCGAGTTGAGGTCTCGGTGGGGGAGTCTGTCCGTATTCTGCGCGAACTTCAAGAACTGAGCCAAAGCCAACTGTCCGAACTCACAGGCATTCCGCAAGCAACAATCTCTGCCATTGAGAACGGTCGAGTAAATTTGGGTGTCGAGCGTGCGAAGGTTTTCGCCCGTGCTCTCAAGTGCCATCCCGCCGTACTCGTATTCCCCGGCTGGGAGGTTCCGCTTGAGCGCGCCGCATAACCCGTCGGTGCAGGTGACGCTGCGCGATAATGCCGCGCAACGCCCCTGACTTTCATTAGACCCCTGAATAGCCATGCCCTTCCTGCCACCAGAGTTTCAAGTCCCCGCAGTCGTCGAGACCGAACGCTTCCGAATGCGCTCGATCACGATCCACGACGCGTTCAAGGACTACGACGCCGTCATGTCCAGCCGCGAGCATCTGTGGTCCAGATTCGGGGTGATTTGGGGATGGCCGAGCGAGGACATGACGATCGAGCAAAACATCGTCGACCTCGGCTGGCATCAGAAGGAATTTCAACTACGCTCCTCCTTTGACTATGCAGTCATGTCTCTGGATGAAGGACGCCTCCTTGGCTGCGTCTATATCGATCCACCTCACCAAGACGGAACCGACGCCGACGTCTGGTACTGGGCAAGGCAAAGCGAACTGGCGACTGGGCTCGAGGCCGAACTTGAGTCACTTCTGCATCGTTGGCTTGCCCAGGCTTGGCCGTTTGGAACGGTCACGCTCAATGGCGTACTCAGAACCATCGGCGGGAGTCCCGGTGCCTAACCCCATTACTCAGCCTCACTCCCTTCGGTCGCTGGGCGCTACGCGCTTAAGCCGCGCAGCGCGAGGGATTTCAAACGTCAGGTACTGATCATCATGCGTCACTATTTACTTGCACTTGCACTGCTTCTCAACATCTCTCTTTCACATGCCAAAGAGTATGGCAACTATGATCCGAAGCGCCTGACCACTGTTTCGGAGAGTCCAACAGGGAAAAAATACGGATTCGACACTACGTATCTTGATCAAATGCTCAACGACTTGGCCCTTCACGCGAAAAATTATCCACCGAACTTCGATAGTCCACAGGATCAGCAACGCGCAATCAAGGACGTAAAGATGTTGTCCGGCATGCTCGATATATTGATAAATATGCCAGCGCCAAACCCGGACTTACTCGTGCGTGCGGGCTTCCTGAACAGTATTGGATACAATCTAAGCATCGCAGGATCAGGCGAAAAGGCGTCATTGATTTTCCAAAGACTGTTATCGGCAGCACCTTCTGATCCGCGGGGCAACTTCATGTACGGAACGTTCTTGGCAGGTTCAAGCAAACCGAAAGAGGCGCTCCCCTATCTTGAAAAGGCTTTGGCGGTTGGTGTGGTAGATGCGGCATACGCAATCGGGATGACCTATTTGACCCTTGGCGACAAGAAAAGAGCACTAGAAAATCTCGAGGAATACAAGCGTCGCAAGCCAAATGATGAAAACGTCGGAAAGCTTATCGACGCCATTCGTAATGGAAAAATAGAATTCAAAAAGAATCCAAATTGAGCAACCTCACTAACGCGTACCCAACTCGGCAGTCCTCACGGGCGCTGCGCGCTCAAACCGCGCAGCGCTCGTCGTTCGAACGGTTCTCGCTCCTTTCAGTCGCTTGACGCCGGGCCGAACGGTCCTGCCAGAATGAAGACACTGTTGATTGTTTATCACACGATGACCGGCGGAACACTGCAGATGGCGCAGGCGGCTGCGGACGGCGCGGCAGAGGAAACGGCAGTGCAGGTGCGGTTGTGCCATGCCGCCGAAGCGGCAGCAGAGGATCTGATTGACGCAGATGGTTATCTGTTTGCGACGCCGGAAAACCTGGCGGCGATCAGCGGCCAGCTCAAGGATTTTTTTGACCGAACCTATTATGCGGCGCTTGAGCGGCTCAACGGCCGTCCTTACGCCGCCTTGATCTGCGCCGGCAGCGACGGCCGGAATGCGGCGCGGCAAATCGAGCGCATCGCCACGGGATGGCGGCTGAAACCGGTCGCCCCTGCCTTGATTGTGTGTACCCATGCCCAGACTCCGGAGGAAATTTTGCGCCCGAAGCAGATCAGCCCGAAGGATTTGCAGGCGTGCCGGGACATGGGCATGACGCTGGCGGCGGGGCTGGCCCTCGGCGTGTTCTGATGCAACTTAACCAGGCCGCGCAGGATGCTCTTCCGCGCATCGAGTGGCGCGAGGCAGACCAGCTGCACTCGGCACTGTGGCGTTCCGAGAGTGGATTGGCGCCACCCAAGCGAGTGGTGATTGCCGATGACCGCACCACGGCCGATGCCGCCTATCGCCTGGCCTGCGAAGGGACGGCGCTGCTGTGGCGCGGCGATTTCCAGAATGCGCGGCAGTTGTTGCTGGCGCTGGGGCGGCGTGCCGAGCGCAGGCCCGACAAGCGGCTCAAGGGCGCCGCCACGCCGCTTGAACGATTCAATTGGCATCGCCAGGCGCAGTCGCAGCGGGCGCGAACGCTGGCCATGATTTTGTTGCCCTTCGCAGAAAATCATCAGTTGCCCTTGCGTCGTGCGCCCGATGTGCTGCAGGCTTGCAGCGAGGCCTATGGCGCGGGTGACGTTCCCTACGTCGTCGCCTTGCGCGAGCTGCTCGGCGTGATTGGCGCGCACGAATGGCGCAAAAAAGGTGTCGAGGTTCCCGCGCTGGGCGAGCGCATCCACCCGCACTACGGTGTGTTCGCACCGATACGCAGCGAATATGTGGATCTGGTGGCGGCGGCGAGTTTGCCCGGCAAGGTGTTGGCCTTCGATATCGGTACGGGCACCGGCGTACTTGCTGCACTGCTGGCCCGACGCGGTGTGGCGCGGGTCATTGCGACTGACCTCGACGCGCGCGCGCTCGAATGCGCACGAGAAAACATTACTCGGCTCGGCATGCAGGACAGCGTTGAGGTGATTCAGGCCGACCTTTTTCCCGAAGGCAGGGCGCCGCTGGTGGTGTGCAATCCGCCCTGGATCCCGGCACGACCGAGTTCGACGCTCGAGCGTGCGGTTTATGATCCTGACGGCATCATGTTGCGGGGTTTTCTTGCAGGACTGGTGGCGCATCTGCAGCCTGGCGGGGAAGGCTGGCTGATCCTTTCCGATCTGGCCGAACATCTGGGATTGAGAACGCGCGCCCAGTTGCTCGAGTTGATCGATCACGCCGGCCTGAAAGTAGTCGGCCGGTCGGAAACCCGGCCGCACCATCCGCGCAGTGCGGATCGCACCGATCCCCTGCATGCCGCACGCGCGGCGGAACGCACTTCGTTATGGCGGCTGGCTGTGCGCTGAGAGCTAATTCGAGATGGAATAGTGGGACGGGTTGGCGTCGAACGGCGGCACGCGACCGACCAGGCTTTCCAGCAGGATGAGTTCGGCGTCGGTGTGGTTGATGACATCGGCCGGTACCATCATCTTCGGCATTTTCATGTCGTTGTGGATATATATCGGATGATCATGGTGGGAGGTGCGGATCAGTTCGCGTTCGGCCGGCGCTGCGGATGGCACCAGATCGGCTTCGCCGTAGCACAGACAGAAATACACGCGCTCCGCTTCCGCCTCGATATAGCAAGCGGTGCCGCGAATGCCGATGGTCGCGGTGGGGGTCACGAGGTTTCTCTCTCCCTTGCCGAACACCGACAGCAATTTGCCGCTGATGACACGCAGGATGCCAGCGGCGTTGTCGGCGAAGCTCACGCTGGTCTGTCCGCGCTGGAGGAAGGCGTCCTGACCGACCACATACACGACCTCGCTGTTGCCCCCTGTGGCGATGTGGTCGCCATGCCGGACCGGCATGCCCGGTTGCGCTGCCATGCCGTTGATCGTGACTGTGCCGCTGAGGCGGCGGATTCCCTGAATTGCCGGTACAGGGCCATCGGCCAGCGCTCTGCCGATGAGGCCGGTAATCCCCGTTCCCCCCAGCAACGCAGCACCACTCCAGGCCTGGAGCAGGGTGCGGCGGCGTTTTCGGTCTATTGCTGATGGCATGGTCAGAAGCATAAAGGTACGGCCTGGCCAATACAAGGACGAGGCGGGGACGAGGAGGGGACGAGGAGGGGACGAGGAGGGGACGAGGCCGATATAACCAAGAAGAGCGTCATTGAAGTGCCTGATGAATAAACGTTCGTTTGACCCGGGGAGGCGCACATCGCTATAATCCTAGGGTTTTTTCCACGGAACCCACTCATTCATGCGCACCAAGCTTGTCGCAGGCAACTGGAAGATGCATGGCAATTTCGCGGCCAATCTCACGCTGCTGACGCGTGTCAAGGAAGCGGCGGCCGGATTTGCTTCGGCTTGCGCCGTCTGCGTTCCCTTTCCCTATCTGGCGCAGGCACAGAGTGTGCTGGCAGGCAGCCGGGTGGCCTGGGGGGCGCAGAATGTCTCCGAGCATGCCCAAGGTGCCTATACCGGCGAAGTATCCGTGGCGATGCTGGTGGAGTTTGCCTGTCGCTATGTTTTGGTGGGGCACTCCGAGCGTCGTGCGCTCTATGGTGAAAGCGACGCCGTGGTTGCGGCGAAATTCGCCGCGGCCTTGAAGGCCGGGCTGACGCCCATCCTTTGCGTGGGCGAAACCCTGGCGGAACGTGAAGCGGGCATCACCGGAGCGGTGGTCACGCGGCAACTCGATGCGGTTATCGCCCGTTCTGGCGTGGCGGCACTGCAGCGTGCCGTCCTGGCCTATGAGCCGGTGTGGGCGATCGGGACAGGCAAGACGGCGAGTCCGCAGCAGGCGCAAGAGGTACATGCGCTGATTCGCGCCCGCGTTGCCGGCTGCGACGCGAATGTCGCGCAGAATGTGCAAATTCTTTACGGCGGCAGCGTCAAGGCCAGCAATGCGCAGGAGTTGTTCGCCATGCCGGATATCGACGGCGGGCTGATTGGCGGCGCATCCCTGGTGGCTGAGGATTTCCTCGCGATCTGTCGCGCTGCTTGAACTTATTCTGAAAGGAACCTGGTATGGACAGTATGATGTTTTCAATATTGCTCTCTTTGCATATCCTGATTGGCCTGGCGGTCATCGGACTGGTGCTGATCCAGCACGGCAAAGGCGCAGACATGGGGGCTGCTTTCGGTAGCGGCGCTTCCGGCAGTCTGTTCGGCGCTTCCGGCTCGGCCAACTTCATGTCGCGCACAACCGGAATTCTCGCGGCGATATTTTTTCTCACCAGCCTCAGCCTGAGTTATCTGGCGACCAACCGGGTCAAAGGCCCGGTCAGTGTGATGGATACAGTCAAGACTGAAGTGCCGGTTCCCAGTGCACCGGCTACGACGGAGGCACCTGCGCCGGCACCGCTGCCAGGAGATTCAAAGGCCAAGGACATTCCCAAGTAATCGCGTTAGCACGAATGGGTCAGAGCACCGACCTGATTGACCTATATCAAACTGCTGCTTGACACCCGAAGTTAACATTAAAGCTTAGGTACTGTCCTGATCAGGACCTGACAATCACAGGAGTGATCCAAACCTATGAGTCCACCGCCGCCACTTGCACTTCGCGAACAGAGCCGTTCAGAACGTTTCAGCAAAGTTTGGTCCCTGGAACTCAATGATGTGTTCGCCGATGTCGCGACCTATTACGATCGCGCCAATCTGGTCGCCAGCCTGGGCCTGTGGAACAGGATACTCGGCAAATTCATGAGCACCATTGAGTTGCATCCGAACGAGCGCAATCTGGACGTTTGTGGCGGGACCAACGCTGTCGGCATTGCGCTGTTAAAACGCGAACCGACCCTCAAGGCGCATGCGATGGATCGCAGCGCTGCGATGCAGGAAGTCGGCAGGCAGCGCGCAGAGGCTTTGGGCTTCCATATCAACAGCACCATTGGCGATGTGCATTCCCTGCCGTTTCCGGACAACCATTTCGATGTGGTCACGTTGCAGTACGCATCGCGTCACTTGCGCATCCGCGAGGTGTTCGCCGAGATCCATCGTGTTCTCAAGCCGGGTGGGCGTTTCCATCACTGCGATATGCTGCGCCCGGCCAACCCGATCGTCAAAAAGCTGTATTACATCTATTTGCGCTTCTGCCTGTCTTTCACCGCACTGATATTCCGCAGCGGCCCGGTCGCCAACAACTGCAAGCAGTATTTCATCGATGCGCTTGACATGTTTTATTCGGTTGAGGAACTGTCCCAGGTGCTGCAGGAATCGAAGTTTCGTGACGTGTCCGCCAAGACGATCATGGCTGGCATGATCGGGTTCCATCGTGCGGTCAAACCCTGACCAGATCACGGCATGTTGCATGTTCAAGAGTTGATATAGGTGCAGGGGTAGGCGCTCCGGTGCCGTTTTTCCCCTGTACGTCCTGAGGAGAAGTGATGGAAACGATACAAACGGATGTAGCCATTATCGGGGCGGGAGGGGCAGGTTTGCGCGCCGCCATCGCATTGGCGCAGGAAGCGCCGAATCTGCGCATTGCCCTGATCTCGAAGGTCTACCCGATGCGCAGCCATACCTGCGCGGCGGAGGGCGGCGCTGCCGGGGTCATCAAGCCCGACGACAGTTTCGATCAGCATTTCCACGATACGGTGGGCGGTGGCGACTGGCTCTGCGACCAGGATGCTGTTGAGTACCACATTCACGAAGCACCCAAGGAACTGCTGCAACTCGAGCACTGGGGCTGCCCCTGGAACCGCGAGCCGGATGGTTCGGTGGCCGTGCGGCCATTTGGCGGCATGAAAATCAAGCGCACCTGGTTTGCTGCCGACAAGTCGGGTTTCCATATCCTGCACACCCTGTTCCAGACTTCGCTGCAGTTCCCGAAGATCGAGCGTTACGACGAGTACTTTGCCACCGACCTGCTGGTCGACGAAGGCCGTTGCCAGGGTTTGACCGCGATCGAAATGCGCAGCGGCCAGATGCGCCGCTTTAATGCCAAGGCGGTGATCATCGCTGGCGGCGGCGCCGGGCGCATGTTCCCTTTCAATACCAACGGCGCCATCAAGACCGGCGACGGCATGGCGCTCGCGTACCGCGCCGGTGTGCCGCTCAAGGACATGGAGTTCGTGCAATACCATCCGACCGGCCTGCCGAATACCGGCACGCTGTTGACGGAAGCCTGCCGCGGCGAGGGGGGCGTGCTGCTCAACAAGGACAACTACCGCTTCCTGCAAGACTACGGCATGGGACCGGAGACGCCCAAGGGCCAGCCGGTGCTCAAGACCATGGAACTGGGACCGCGCGACCGCGTCAGCCAGGCCATTTGGGGCGAGATACAGAAGGGTCGCGCCGTCAAGACCGATTGGGGCGACTGCGTCTGGCTCGACATGCGCCATCTTGGCGAAAAGAAAATCGACGAACGCCTGCCTTTCGTGCGTGACATCTGCATCAGTTATCTGGGCATGGACCCGGTCAAGGAGATGGTGCCGATCCGCCCGGTCGTGCACTACATGATGGGCGGCATCCATACCGATACCAAGGCGGCAACATCGCTGCCAGGTTTGTTCGCGGCCGGTGAATGCGCCTGCGTCAGCATCAACGGCGCCAACCGGCTCGGTTCCAACTCTCTGGTGGAAATTCTGGTCTTCGGTCGTCGTGCCGGACTATCTGCTGCGGAATATGTCGGTGGCGCCAAGTCCAGCAACGAAACCGCCCTGGCTGCCCAGGCCGATGCTTCGCAAGCGAGAATCCGCGAACTGTTCATGCGCAATCAGGGCAAGGAATCGATCGCCGGTCTGCGCAAGGAAATGACCGACACCATGGAAGAGGGCTGCGGCATCTATCGCACCCAGGAGGGCCTGGAAGAGACCAGCAAGAAAATTTCCGAATTGCGCCGCCGGTACAAGGATGTCGCGTTGCACGACAAGACCAACGTGTACAACACCGATCTGCTGACCGCGCTGGAACTGGGCAACATGCTCGACTGCGCCGAAGCGGTGGCGGTGAGTGGCCGCGAGCGCAAGGAATCGCGTGGCGCGCATCAGCGCCTTGACTACACGGCGCGTGACGACGTCAAGTATCTCAAGCATTCGATGGCCTACTTCAATGGCCAGGAGTCGCCGCGCATCGACTATCGCGATGTCGTCATAACCAAGTCCCCACCGGGTGTGCGCGATTATTCTGGAGCGAAGAAATGAGTGACAACAGACTGGCCGCCCGGCAAATCGAGCTCGAGGTGCTGCGTTACAACCCCGAGACTGATCAGGAGCCAAAATTCCGGAACTATTCGGTGCCTTGCATCAACGAATGGTGCGTGCTCGACGCGCTCAACTATCTCAAGGACAACCTCGATCCGACACTGGCCTACCGCTGGTCCTGCCACATGCAGGTCTGCGGCAGTTGCGGCATGATGATCAACGGCGAGCCGAAGCTGGCCTGCAAGGCGATGCTGCGCGATTATCCGGACAAGATCCGCGTCGAACCGCTCAGCCATTTTCCGATCGAGCGCGACCTGGTGACGGTTGCCGACGATTTCATTAATAAGCTCAAGCGCGTCAAGCCGTATCTGATTCCGGGCAACAAGCGCGTGCCGACCGAAGGCGAATACAAGCAGACGCCAGCGCAACTCAAGCGCTATCGCCAGTTCGCCATGTGCATCAATTGCATGCTTTGCTATGCCGCCTGCCCCGAGTATGGCCTGCAGCCGAAGTTCATCGGCCCGGCGGCGATTTCACTGGCGCATCGCTACAACATCGACTCGCGTGACGGCGGACGCGACGAGCGGCAGGAGGAAATCGCCACCAACGAAGGTGTCTGGGAATGCACTTTCGTCGGTGCCTGCTCCGAAGTCTGCCCGAAGCATGTCGATCCGGCGGCGGCCCTGCAGCAGGTGAAAGCCGCCAGCACGGTTGACTGGTATCTCGAGCACTTTATGTCATGGGTGAAAAAATGAGCCGCAGACCTTACGTACGCGAAGTTCCACCCACCAC
>JBAYVV010000161.1:0-9289 GCA_041674465.1 Sterolibacterium sp.
CCAAGATCAATTCGCTGTCGAATCACATCAGAAAGCGATTGCCGCTCAGCAGGCTGGTGAGTTCAGGGATGAGACGACTGCCGTCGAGATCACCGAGCATTTCCCCAATCTGGCGACTGGCAAAATTGACACCGCAACCCGCACTGTCAGCCAGGACGAAGGCGCACGATCGGATACCAATCTGGCCGCTCTGGCCAAACTGAAACCAGTATTTGCTGCCAAAGGATCGGTCACGGCCGGCAACAGTTCGCAGAATTCCGACGGCGCTGGAGCGCTCATCCTGGTCAGCGAGAAAATTCTCAAGCAGTTCAACCTGACGCCCCTGGCGCGATTTGTCTCCTTTGCTGTCCGTGGAGTGCCCCCTGAAATCATGGGAATCGGGCCGAAGGAAGCCATTCCCGTTGCCTGCCGCGCAGCTGGCATCACTCAGGAACAGATCGACTGGTTCGAACTGAACGAAGCCTTCGCGGCCCAGTCGCTTGCCGTGATCCAGGATCTCGGCCTCGACCCGGCCAAGGTCAACCCCATGGGCGGCGCCATCGCGCTGGGACATCCGCTTGGCGCAACCGGCGCAATTCGCTCTGCGACCGTCATTCACGCCTTGCGCCGGAGAAAGCTCAAATACGGCATGGTGACCATGTGCGTCGGCACGGGCATGGGTGCGGCAGGCATTTTTGAACGAACCTGAGTTGCTCTTATGCAGAAATTGGGTATAGGGCACGCTGTTTGTGGCATCCCTCTGCCGTGGGATGTCTACGACGATGCAGGGCAGCTTCTGCTGCGCAAGGGCTTTGTCATAGACAACCAGAAGCAGCTCGATTCGCTGATGGATCGCGGCATGTTCGTCAATGCGACGAACATCGTCAAGCCTGTCCTGTCTCCTGTCTCAGCCCCGCAACGCCACGAACCATTCGAACTATGGGATGACATCGTCGCGAAACTGGGGCAATTGTTGCGCAATTACAGCAGCAGCAATGATCTTCCAGGCAAGGTGCACGAGATCGTCGAACTGATCCAGGTTTTAACGGAGCGCAGCAAGGATGCTGCTCTTGCCGCAATGATTCTGCTGCAGGAACAGAACCGTTATTCGCTGGTGCATTGTCTGCATGCCGCGCTGTTGTGCGATATGGTGGCGATCCGGCTCGACTGGGATCCTGCGCGCCGCACCAGCGTCGTTTGCGCAGCGCTCACGATGAATATCTCTACTGTGGATATGCAGCAAAAACTTGCGGAACAGATGGATCCGCTGACACCAAATCAAAGGCTGGATATCAGGCATCATCCGGAAGCAAGTCTGGAAATTCTTTCCAAAGCTGGCGTCAACGATTCAATTTGGCTGCGGGCAGTGCATGAACACCACGAAACCCCGCTGGGAACCGGTTATCCCAATGGCATTAAGGAAGTCAGCGAGGAAGCGACTCTATTGCGCACTGCCGATGTTTTCAGCGCCAAGATTAGTCCGCGCAAAAACCGCAAGCAGATGAACGGTGCTCAGGCGGCCCGAGTGCTATTCACCGATCCCGGCATGACCACCGACAATCCATTCATTGCAGTTCTTATCAAGGAAGTCGGCATATATCCGCCCGGCTCGGTAGTCAAACTGGCCAACGGAGAAGTCGGCATCGTCTTCAAGCGCTCCAGCAATGCCCATACGCCGCTGGTTCTGAGCTTGACCAATTCTCGGGGGACGCCTGAACAAAAACCCATCCGCCGCGATACCGCACGCCAGGAATTCAAGATTCAGTCGGTCATCCCGCGCGACAGCATCAACCTAAGAATCAATCCGGCAAGCGTCTGGGTGACCTGACTGCAGTTTGATTCTGCAGGATTCATGGGTCGATGGCCAGCACAGCAGCGCCCTGAAACTCTCCGTGCCGCAATTGCCGCAAGGCTTCATTGGCGTGCACCAGAGAAAAACTGCGGACTTCGGAGTGTATCGGTAGCTGAGAGGCGAGCCGCAGAAATTCCGTGCCATCCTGGCGCGTCAGGTTGGCTACGGAACGGATCTGCCGCTCGCCCCAAAGCATCGCGTAAGGAAAGGCAGGAATGTCGCTCATATGAATTCCAGCGCAAACAACGCACCCGCCCTTTTCAAGCACTTTCAAGGCTGCGGGCACCAATGCGCCGACAGGAGCAAAAATCAATGCTGCATCCAGTCGATGCGGTGGACTCTCTTCACTGCTGCCGGCCCAGGCAGCGCCAAGCTGGCGGGCAAATTCCTGGCTTTGATGGTCACCGGGACGGGTGAATGCATAAAATTCCTTGCCCTGAAACCTCAGAACCTGGGCAATGATATGCGCCGCGGCGCCGAAGCCGTAAATACCAATTCGACGTGCATCGCCGGCGAGACGCAAAGCGCGGTAACCGATCAGCCCTGCGCATAGCAGCGGCGCCAATTGAACGGCATCGACCGCATCTTCCAGCGGGAAGCAAAAGCGCGCATCAGCAACCGTATGTTCGGCATAACCCCCATGAATCTGATAACCGGTAAAGCGTGCTTCATCGCAGAGATTTTCGCGGCCATCGGAACAAAAATGGCACTTGCCGCAAGTCCATCCCAGCCAGGGCACACCCACACGCTGGCCAACGGCAAAACCTTCGACGCCGCTGCCTATGGCCGCAACGCGCCCCACGATCTCATGACCGGGAATGATGGGCAACAAGGGTGAAGCCAATTCGCCGTCGACCAAGTGCAAGTCGGTGCGACAAACACCGCAGGCTTCCACCTTGATCAGAAGATTGTCGGACCTCACCACGGGTAATGGCATATCGACCAAACGCAATATCGATCCGGGCCGATCAAGCATCATCGCGCGCATTTCAGTCGCTTTCTTGGATTCAAGGAATAAGCCGATGCAGACCCATCAAATATAGACCTGGTGTTCGTGAGGCACAAGCCTGGTGTCGGAGCCAGATGTCGGAGCATCTCGATGAAAAATCCCGATGACAATAGCCCAGTTGTTCGGCACTTGTTATCATGGGCGGTTCGTTCATCAAGGCCGGTCTAGACCGATCTGGAACCCTACTCATAGCGCCTGACCCATGTCGATTCAATGGTATCCCGGACACATGACCCTGGCCCGCAAGAAAGCCGCGGAGACCATGGCGACTACCGATGTGGTGCTCGAAGTTGTCGATGCGCGACTGCCTGAAGCTAGCAGCAATCCGATGATTCGCGAGTTGCGTCTGCAACGTCAGCGACCTTGCCTGAAATTGCTCAACAAAGCCGATCTGGCCGACCCGGCAGTCACAAAAGACTGGCTTGGACTGTATAACGGGCAGCCGGGAGTCAAAGCGGTGGCGGTCTCCTGCAAGAAATCCGCTGAAGTGGCCAAACTGCCCAAATTGTGCCAGGCACTCGCGCCACATCGCGATGGCACTCTAAAGCCATTGCGCATCCTGATCATGGGTATTCCCAACGTGGGCAAATCCACTTTATTGAATGCCCTGGTCAAGCGTCGTATTGCAGCCGTGGGCGACGAACCGGCCATTACCAAAGTCCAGCAACGTTTCGATCATGGTCCTTGTCTGACGCTGATCGATACGCCGGGGTTGCTCTGGCCTAAAATCGACCACCCCAGTGACGGCATGATGCTCGCCGCAAGTAATGCAATCGGACGCAATGCCATCCTTGCCGAGGAAGTCGCCGCATTTCTCGCCAGTCTGCTTCTCGAACGCTATCCCGCCCTGCTTTCGGCCCGTTACGGCTCATTCGCGTCTGTCTCGGATGGTCATGACGTGATGGAAGCTGTTGCCAGGCAGCGCGGCTGCCTATTGAAAGGTCGCAGCGGCGAACTGGACCTGGAAAAGGCGGCGCAAGTGCTTCTAACCGATTACCGTAGCGGCGCCCTAGGCCGCATCAGTCTGGAAACACCGAAGACCCGTAGTGAGATGCTCCATCAGCATGCGATAGTCTGTGACGAGCCAGGCACTTGAAATACCTGCTTCCAAAAATGGCAATACGCAACGAATAGTCTGTCCTGCTTGGCATATTCCGCTAGCGTTAATCGGGGTAGAGTCAGTCGATTTTGATATCATTAGCAATAACAGAACACGCATGGCACTCTCGATCAAAGGATAGCAATGAATTATGTGGATAATTTCCGCCTGCAATTCGGCAAAAAGCAACTGGTGCCGATCATCATTGGCGGAATGGGCGTGGATATTTCAACGGCCGAATTGGCCCTCGAAGCCGCCCGATTGGGAGGAGTCGGACACATCTCCGATGCCATGGTGCCCTCGGTTTCAGACCGGCGTTTCCACACGCATTTCGTCAAGGAAAAGCTGAAACTCTATAAACTCAATGTCGCCAACACCGACAAATCCTCGGTTCAATTCGATCTGGGCCGACTGGCGGAAGCGACCCAAAACCATGTCGGACGCACCATGGAGGCGAAGCGGGGCGAGGGGCTGATCTTCGTCAACTGCATGGAAAAACTCACCATGAACGCACCGCGCGAAACCCTGCGCGTGCGTCTTACTGCGGCATTGGATGCCGGCATAGACGGCATCACTCTATCCGCAGGGCTGCATCTGGGTTCATTTGCCCTGATCGAGGATCATCCGCGCTTTCGTGATGCCAAGCTGGGAATCATCGTTTCATCGCTGCGCGCGCTGCAACTGTTCCTGCGCAAGAGTGCGCGACTCAACCGCCTGCCAGATTATGTCGTGGTGGAGGGACCATTGGCCGGCGGGCATCTCGGTTTTGGCATGGACTGGAAGGATTACGACCTGCAAACGATCACGAATGAAGTCAGGCAGCATCTGATTGCCGAGAAGCTCGACATTCCATTGATTCCAGCCGGTGGCATATTCACGGGAAGCGATGCCGTGTCGTTTCTTGAAAATGGCGCCGCCGCCGTCCAGGTTGCAACCCGATTCACTGTCGTCAAAGAATGTGGCTTGCCGGAAAATGTTCAGCAGGAATATTTCAGGGCAAGCGAGGACGAGATTGAAGTCAACACCATCTCCCCTACCGGTTATCCAATGCGCATGCTCAAAAGCAGTCCGGCGATCGGCGCGGGAACCCACCCCAATTGCGAGGCACTCGGCTACCTGCTCGACGGATCGGGAAACTGTGCTTACGCCACAGCCTACAATCGCGAGGTGCTCGCCCATCCATCAGCAAAAAGGGTTGCCGTGATGGACAAGACCTGCCTTTGCACCCACATGCGCAATTTCGACTGCTGGACCTGCGGGCATTACACCTATCGGCTCAAGGACACCACGCGCCGTCTGCCCGATGGTTCATACCAGATCCTTAGCGCTGAGCATGTTTTCCGCGACTACCAGTTCAGCGTGGATCAGAAAATCGCACTGCCGGCAGCGTAATCGGCTTCAGCGCTGGGTCGTTTCGGCCTTGAGCGCAAGCCATCTCTGGTCGCGCAATTCGAGCAGATATTCTTCCTGAGATTCAAAGCGGAATCGCTTGCCTGCTTGCAGGCCCTGCTCGATCACCACCGACTTGACGATCAATTGCTCGCATGACTTTCCGGAATCGGAGTCTGCTGCCTTCGCGTCGAGCGAGACTCGGCGGTGCTTGTAGTTCTTGAGGGAGTTCACCGCATTCAACGTGCTTTGCGAAAACTCGTCGCGCCCCAGTTCGATTGTCGCTGTGCTGCCATCCTTTTTGATGACGATGGCGCGAATTGCCACTTCGGGTGCAAACATCTCCAGTATGCCTGCCGCATCGCTCCGAACAATTGCGCCATCCAGTTGAGCCAGCCAAGCCTTGGCTATCGTTGCCGGAGAGCATGCCTTGGCAATGGCTGGCGCACCACCCTTGCGCTTCAACTCCAACTGCTGCTTGATGACTTCGTCGGCATTCTGAGAATAGCTGTCAAGTTCGGCGTCAAATTCGCCCGGCACATAGAAATCCGGCACCTTCTCCAGCAATACGGGCAGCAGCAAGGTCATGAGCGCGCGTTCTTTCTTGCCACTGGCGGCCCTGGCGAAACCAACCTTGCCTGCATCGATATCCAGCGACTGTCCCGCAGCCTCAAGCATAGTTGTGCCGCGATTCACCTTGTCATAGGTTCCGGCGCGATAGCCCTTGGCTCCAGCCAGATCCTTTGCCAACACGTAGGGCTCGTGGTCGGTGCCACGTATGCCGATGGTCGCCGTAGGCGTTACGATGCGATTTCCCGCTTGATTGGTGCGACCTATCCAACCGGTGATGACGCGCAGCGACCCCGTGATCAAACGCATGGTGAAGCTGTCGGATGATTCGCCATGCGCAGCAAAGCGCTCGGCGACAAATTCGGCGCCAGGCCGGATCGCAACCATACCGGCATCGTCTGTTTTCAGCACGGCTTCGGCCGAAGGTGCAGCGCTCACGCGCTCGCCAATGAAAACCGGATCGCCCTCGCGCAATTTTCTCTCAGCCCCGCCAGTGCCGCCAACTGCACTGATCTCGCCGCGAATCCGCCATACGGCAGCGAAACGCTTGCCCGTATCGGAATTAACGGCTTTTGCCTCGGCCGCCCCAGCCGCTGCACTCATACCCAAGCAACAGATGACTGCACATAAAACACCAACAGCCTGTGCAAGGGAGATACAGCTAAAACCATTCGGAGATATTTTCATAGTGCGCCCCATCATAACTTGGCTGATGCTTCTGTCCTAGCACTCGTAGTGTTTGAAAAGCGCCTGGGTTCCGTTGCGTGCATAACCCAATACTACCAACTGCTCATAGATCTGCCTGGCCAGGGTCAATCCAGGCAAATCGAGATTCATTCGCTGGGCTTCGCTCAGAGCGATACCCATGTCCTTGACGAAATGCTCAATGAAGAATCCTGGCGCAAAATCGTTTTTCAGAATGCGCGGCCCAAGAATGTTCAACGCAACACTGCCCGCAGCGCCGCTGCCTATCGATTGCAAGACGGTTTCCGGATTCAGTCCCGCGTGTTTGGCATAAGCCAGGCCTTCGCAAACGCCAAGCATGGTCGATGCAATGACAATCTGGTTGCACATCTTGGTGTGCTGTCCGGCACCCGGACCGCCCTGCAGAACAACATTGCTGCCCATGAGTTTCAGGAGTGGCAGGGCCTTCTCGAAGACTGCCGCATCACCACCCACCATGATGGAGAGCCTGGCTTCGCGCGCCCCGATATCTCCGCCGGAGACAGGTGCATCGAGCGCCATCAGTCCCTGCTGCTGCGCGGCTGCAGCAATCTTTTTTGACAAATCGGGACTCGAGGTTGTCATGTCGATCAGAACAGTACCGCGACGAGCAGACTCGATGATTCCGCTGGCACCCAAATAGATCGCTTCCACATCGGCGGGATAGCCCACCATGCTGATCACAAAGTCGCTTGCTGCGGCCATCGCACCTGAAGTGTCATGCCAGACGGCGCCTTGGGCGACAAGCGTATCGGAACGAGATCGGGTACGGTTGAACAGATGCAACTGATGACCTGCTTTGAGGAGATGACCGGCCATACTCTGACCCATGATGCCCAGACCAACGAAGCCTACTTGAACGCTTTCCGTATCGGTCATCATGTCATGCCGCCCTCCTCGCGCGGATATTACAGAGCCTGCACAGTAACGCTAAGTCAGGCTCATTTGAACGGATGACGCAAAACGATGGTTTCCTCGCGATCCGGCCCCGTCGAGATCATGTCCACTGGCACCTCGCACACTTCTTCAATACGCTTTAGATATGCTCTGGCTGTGGCAGGCAGCCCATCAAAAGTCTTGACGCCGACCGTGCTTTGGGTCCACCCAGGCAGAGACTGATAAACCGGCTCGCAACGGGACAGTTCTTCGGCCCCGACCGGCAGGATATCCGTAAACACACCTTCCAGCTTGTAGCCAACACAGAGCTTGAGTTCCTCAACACCATCCAGCACATCCAGCTTGGTGACACACAGACCCGACACGCCGTTGATCTGAATCGAGCGTTTCAGCGCCGCAGCGTCGAACCAGCCACAGCGCCTTGCCCGTCCCGTTGTGGCGCCAAATTCGTGGCCCTTGGTGGAAAGATGCTTGCCTATCGGATCAAGCTTGTCGACCGCATCATACAACTCGGTGGGGAATGGGCCACCGCCAACACGCGTGGTGTATGCCTTAGTGATGCCAAGAATGTAATGCAGCATGCCGGGGCCAAGCCCTGCGCCGGCACACGCTGCGCCCGCCACACAATTGCTTGAGGTAACGAAAGGATATGTGCCATGATCGATGTCAAGCAAGGTGCCCTGGGCTCCCTCGAACAGCAGGTTGGCCCCACCCTTATGTGCGTCGTAGAGTGCACGCGGCACATCGGCCACCATTTTCTCCAGACGCGGGGCCATGGCGAGTGCGGAATCCAGAACCTGCTGGAAGTCCACGGTCGGGGCATGATAATAATGTTGCAGCATGAAGTTGTGATAATCGAGTAGCTCGGCCAACTTCTCTGCGAAGCGCTTGGGTCGAGTCAAATCCTGCAGTCTCAGGGCACGCCGCGCCACTTTGTCTTCATAGCATGGACCTATCCCGCGCCCGGTGGTGCCTATTTTGTTCTCGCCTTTGGCCGACTCGCGCGCTATGTCTATCGCCTGGTGATAAGGCAAAATCAGCGGGCAAGCCTCGGAAATTTTCAAGCGATTCTCGGCCTCGACGCCGGCTTCCTTGAGTTCGTCCAACTCCTTGATCAGCGCCTCGGGCGAAAGCACCACGCCGTTCCCGATGTAGCAAGTCACACCTTCCCGCAAGATGCCCGAGGGGACAAGATGCAGTACCGTTTTCTTGCCATTGATGACCAGCGTGTGACCGGCGTTATGACCGCCCTGAAAGCGCACCACCCCTTGCGAATGATCCGTCAGCCAATCGACGACTTTGCCCTTGCCTTCGTCTCCCCATTGGGTACCAATGACCACTACATTCTTTGCCATGTGTTTACGCCTTCTTAAAAAGTGTCTATTTCCCACCGGCCGTTGCGGCAGGCCAGGTAACGGTCGCAACCGGCCTCGACCCACTCGGCAGTATCGTGCTCGGGCAGTTCTTCGATGACGATTTCACCGGCCGCACGCAATTCACCGACCAATGCATGCAAGGCAGCTTCGTCTTCACCATCCTTGAAGCATGGTGCCAGAATCGCCCTGTCGTTCTTCGGGTAGGGCGCCAAACGCGCCAACTCGCGCAGATCAAGACTAAAGCCGGTGGCAGCGCGGCTCCGACCAAAGACCTTGCCTACCTTGTCATAGCGCCCACCCAAAGCGATCGCGCCGGGGTGACCGATGCAATAGGCGGCAAAGACAAGACCGCTGTGGTAGTGCAATCCGCGCAAATCGGCCAGATCGAAGCTCAC
>JBAYVV010000162.1:0-9274 GCA_041674465.1 Sterolibacterium sp.
CTGTTCCGCATCATCGATGCTTATGCGGCCACCGAAGGGACACTGCCGGCTGACGCGCCGACGAGCAGCGCATTGCAGCGGCTCAAGGCCGAGCTCGATCTGAATTTTTTGCGTGAGGACATTCCCAAGCTCATGGCCGAATCTCGGGAAGGCATCACGCGTGTCAGCAAGATCGTCCAGGATCTGAAGGACTTCTCGCGCGTCGACACCAATCAAGAATGGAAGTGGGCCGATTTGCACCGCGGGCTGGACTCGACCCTGAATGTGGCCAACAACGAGATCAAGTACAAGGCCGACGTCGTCAAGGAATTCGGTACGCTGCCCGAGATCGAATGCTTGCCTTCGGAGCTCAACCAGTTGTTCCTCAACCTCCTGGTCAATGCCGCCCAAGCCCTCCCCGATGACGAACGCGGCACCATCACCTTGCGCACTGGCTGCGATGACCACCAGGTGTGGGTCGAGGTCGCCGATACCGGCAGCGGCATCGCGCCGGAAAACCTGAAGCGCATCTTCGATCCCTTCTTCACCACCAAATCGAGCGGCAAGGGCACTGGCCTCGGCCTCTCGCTTTCCTACGGAATCGTGAAAAAACACGGCGGCCGCATCGAGGTAAACAGCAAACTGGGCAAAGGCTCGACTTTCAAGGTGTTTCTGCCAATCAGCCAGACGCATGAGGAGGAGGTCCTGTGAACGTGCTTGCCCAGGTGCCAGTGGCCGGACACTTGCGCCTGGGTGGCTAGAATTCTGTCTCGTCCGCTGCAACCTCCTGCTGCTGCAAAGCCCACATCTGCGCATACGCGCCATTGGCTTCGAGCAGCGCGCGATGGTGACCACGCTCGACGATGCGGCCGTGCTCGAGCACTAGGATCTCGTCGGAATTCATCACCGTCGACAGGCGGTGGGCGATCACCAGGGTGGTGCGGCCGATAGCGGCCTGTTCGAGCTGGGCCTGAATCGCCTGCTCGGTCTTGGAATCGAGCGCCGAAGTGGCTTCGTCGAAAATCATGATGGGCGGATTCTTCAGCAGCGCCCGGGCGATCGCGACGCGCTGTTTTTCGCCGCCGGAGAGCTTGAGGCCGCGTTCACCCACCATGGTCTGGTAGCCATCCGGCAGACGCGCAATGAAGTCGTGCAACTGAGCGGCCCGGGCGGCGGCCATGACTTCATCGGCCGACGCATCTGGCCTGCCATATTGAATGTTGTAGCGGATGGTGTCGTTGAACAACACCGTATCCTGCGGCACGATACCGATCGCCGCACGTAGCGAACTCTGTGTCAGGCAGCGAATATCACGTCCATTGATGCGTATTCCGCCCTGCGCCTGATCCACATCCACTTCATAAAATCGATACAGCAACCGCGCCAGGGTGCTTTTACCCGACCCGCTGTGTCCGACCACGGCAAGGGTCTTGCCGGCCGGTATGGTGAAGCCCACGTCGAAGAGAATTTGCCGCTTCACCTCATAGCTGAAACTAACCCGCTCGAAAGCCACTGTGCAAGGACCCGGAGCCAGGATTGCAGCGTCGGGATCATCCTGCACTTCGCGATTTTGTCTCATCAAATCGAACATGCGCTCGATGTCGGTGAGCGACTGGCGGATCTCGCGGTACAGCACACCCAGAAAATTGAGCGGAATGTAGAGCTGGATCAGGAAGGCGTTCACCAGCACGATATCACCCAACGTCATGCTGCCGTCGGCCACGCCGGATGCAGCGCGCCACATCATCAGCACCACGCCGATGGATATCACCAGCGCCTGGCTGATATTGAGGAATGACAAAGACACCTGGCTCCTGACCTGTGCCGCCTCCCATTTCTTCATCTGGGCATCGTAACGGCCCGCCTCGTAGGCTTCGTTGTTGAAATACTTGACCGTCTCGTAGTTGAGCAGGCTGTCGATGGCGCGCGAGTTGGCGGCCGAATCGAGTTCGTTGGCCTCGCGCCGCAAATGAGTGCGCCAGTTGGTGATGACGACCGTCAGGCCGATATACACGATCAGCGTGGACACGGTAATCAGGGTGAAGCTGATTTCGTATTTGACCAGCAGGACGCCCAGCACCAGGGATATTTCCACAAGGGTCGGCAGGATCGAATACAGGGCGTAACTGATCAGCGAGCCGATGGCGCGCGTGCCGCGCTCGATGTCGCGGGTCAAGCCGCCGGTCTGGCGCTCCAGGTGAAAGCGCAGGGAAAGCGCATGCAAGTGCTCGAACACCTGCAACGAAATCGTCCGCACTGCCCGTTGCGTCACCCGGGCAAAAATCAGTTCGCGCAGTTCCGTGAACAGCGAGGTCGAAAACCGCAATACCCCATAGGCGGCGATCAACCCCAGCGGCACCAGCAGCAGCGCCTTGTCCGCCGGGACGCCCAAGCCATCGATGATGTCCTTGAACACCATCGGCACGGCAACATTGGCCAGCTTGGCGCAGATCAGGCAAAGCAGGGCAAAGATTACCCGCCCTTTCCAGGCCAGCAGGTAGGGCAGCAGTGATTTGATGGTTTGCCAGGCTTGCGGTTCGGCGAGGGGCGGCCCGGGCAGGGCTGCGGAGGGTGGGCTACGACGCATGGGCGAATTCTAGCAGGGGCACAAGTTGATTCTTGCGGGTCGGGTAAAATCACCAATGCTTACCATTCCGGGGTTGGCTGATGTTTTGCAATTCCCATCAACTGCCCAGCGCTGACTCCGCCCAATTCCGCCCAATCACCATGAATACTTCAAATTTTTCCGTCCTCATGCGTCGCCTCCTGATCGCGCTGGTTCTCCTTGGATTGATCGCCGCCGGCTGGTGGTGGACAACCCGGCCCAAGCCGATTGCAGTCGTTCTCAAGGAAATCGATCGTGGCAAAGTCGAATCCACTATTGCCAATACCCGTGCCGGCACGGTCGAAGCGTGCATGCGCACGCGCTTGTCACCGATTCTCGGTGGCCGCATCGAGGTTTTGGCCGTCAAGGAGGGCGACAAGGTGAAGAAGGGGCAGCTGCTCATGAAGCTTTGGAACGACGACCAGCAGGCACAGAGCGCCCTGGCCCTGGCCCAGGTGGAAACCGCGCGCCGCCATGTCGGCGAGGTATGCACCCTGGCGGCCAACGCCGAACGCGAGGCGCAACGTCAGACCGCATTGTTCGCGCAGCACTTTGTATCCGGTTCGCGCGAGGAAACCGCACGCGCCGAAGCCCAGGCCAGACGCGCCGCATGCGATGCCGCCAAAGCCGATGTCAACCAGACCGAAGCGCGCGTCAAGGTCACACGCGTCGAGCAGGGACGTACCGTGCTGTATGCGCCATTTGACGGCACGGTGGCCAAGATCGTCGGCGAAGTCGGCGAATACTCGACGCCCTCTCCACCCGGTGTGCCAACGCCGCCCGCCATCGACCTCATCGACGAAACCTGCCTGTACATCAAGGCGCCGATGGACGAGGTGGACGCGCCGAAAATCCAGGCCGGACAACCGGTGCGCATTCGTCTCGACGCGCTGCCCAAGCAAATTTTCCCCGGCCACGTCAAGCGCGTCGCACCCTATGTCTCGGCGGTCGAGAAGCAGTCGCGCACCGTGGATATCGAGGCCACGCTCGATCAACCCGAAGCGGCCGGCCGGCTGCTGGTCGGTTACAGCGCCGATGTCGAAGTCATCCTGGTCGTCCATGACAACGTGGTGCGAGTGCCCACTTCGGCGCTGCTCGAAGGCGGTCGCGTGCTGGTGGTCCAGGCCGATGGCGTGTTGGCGGAACGCAGCATCAAGGCCGGGCTGAGCAATTGGGAATACACCGAAGTCGTGGAAGGCCTCACGGCCGGTGAACGCGTCGTCACCTCGCTGGAACGCGACGGTGTGAAAGCGGGCGTACTAGTCGTGACCGACGATAAAGTCACGCCGGCCGCAAAGTAATCCGCCCATGAATGCGCAACCCGCCCAGATCGAACTGACCGGGATCGAGCGGATATTCAAGCTCGGCGACAGTGAAGTGCATGCCCTGCGCCAACTCGACATTGCCATCGGCACCGGTGAGTATGTCGCGGTCATGGGACCGTCCGGTTCGGGCAAGTCCACCCTGCTCAATTTGCTCGGCCTGCTTGACCGCCCGGATCAGGGCATGTATCGGCTCGAAGGACGCGATGTCACCACCCTGTCGGCCGAAGAGCAAGCCAATGTGCGCAGCCGGCGCATCGGCTTCGTCTTCCAGAGCTTTCATCTGGTACCGCGTCTGACGGCGGCCGAGAACATCGCCCTGCCGATGACCCTGGCCGGCATTGAGCCGGGCGAACGCATTCTGCGCGTACAGCAGGCGCTCAAGGATTACGGCCTGGAAGAACGCGCCCAGCATCGCCCCGACCAACTCTCGGGTGGCCAACGCCAGCGCGTCGCCATCGCCCGCGCCACTGTCATGCAACCGGCACTGATCCTCGCCGATGAACCGACCGGCAACCTCGATCGCGCCACCGGCGAGGAAGTCATGCGCCTGCTTGAAGAACTCAATCAGCGCGGTGTCACGCTCATCGTGGTGACCCACGATGCCCACCTCGGCAACCGCGCCCGCCGCCAACTCCTGATGGAGGACGGTGCATTGTGCCAGGACAGTGCGGCACCAGTTCGCAGCCAGAAAACAGATGCGCATCCCTGATCTACTTGGCTTCGCCCGCGACGCCGCAACCGGCAATCCCTTGCGGACTTCGCTGCTGGTGCTGGCGATGGCCATCGGCGTGGCGGCAGTGGTGGTGCTGACGGCGCTGGGCGACGGTGCGCGGCGCTATGTGGTCAATGAATTTGCCTCGCTCGGCACCAACCTGGTCATTGTCCTGCCCGGACGCTCGCAAACCGGCGGATTCAATCCCGCCAACGCCATCACTGGCACACCGCGCGATTTGACCATCGCCGACGCCCAGGCCGTGCAGCGCGGTTCTGCCATCCACCGGCTGGCGCCACTAGCGGTCGGAACATCCGAGATCAGCGTCGGCGGCAAGTTGCGCGAAGTGCTGGTGGCCGGCACCACTTCCCAGTACATCGAAGTGCGGCGGATGTCCGTCTCCCAGGGGCGCTTTCTGAGCCAGGAAGACTGGAGCCGCGGCATGGCGGAAGCCGTCATCGGCGCCAAGATTCGCGAGGAAATGTTCGGCGCCGAGCCTGCCGTCGGCCGCCTGGTGCGCATTGGCGACCGGCGCTTTCGCATCGTTGGCGTGCTGGCATCGAGCGGACAGGGGCTGGGTATGCAAAACGACGAACTGGTCATCGTGCCCGTGGCGCTGGCGCAGGCCATGTTCAACAGCAACACGCTGTTCCGCATCCTGATCGAGGCGAGGAATCGTGAAGCCATCCCGCTGGCGAAAGCCCAGGCGCTGGAGATCATCAAGCAGCGCCACGAGGGCGAGGAGGACGTCACCGTCATCACCCAGGATGCCATATTGGCTACTTTCGACCGGCTGCTTGGCGCCCTGACTCTGGCCGTCGCCGGCATCGCGGCGATCAGCCTGGCGGTAGCCGGTGTTCTGGTGATGAACGTGATGCTGGTCTCGGTGACCCAACGCACCTCCGAGATCGGCTTGCTCAAGGCCTTGGGCGCCACGGGCGGCACAATTCAATTGGCATTCCTGACCGAAGCCGCACTGCTCTCGCTGGCCGGGGCAATCGTCGGCTACGGGCTGGGCCTCGCGGGCGCGGCCCTGATCCGTTTGTTCTACCCTGCATTTCCGGTCTACCCACCGAATTGGGCAGTGTTTGCCGGACTGGGAACGGCCTTGACCACCGGCATTCTGTTCGGGGTCGCGCCGGCGCGCCGGGCGGCGGCGCTCGACCCGGTGCAGGCGCTGGCGAGGCGCTGAGGTTCCATGCGCAATCTATGAGAATTGAGGACAGCTTCCTGCTGGCATGGCGTGCAATCACTGCGCACCGCCTGCGCAGCTTCCTGACCTTGCTCGGCATCGCCATCGGCATTGCGGCGGTAATCCTGCTGACGTCAATCGGAGAAGGCATTCATCGTTTTGTGCTGGCCGAATTCACCCAGTTCGGCACCAATGTCGTCGTCGTCGCACCGGGCAAGACCAAGACTGCCGGTCCGCACCCCAGCGGCATCCCGACCTCGGTACGTCCCCTGACCCTGGAAGATGCGCGGGCGCTGCTGCATTTACCCCAGATCGTCGCGATGACCCCGGTGGTCTGGGGCAATTCCGAGGTCAATGGCAACGGCCGCTTGCGCCGCACCACGGTGTATGGCGTCAATCACGCCATGCTGCAGGTCTTCAAGAGCAAGGTCAAGAGCGGTCAGTTTCTGCCCGAGGAGGATGGCGACAATGCCCGTGCCTTCATCGTGCTGGGACCCAAACTCAAGCACGAACTGTTTGGCGACACCAATCCACTCGGAGCGCGGGTGCGCATTCGCAGCATGCAGTTCCGCGTGATCGGCGTCCTGGAAAGCAAGGGCCAGTTCCTCGGCATCGACCTGGACGACACCGCCTTCGTACCGGCGGCGCGCGCCCTGGAACTCTACAATCGCGACGGGCTCATGGAGATTCATCTGAATTACCGGGAGGGTGTCGCAGCCAAGGAGGTCAGCGCGTCCATCAAGAATGCGCTCAAAGCACGTCACGGTCGCGAGGATTTCACCATCACCACGCAAGAGGACATGCTGCGCACTCTCTCGAAAATTCTCGGCATCCTGACCCTGGCGGTCGGTGCGCTGGGCAGCATTTCGCTGCTGGTCGGCGGTGTCGGCATCATCACCATCATGACCATCGCCGTGACCGAGCGCACCAGTGAAATTGGCCTGCTCGTGGCGCTTGGCGCACAGCGTCGCACCATCCTTGGCATTTTCCTCGGCGAAGCCATGGCGCTCTCCGCGCTTGGCGGCATCATCGGCCTGGTCTTCGGCATCGGTCTGGCGCAACTGATTCACCTGCTTGTGCCGGCCTTGCCGGTGAAGACGCCCCTGCTGTTCGTCATCCTCGCCGAAGCCGTGGCCATCAGTATCGGCCTGCTCGCCGGTGTGCTGCCTGCCCGGCGGGCCGCCGGACTGGATCCGGTAGACGCATTGCGTGCCGAATGATTTCAGAGGGTGTGCGTGCGATCGCCCCTGGCAAAAGCAAGCAGGGGTTCCCTGATGTCGCGGCCCAGGGCGATGACCTTGAAGCGTTCACCCATCTCGTTGGGTGATATCAACTTGCCGACACTGCCTGCCTCACGCAGATAATCCCGGCTGGTCTTGTCGGGCAGACGATCGAGCACGCCGGTAATGCCGCAATTGAAGAGAAACTGCGCCTGGCTGGTGTAGCCCAGCACTTCCAGACCGGCCTCGAAGCCGGCTTCGGCAGCCGCCGTGAAATCGACATGCGCGGTGATGTCGTTGAGTCCCGGCCACCACAGCGGATCATCGTGTACATGATGCCGGTAATGGCACATCAGGGTGCCCTTGCTGCGTTGCGGGTGGTAATACTCGGCTTGTGAATGGCCATAGTCGAACAGCAACAGCGCACCGCAAGTCAGGATGCGGCCCCACTCGCTCAGCCAGGCACGCGCAGCGAGTCCGATTTCCGACGTGAAGGGTGGCGCGACATTCAGAGCCTGTGCTGCCTGCAGCAGGCTTTCTTGCGCCGGTCGCGATGCCCAAACTAGGCTGCCGGTCTTGTCGACGCTGACGCCGCGCTCGAGGATGCGCGGTTTGCCTGAGAGATCGGTTTGTTCCGGTTGCCAATCGACCAATGCCACCGGCATGGCATCGAGGACTTCGTTGGCCAACACCAGGCCCGCGAATTCGGACGGCAGGCAATCGAGCCAGGCCACACGCTGCACCAGTTGTGGCGCACGTCGCACAAGTGTTTGCTGCTGGCGCGTGCGCAATTCGCCGGACAATTCGAGGATCTGATAGCTTTCCGGCAAGCTGCCGCGCCGTTCCAGTTCCAGCAGCAGTTCTGCAGCCAGGGCGCCGCTGCCGGCGCCCACCTCAAGGATTTGCGCCGCGGCAGCGGCCATGATCTGCTCGGCTTGTGCCGCCAGCGTGTGGGCGAACAGCGGTGTCAGTTCCGGTGCGGTGATGAAATCTCCCGCCGCACCGAATTTTTGCGCCCCGCCGCTGTAATAGCCGAGTCCCGGTGCATACAGCGCCAATTCCATGAAGCGTGAAAAACTGATCCAGCCGTCATTCGCACCGATCTCGGCGTGAATCTTCCGGCATAGTTCGATGCTGACGGCGCGTTCGTCGGCTGATGGTTCGGGCAGAGGCAGGTTCATTCCGGCAAGTTTGTTTTGGATACCTGGCGTGCATTGTGCCATGATGCTGGCCTGTAAAATTTGTGGCCAAGATGAGTACTGAAACCGATTTCGAGCGGCGCTTCGGCGGCATTGCCCGGCTCTACGGAGATGAGGCGCTGGCAAGGTTCTCCGGCAAGCATGTGTGCGTCGTCGGGATCGGCGGTGTCGGCTCCTGGGCAGCGGAAGCCCTGGCACGCTCGGCCGTCGGTCGCATCACGCTGATTGACCTTGACCATATCGCCGAGTCCAATGTCAATCGGCAGATTCACGCGCTCGAAGGCGAGTTCGGCAAGGCCAAGGTGCAAGCGATGGCACAGCGCATCCATGCCATCAATCCCGCCTGCGACATCATCGAAATCGAGGATTTCGTGACAGCGGAGAATGTCGCGCAGATCTTGCCGACTTGCGATGTGGTGCTGGACGCCATCGACAACGTGCGTGCCAAGGCGGCACTGATCGCCCACTGCCGCGCAGCCGGCATCGGTATCGTCACTACCGGGGGCGCCGGCGGACGCCGCGATCCGACGCGGATCCGGGTCGCCGACCTGGCGCTCACCATCCAGGATGCGCTGGCTTCCTCGCTGCGCGCGCGCTTGCGCAAAGAGTATGGTTTTACCCGCGAGGCCAAGAAGAAATTCGACGTGGAGTGTGTGTTTTCCGACGAACCGATTACCCGGCCGAAAAATGCCGACCTCTCATGCACGCCGGGTGAGGAGTCGAACGATTCGCCTGCGCCACAAGGGTTAAGTTGTGCGGGATACGGCTCGGCGGTTACGGTTACGGCGGTCTTTGGTCTGGTCGCGGCGGCGCGTGTGCTGGAGCAGTTGAACCGGGTGTCCTAGCTTACTCAATCATCGAAGAGTCCAATGCTTTACTGGCGGATAGCCCGCAATCGATTGACGACTCACTGTATGCTGTTGCCGGGTCTCGCCCCGGCGGGCGAGTTCCTTTCTTGTTGCGACAAGAAAGGAACCAAAGAATCGCTCCCCGCTGCCCCGGCCTTCGGCTACCCTCGCTCCAGACCACCAGCCCGGCCGAC
>JBAYVV010000163.1:0-9170 GCA_041674465.1 Sterolibacterium sp.
AGGCAAGGGCGTGCGTTACGCAGACGAAAAAGTGGTCATCAAGGAAACCAAGAAGAAGTAAGGGCAGACAATCATGGACAAAAAACTGGCACGTTTGCGCAGAGCCCGCAAAACCCGGGCAAAGATTGCCGAACTCAAGGCGGTGAGGCTGACGGTTTATCGCAGCAACTGCCACATTTATGCGCAGATTTTTTCCGGTTGCGGCACGCAAGTGCTGGCTTCCGCCTCGACAGCCGAGACGGAAGTACGCAGCCAAATCGCCAATGGCGGAAACGTCAAGGCTGCAGCGATCATCGGCAAGCTGATCGCCGAGCGCGCCAAGGCAAAAGGTATCGATACGGTCACCTTCGATCGTTCCGGCTTCCATTACCACGGCAGAGTCAAGGCCTTGGCTGAGGCGGCACGTGAAGGCGGTCTTAAATTCTAATGCGCCAGTGGTCAATGAGCGAGGCAAATAATGGCTAAACCGCAATCAAGAAAACAGCAGCAAACGACGGAGAAAAGCGACGATGGCATGCGCGAGAAGATGGTTGCCATCAATCGCGTTACCAAGGTAGTCAAAGGCGGCCGGATTCTCGGTTTCGCCGCCCTGACTGTCGTTGGCGACGGCGATGGCAGTGTCGGCATGGGCAAGGGCAAATCGCGTGAAGTTCCGGTCGCCGTGCAAAAAGCCATGGAAGAAGCACGCCGCAAACTGTCGCGAGTCAGCCTCAAGGATGGCACCCTGCAGCATCGGGTGATCGGCCATCATGGTGCCTGCAAGGTCATGATGCAGCCGGCAGCAGCCGGTACCGGCATCATTGCCGGCGGGCCGATGCGCGCCGTGTTCGAGGTTGCCGGGGTGACCGACGTGGTTGCCAAGATTCTTGGATCGACCAATCCGTACAACGTTGTCCGCGCTACCATCAACGGGTTGCAGGCGATGAGTACGCCTGCCGAATTTGCCGCAAAGCGTGGCAAGACCATCCAGGAAATCATGGAGTAAATCATGGCCGACAAGAAAATCAAAGTAACTCTTTGCAAGAGTCTTATCGGCACCAAACAAAGCCACCGCGCCACGGTACGTGGTCTAGGGCTGCGCCGGCTCAACAGCAGCGCCACGCTCGAAGACACTCCTGCAGTGCGTGGAATGATCAACAAAGTCGCCTATCTGGTGAAGTGCGAGGGTTGAGAAAATGCGACTGAATTCCATCAAACCCGGCGAAGGCGCAAGCCGCGCCAAACGCCGCGTCGGTCGCGGCATCGGTAGCGGCCTGGGCAAGACTGCCGGACGCGGTCATAAAGGACAGAAGTCCCGTGCTGGCGGCTTTCACAAGGTCGGCTTCGAAGGCGGTCAGATGCCTTTGCAGCGTCGCTTGCCGAAACGCGGATTCGTCTCTTTGGTCAAAGGCAGAAACGCCGAAGTGCGTTTGTCCGATCTTGAGAAAATGCCGCTCGAGGAAATTGATCTGCTGTCTCTGAAGCAGGCTGCGGTGATCACTTCGGACGCGCTTTCTGCAAAAGTGATTCTTTCCGGCAAACTGACTCGCAAAGTCGTCCTCAAGGGCATTGGTGCCACCAAAGGTGCCAAGGCAGCCATTGAAGCACTCGGTGGCAGCATCGCCGAGGCATAAGGAAGAACCAGACTTGGCCACTCCCACCGCAGCCACTGCATTCGGCAAACCCGCAAACACGACCGGCAAGTATGGCGATTTATGGCGCCGCTTGTGGTTTCTGCTGGGTGCGCTGGTGGTTTATCGGGTCGGAGCGCATATCCCAGTTCCCGGCATTGATCCGGTGGCATTGGCTCAGCTGTTCGAGGGACAAAAGGGAGGCATCCTCGGCGTCTTCAACCTGTTTTCCGGTGGTGCGTTGTCTCGTTTCACCATCTTCGCCCTGGGAATCATGCCCTATATTTCTTCCTCAATCATCATGCAATTGATGAGTATCGCTTCGCCCCAGCTCGAAGCCTTGAAGAAGGAAGGTGAAGCAGGACGCCGCAAGATCACCCAATACACACGCTACGGCACGGTTGGCCTGGCCTTGTTCCAGGCGATCGGCATTTCCATAGCACTCGAATCACAGCCCGGGTTGGTACTGGATCCGGGCTTGATGTTCCGCCTCACTGCAGTGACAACATTGGTCACCGGCACGATGTTCCTGATGTGGCTAGGCGAGCAAATTACCGAACGCGGTCTTGGCAATGGCATCTCCATCATCATTTTCGCCGGCATTGCGGCAGGTTTGCCGAATGCATTGGGTGGCCTGTTCTCGCTCGTCAATACCGGA
The DNA here is from genome assembly GCA_041674465.1 of Sterolibacterium sp. GTDB lineage: Bacteria > Pseudomonadota > Gammaproteobacteria > Burkholderiales > Rhodocyclaceae > JACRAR01. The sequence continues at coordinate 2,269 of JBAYVV010000163.1, forward strand.
AGCATGCACCCGGTGACGGCGTTGTTCATTTTCGCACTGGTGATTCTGGTCACCGGCCTGGTGGTCTTCGTCGAGCGCGGACAACGCAAGATTCTGGTGAATTATGCCAAACGGCAGGTCGGCAACAAGGTCTATGGCGGACAAAGCTCCCATCTGCCCCTCAAGTTGAACATGTCGGGCGTTATCCCGCCGATCTTCGCCTCGAGCATCATCCTGTTCCCGGCGACGGTTGCGGGCTGGTTTGGTTCCAGTGAAGGCATGACCTGGCTCAAGGACATTGCGGGGACACTCTCGCCCGGCCAGCCGATTTACGTGCTTCTCTACGCTGCGGCAATTGTGTTTTTCTGTTTCTTCTACACCGCTTTGGTGTTCAACTCGAAAGAAACCGCCGACAACCTGAAGAAAAGCGGCGCCTTCGTGCCGGGCATTCGTCCCGGCGAACAGACTGCCCGCTATATCGACAAGATTCTGATGCGCCTGACTCTGGCCGGTGCGATCTATGTCACCCTGGTCTGTCTGTTGCCCGAATTCCTGATTCTGAAGTGGAACGTACCTTTTTATTTTGGCGGTACTTCCTTGCTGATTATCGTGGTGGTCACCATGGACTTCATGTCCCAGGTGCAGGCCTACATCATGTCGCACCAGTACGAAAGCTTGTTGAAGAAAGCCAACTTCAAGGGTTCCGGTTTTCCGGCGCGTTAGCGGATCGGTCACGGGCTATGTCGAAGGAGGACATGATCGAATTGCAGGGTGAGGTGCAGGAAAACCTCCCCAACGCCACTTTCAGGGTCAAACTTGAAAATGGCCATGTGGTTCTTGGACATATCTCCGGCAAGATGCGCATGCATTACATACGCATCCTGCCCGGCGACAAGGTAACAGTGCAGATGACACCCTACGACCTGACCAAAGGCCGAATTGTCTTCCGCGCAAAGTAAAGCAGCACCTGTTTTGGAGAAGCCTCATGAAAGTACTCGCTTCGGTTAAATGTATCTGCCGAAATTGCAAAATCATCCGGCGCAAGCGCGTGGTTCGGGTCATTTGCACCGACCCCCGTCACAAGCAGCGGCAGGGTTGATTAGTTGATTTCTGCAGGTAAGTTATTTATAATACTCAGTTTCCCGTTATTGGGACAAAATTTAGGGTGAGCCTATGGCCCGTATTGCAGGGGTAAACATTCCGAACCATCAGCATGCCGAAATCGCTCTGACGGCGATATTTGGCGTTGGTCGTCCGCGCGCGCAAAAGATCTGCGACGCGGCAAAGGTTGGCAGGACGACAAAAGTCAAGGACTTGACTGATACCGAAATGGAACGTTTGCGCGAAGAAGTGGCTAAATTTACCGTCGAGGGTGATTTGCGCCGCGAAGTCACCATGAGCATCAAGCGTTTGATGGATCTTGGCTGCTACCGTGGCTTGCGTCATCGGCGCGGGTTGCCGGTCCGCGGACAGCGGACCCGTACCAACGCCCGTACCCGCAAAGGTCCGCGCAAGGCAATCGCCGGCGCGAAAAAATAATCAGGGAATTCACTCATGGCTAAGCCAGCAACAAAAGTTCGCAAAAAGGTCAAGAAGAACGTCGCCGAGGGCATTGCTCACGTGCATGCGTCGTTCAACAACACCATCATTACCATCACCGATCGCCAGGGCAATGCGCTTTCCTGGGCAACTTCCGGTGGTGCCGGCTTCAAGGGGTCGCGCAAGAGCACACCCTTTGCGGCACAGGTCGCCGCCGAAGCTGCGGGCAAAGTGGCGGTGGAATGCGGCGTCAAGAATCTCGAAGTCCGCATCAAGGGTCCTGGACCCGGACGCGAATCTGCTGTGCGTGCACTCAATGCACTGGGCATCAAGATCTCCAGTATCACTGATATCACGCCCATCCCGCACAATGGTTGCCGGCCGCCCAAGCGCCGTCGCATCTAGGCATAGTCTGTTCCGATTGACTATGTCGTTGTCTGAATTCAAGGAGTAAACCGTGGCTCGTAATCTTGATCCCAAGTGCCGTCAATGCCGTCGTGAAGGCGAGAAGCTGTTTCTGAAAGCCGAGAAGTGCTTCACCGACAAGTGCTCGGTCGAACGCCGCGCCTATGCCCCTGGCCAGCATGGCCAGAAATCCGGGCAACGTCTGTCGGGCTATGGCACGCAGTTGCGCGAAAAACAGAAGGTGCGCCGCATCTATGGTGTGCTCGAGCGTCAGTTTCGCAAGACCTTTGCAACTGCGGAGAGCCGCAAGGGGCAAACCGGCGAGAACCTGCTGCAATTGCTGGAAGGTCGCCTCGACACCGTGGCCTATCGCATGGGCTTTGGCGGATCGCGCGCTGAATCACGCCAGGTGGTTCGGCACAATGGCGTACTGGTGAACGGCCGACGCGTCAATATTCCGTCCTACGGTGTGCGTCCCGGCGATGTGGTCCAACTTACTGACAGCGCCCGCGCCCAGTTGCGCACCAAGGCGGCGCTTGAAGCTGCTGAGTCGCGCGGCTTTCCGGAGTGGATCGAAGTCGACGCCAAAGCCGGCAAAGGCACTTTCAAGGCTTATCCTCAACGCGCCGAATTACCGGCGACGCTGAACGAAGGTCTGATCGTCGAACTCTATTCGCGCTAACAGATATTCTTCGGCCGGTTGGGTTAATGCAATTAACTCAGCCTGCGCCTGAAACTCTTCCATTCAGAGGAAATGCAGATGCAAAGCAGCGCACTTCTTAAACCGCGTATCATCGACGTCCAAACACTTTCTCCAGTGCATGCGCGCGTAGTCATGGAGCCTTTCGAGCGCGGCTACGGCCATACCCTGGGCAATGCCCTGCGGCGTATCCTGCTTTCCTCCATGCCCGGCTCAGCCCCCACTGAAGCCGCAATTGAAGGCGTGCTGCATGAGTACTCGACGCTTGATGGTGTCCGTGAGGATGTCGTTGATATCCTGCTCAACATCAAGGGCGTGGTACTGAAACTGCACAATCGCTCCGAAGCACTGCTGAACCTGTCGCGCAAAGGCGAAGGTGTGGTCACCGCAGGCGATATCGAAGTCACGCACGACGTCGAAATCATCAACCCGGACCACGTCATCGCGCACGTCGCGCCGGGCGGCAAACTCGACATGCAGATCAAGGTTGAGGCTGGTCGCGGTTACATCCCGGCAACCCAGAGGCCGAGCGACAAGGAAACCAAGGGTATCGGCCATATCATGCTGGATGCTTCATTCAGCCCGGTCAGCCGCGTGAGCTATGCGGTGGAATCGGCTCGCGTCGAACAGCGCACCGACCTGGACAAACTCATCATCGACATCGAGACCAACGGCTCGATCGATCCCGAAGAGGCGATCCGTTATGCGGCCCGCATCCTGATGGATCAATTGTCGGTTTTTGCCGACCTCGAAGGCACACCGATGTCAATCGAGTCGCCGAAGCAAACCGCAGTCGATCCGATTCTGCTGCGTCCGGTCGACGATCTTGAACTGACGGTGCGTTCGGCCAACTGTCTCAAAGCGGAAAATATTTACTACATTGGCGACCTGATCCAGCGCACCGAAGCAGAACTTTTGAAGACCCCGAATCTCGGCCGCAAGTCGCTCAACGAGATCAAGGAAGTTCTTGCCTCGCGCGGTCTGACCCTGGGCATGAAGCTGGAAAGCTGGCCGCCGCTGGGTCTGGAGAAATTGTCTTAATTTAAGCAGTACTCTCGATAACGATTAACCGGTTGTTTGCCGAAGTTTTGTAACCTTAGCGGCAGCCGCATAAATACGAGGTAGCATCATGCGTCACGGTAACGGCTTGCGAAAGCTTAATCGCACTTCAGCACATCGACTGGCGATGTTGCGCAACATGACCAACTCCTTGTTGCGTCATGAAACCATCAAGACCACTCTGCCCAAGGCCAAGGAACTGCGCCGTGTCGTGGAACCGATGATCACGCTGGGCAAAAAACCCAGCCTGGCCAACCGCCGCCTGGCATTCGACCGTTTGCGCGACCGCGAGATCGTCGTCAAGCTGTTTGCGGAGATCGGCCCACGCTACGCCCAGCGTAACGGCGGCTACTTGCGCATTCTCAAAATGGGTTTCCGTATCGGCGATAACGCGCCGATGGCGCTGGTCGAACTGCTCGACCAGCCGGAACGCGTGGAGGAAACGGCACCCGCTGCGGCTGAGTAATCAGCGACAGTGAACAAAAAAGCCAGGGGTTCCCTGGCTTTTTTGTTTATGCATTTCCCTCAAATCCGCCGCAACAAGCCGCGTAGCGCAAGCACGGTAAGCCCGCTGAACAAGACCAGCGACCACTCGGCAATTGAGAGTCCGATGAATTTCCAGGCAGGGTCGGAACACAATCCGCTGGCGTAAAACAGCTGTGGAATCTGCTCACCGGCCCAATCGACCAGCAATTCCCACCAGGCTGCCTCGCCGCTGCACTGAGTATTTCGGGCGAAACGCTGCAGATAAGTCTGGTATCCCGCAACAAAGGCGCCTGAGGCGGTGCAGGCAAGCATCAGTAAATACGCAGCGACACGTCCGGGTTTGCGGTCGCTGAAAAACCATCCCAAAGCAGCAGAACAAAAGAGCAGTAGTGCCAACATGCGTTGCAGGATACAGAGCGGGCATGCGGCAATACGCATGGTTTGCTGCAACACAACGCCGCCGCAGACCATGCAGGCCGCGACGATCATTACGGCGACGAAAGGGAAACGTGGTGAGGAAGTCATCACCTCAAATTATATCAGCCCCATTCTGTGTCACTTGCTATAAGATTTGCCGGAATCGTCACCCAACAGCGATTGTCTACATCAGATATTCAACTCACTCGCGAGTCCAACGTGAACGCACTCTCTCTTGAATCACTTGCCGCCTACTGGTCATTGCCCGAGGTCGCAATCAGCATCATCGTTTTCATGAATCTCTTCGGGGCCTTGCTGCTGGGATTGATCGTAGGCTACGAACGGTCATACCATGGCCGTGCCGCCGGCATGCGCACCTATGGCCTTGTCTGCATGGCATCGGCAGCGCTGACCGTAATTACCGGCTACCCATCTTTTTGGTTTGGCGGGCATGCCAATCTGATCGCGACTGCTGATCCGACCCGTGTCATTCAAGGCGTCGTGACCGGTATTGGCTTTCTCGGTGCCGGCGTGATCATGAAAGAAGGCATGAACATCAGCGGCCTGACAACGGCAGCGTCGATTTGGGCGTCCTCGGCCATTGGTATCCTGGTCGGTGTCGGCTTCTATGCCGCGGCAATCTTGCTCACACTGCTTTCTGCATCGTGCATGTTGTGGATTTCCCGCCTTGAAGGCTGGCTGCCGTCGCGTCAGGCAGTTTCCATCGACATGCGCTTCCGCAAAGGATTTGCACCGCGCGAGGATGTGCTGCGCCGCATAGCGCTGGAACGAGGCTACGAAATTGCGGGAGGAACCATCTCGATCGGCTATACCGAGGAACAGTCCGAATGGCATTTTGTAGCGGTCGCCGTAAATAAAGGCGTCGCAGCACCAATCTCCGCTCTTGCCAGCGAACTGAGCCTGTTTGAGGGTGTCGAAAAATTCAACTTGTCGCCTGCCCGCAACTGATAGCGATTCGACGCCAGACCTGAAGGAACTTCCCAAGATCTCAGTGCTGCAATATTTTCGACAGAAATATCTGAGCCCGCTCTGAACGCGGTGTGCCAAAAAAGGCTTCCTTGCCGGCATCCTCGATGATGCGACCGTGATCCATGAAAATCACGCGATGCGCGACCTTGCGCGCAAAACCCATTTCATGCGTCACCACCATCATGGTCATGCCTTCCCTGGCCAGTTCCACCATCACGTCGAGAACCTCGTTGATCATCTCGGGATCAAGCGCCGAAGTCGGCTCATCGAACAGCATGCAGATGGGATCCATGCACAGCGCACGCGCTATCGCCACGCGCTGCTGCTGACCGCCGGATAGCTGGCCAGGGAATTTGTTTGCCTGTGCCTTGAGACCGACACGGTCGAGCAACTTGAAACCTCTTTCGGTCGACTCGTCCAGATTGCGCCCCAGTACCTTGACCTGGGCAACAGTGAGGTTGTCGATAATGCTCATGTGCGGAAACAGCTCAAAATTCTGGAAGACCATGCCGACATGGGCGCGCAGCCTGGGCAAATTGGTCTTGGGATCGCCGACGGAAACACCATTCAGCCAGATCTCGCCTTGCTGAAAAGGCTCGAGACCATTGACACACTTGATCAGGGTCGACTTGCCCGATCCGGAAGGTCCGCAAACCACGATCACCTCGCCCTTGGCCACTTCGGTGGAACAATCGGCCAGCACCTGGAATGTGCCGTAGTGCTTGCTGACATTTTTTATCGAAATCATGCGCTCGTCCCTTTCTGGAAACGCTTGACCAGCAACGAAGCGGAATAGCAGATGACAAAGTAGACGGCCCCGGCAAACAACAGAAGTTCCACAAGCCGGCCATCGCGGTCGCCGACCTTGTAGGCGGCGCCGAAGAAATCGGCGAGGGCGCTGACATACACCAGCGAGGTATCCTGAAACAGGATGATGGCCTGGGTCAGCAGCAAGGGCACCATGTTGCGAAAGGCCTGGGGCAGGACCACCAGGCGCATGGCCTGTCCGTACGTCATGCCCAAGGCATAGGCGGCGGCAGCCTGCCCCTTCGGCACACTCTGGATGCCGGCGCGGATGATCTCGGAGTAATAGGCCGACTCGAACAGGGCGAAGCCGACGATGGCCGAGGACAGCCGGGCGTCGCTGCCGGACGGCAGGCCGAGCAGCTTCTCCAGCAGTTGCGGCACGATCAGGAAGAACCACAGCAACACCATCACCAGCGGCACCGAACGGAACAGATTGACATAAGCGGCAGCGAACCAGCCCAGTACTTGCAGCTTCGACAAGCGCATCAGCGCCAGCAGGGTTCCCCAGAGAATGCCCACG
>JBAYVV010000164.1:0-9041 GCA_041674465.1 Sterolibacterium sp.
ACGCTGCGCCGCGACGCCATTCGTGCCGTGACCGAAGGACGCACCACGGTGCAGGAAGCCATGCGCACCACCAGCCAGTACGAGGAATAGCCGCGCCATGCCCCACTTTGCCTACGTCGGCCGCAATGCCCAGGGCAACCGCATCGAGGGCATCATGGAAAGCCCCACGGGCAGCATTCTCGCGGAGCACCTCACGGAAAGCGGCATTACGCCAATCCAGATTTCCGAATCGGCGGCGCCGACCGAGGCTTTCGGCAAACAACTCTCCCGCCTGCTCGACCGGCAGAAAGCCGGCTTCCTCGACGTGCTGCTGTTCAGCCGGCAGATGTACACCCTGATCAAGGCCGGCGTGCCGATCATGCGGGCACTCGCCGGGTTGCAGGAATCGGCCATGAACCGCGCCTTTGCCGCCGTCATCCAGGATTTGCGCGAGGCACTCGATTCCGGCCGCGAACTGTCGCAGGCGCTGGCGCGCAATCCCGGCGTGTTCGGCAACTTCTATGTCGCCATGATCCGCGTCGGCGAGACGACCGGACGGCTGGAGGAAGTGTTCCTCCAATTGTTCCACCACCTGGAATTCCAGAAGTACATGAAGGACCAGGTGAAGGCGGCCCTGCGCTACCCCAGCTTCGTCATGCTGGCCATGGCCATCGCTCTCGTGATCATCAACATCTTCGTCATTCCGGCCTTCGCCAAGGTATTCAAGGGCTTCAATGCCGAGTTGCCATTGATGACGCGCGTCCTCATCGGCTTCTCGGATTTCACCCTGGCCTGGTGGCCGGCCATCCTGACCCTGCTGATCGTCGCCGTGTTCGCCTTCAGCATGTTCGTCAAGACGGCCGACGGCCGGCTTGCCTGGGATCGCTTCAAGCTGCGCATCCCGATTGCCGGCAAGATCATCCGCAAGGCAACGCTGGCACGCTTCGCGAGAAGCTTCGCCATGGCGGCAAGAAGCGGTGTGCCGATCGTGCAGGGGCTCTCCCTGACCGGCCAGGTCGTCGAGAACGCATGGATCGAGAAGAAGCTCGAGGACATGCGCATGGGGGTGGAACGCGGCGAGAGCGTGCTCAGGACCGCCGTCGCCTCCGGCGTTTTCACCCCCGTCGTGTTGCAGATGGTCATGGTCGGCGAGGAGTCGGGATCGCTCGACGAAATGATGCTGGAGATCGCCGACATGTATCAGCGCGAGGTCGAATACGAACTGAAGACGCTGTCGGCGCAAATCGAACCGATTCTGATTGTGGCGCTCGGCGCCATGGTGTTGGTGCTGGCGCTCGGGGTCTTCCTGCCGATGTGGGACTTGGGCAAGGTGGCGATCAAGTAATGCACGGCACCCAGGCAGGCCAGGTTCGTGACGAATCGCACGGCTTCAGCCTGGTCGAACTGGCGGTGGTGATCGCGGTGCTGTCAGGGCTGCTGTATTTCCTGCTGGATCGGGTGCTGTACATGCAGGAGATGGCTGAAAAAACCGAGGTCGAGGAGACGGTGCGCTCAATCAACTACGCCTTGCGCCTGGAAGCCGCCAGCCGCATGGCGCGAGGCTCGGAAAACGGGCAGGCGCTGCTGGAAAAGGAGAATCCGGTCAAATGGCTGGCGACGCAGCCGCGGAATTATCTGGGGGAGCATTCTCAGGCACCGCGAGGCGCCAGGCCCGCATACTGGTTCTATGACCCGCTGCAACATCATCTGATTTATCGGCCGAACCGCAGCGACAATCTGGTGATTGAAAAGGGCAAGGAGAGGGAGCTGCGATTTGTGGTGAGGACGATGGAGGGCGAGCCGAGCCCGGCGCTGGAGCCGCTGTCCAGGCCAATATGGTTTGGTGAGAAAGTCACCCGAAACCGGTAATAGTTGGCATGAGGTTTCCGTTTGATCGTGTATGATTTTTCAAAAATAGTCTGAAATGGAGGAAGTCATGAAACAGCAGACCGGCTTTACGCTTATTGAACTGGTGGTCGTCATTGTCATTCTCGGCATCCTTGCCGCGACCGCATTGCCACGCTTCACAAACCTGCAGCGGGATGCGCGTATTGCAAAATTGAATGCGGCGCGTGGCGCAGTAGCAGCTGCGGCAGGCTTAGTGCATGGCACAGTTCTGGCAAGAGGTGGTGTGGCGGATACTGCGGCTTGTCCCGTGAACCTGGGGCCAGCACCTGCTACTGCAAACAACACGACGAATCTATGTACTGAATCCGGCAGAATCAGTATTGTCAGTACTTATCCAACAGCTGATCTGGCTGGCATTGTTTCTGCCGCCGGTCTAACAAACGTCTTTCCCGCAACGGCTGCTGATTTGACTTCAAATGGTTACGCTACGACAGGTGGGGGAGCGGGTGCTGGGGCAGTGCTTACAGTTCAAGCAACAGGTGGACCGACACCCGCAAGCTGCAGCTTTACCTATACCGCTCCGGCTGCGAATGCTGCCGCAGCCATTAGTGCAGTTACAACGACCGGCTGTTAAGCGTTTCATCTTGGCATGAGGCGGGCGTGAGCTTGCCTCATGCAATCTTTCCGCCGAAAACCGTATGAAAAATGACGGTTCAAATCGTTTCTGTTTTGGTTTCACAACTGTCGAGCTTGTTACAGTCATCGTCTTGCTTGGCATTCTGGCTGCGTTGGCCATTCCACGCTTTATAGCCAGAAATGCATTCGACGAAAGGGGCTGCTTCGACCAACTACGCAGCGCCGTGCGCTATGCCCAGAAGGTTGCCGTGGCGCAGCGACGCCTGGTTTGCGTCAACGTGACTCCGGCCTCCATCGCATTGCAATTCACCACGGCAGGGGCCTGCAATCCGGCGAATCCCGTTCTGATGCCGGGGGAAAGCGCTCCTTACATAGTTGCTGTTCCGGCCGGCGTGGCCCTGGCTGCCGGCGCCACCTTTTTCTACGACGGCTTGGGGAGTCCCGTGCCGAACGCTGCCCAGGTATTTACCGTAAGCGGCACTTCAAGCCGGAGTTTTACCGTTCAGGCTGAAACCGGCTATGTTGACTGACCCGAACGGGGCAATCTGCAAACGTCAGGTGCAATGGGGGACAACCCTCATCGAGACCATCATGTTCATGGTCATCGTCGGCATCGCGCTGTCGGCGGTGCTATCGGTTTTTGTCGGCACATCCCGCAGCAGCGCCGATCCGATGATCCAGAAACAGGCGTTGGCCATAGCCGAGGCGCTGATGGAGGAGGTACGTCTGCAGCCATTCACCTTTTGCGATCCTGACGATCCCCTCGTGACGGATCCGGCGGTAGAGCCGCCTGTGCCTTGCGGTATAACCGAAGTGGTTGGGGCGGAGCCGGGAGAAACCCGTACGAACCCGCTCAATCCTTTCGACAACGTAAACGACTATTCCGGACTGACGATGCCCGCCGGCGCCCTGACAGACATCACCGGTGCGGCGCCGCCCAATCTGGCTGGATATGCGGCGACGATTGCAGTCGCATCGCCGGCGGCTGCATGGAACGGTATCGGGGCGACGGAAGTGCTATTCATCACGGTGGCCGTTACCGGCCCCAATGGCATACCGGTGGTGCTGGACGGGGTGAGGACGCGCCATGCACCTCACTTCTGATCGACTCTTCCGGCGCGTTCGCCATGAAACGGCCGGCTTCACGCTGGTCGAAATGATCGTCAGCATCGTCATTGTAGGCATTCTCGCCGCCATAACCGCCCTGTTCCTGCGTGTGCCATTCCAAGCCTACGAAGACATTACGCGGCGCGCAAACTTGACTGACATCGCCGACTCGGCGCTGCGACGGATGGCGCGTGATTTGCGCGAAGCTCTGCCGAACAGCGTGCGTGTCAGCGGTCCCGGCGGCTCGGGCGAGTTTTACATGGAGTTTCTCCAGGTCCGCACCGGGGGGCGCTATCGTGAGGAGCCCTCGGGCGGGGCAACAGCCTGCCCTGCCGGCGCCGGCATATATACCGATGCGCTGCAGATCGGCACCGTCGATACCTGCTTTCGCAGTCTGGGCGCAGTGCCCAATCTTGGAAGCATCGTGACTGGTGCATCCGGCGATTTCCTTGTGGTCTATAACTTGGGTCCCGGCTTTGCCGGAGCCGATGCATATGCCAGCGGTGCCGCAACGGGCGGCAACAAATCCCGCATCACAGCTGTCACTGCGGGAGCTGGCCTCAATCCCGAGGATCGCATCGATTTCCAAAGCCTGTCCTTCCCCCTTGCTTCCCCAAGCAGGCGATTCCATGTCGTTACGGGGCCGGTGACCTATGTCTGTAACCCAACAGCGCAGACCCTTACCCGGCAATGGGGCTACGCGATCAGCGCGGCCCAGGCCACTCCGCCGCTAGGCGGAGGCGCTGCACTGCTGGCGAGAGGGGTGGCGGCATGCAACATCACCTATAACCCGAATGCAGTGGCTCAGCGCAATGGTCTGGTTTCGATTTCCCTAGCCGTTTCGCAGAACGATGTCAGTACAGGAATGAGAGAGAGTGTTAGCCTGTTTTCCCAGGTTCAGGTGAGCAACACACCATGAAATCCGATCAATCTCGAATAACGGGAAGAATGCGGCGACAGAGTGGAATTTCCATCGTTACTGCCATCGTATTGATCGTGACTCTTGCTGCGCTGGCGGCGTTCGCGGTAACAGTCAGTCGGACGCAGCATCTGGCGGCCGCTCTCGATGTGATGGGCGCGCGCGCTTACCAGGCTGCCCAGGCAGGTATTGAATGGAGCGCCTGGCAGGTCTTGCGAAACGGCGGGGCCTGTGCGGCTTCAACAAACCTCGCCCTCCCCGGTTCGCTCACGCTCTTCAGCGTGACGGTCGGCTGCACTTCGACCGCGCATACGGAAGCCGGCACTCCGGTGACCATTTATCAACTGACCGCAACCGCCTGTAACCAACCGGCGGCCGGGGCCTGCCCGAACCCCGCGCCGGGTGTAGATTATGTCGAGCGGCAGGTGCAGGCCGCAGTTGAGCTATGAGCATGGAGTTGGAACAGGAAAAGGCGCGCGCCATGAGCATGTTCGATCTGATCAGGAGCCTGTCCAATGCCGACATCGACTTCGTCCTGGTGGGCGGGCTGGCGGTGGCGCTGCACGGCTACCAGCGGGTAACCATGGATGTCGATGTCGTGCTGGCCATGACCCCGGAGAACCTGCGACGCTTCATCGATTGCGCCAAGGCGGCGGGTCTGCGCCCGGTCATCCCCGTTCCCATCGACGCGCTGGCCGATCCCGATCGGATCGAGCAATGGCATCGCGAGAAAGGCATGCTCGCCTTCGCACTGCGCGGCCCCGACATGATGGCCACCGTCATCGATGTGCTGGTCAGGCCCGTTGTTTCGTTCGCCGAGTTGAAGCGTGACGCGGTCATGGCCCCTGTCGGGACGCTCACGATCCCCATTGCCTCGATCGAGCACCTGATCGCAATGAAAACGGGAACCGGACGCAGCAAAGACGCCATAGACATCGAGGAGCTGCGGAAACTTCAGGCACCAAAATCATGCTGAACGCCGAACAGAACTACCAGCTATTGCAGGGGATCGATGCTAACCGCCGTTTCCTGCTGCTTGCCTACCAGAGCAACCCCCGGTTGCTGGAGAGGGAGGATGAGCGAGTCCAACAGATGTTGGCCGCGGTTCTGCCGGAGCCGGAACGCCGTCCTGGCGGGACTGACTTTTCCGGGTGAGGCCATGCGACTCGTCCTGAGCCTTCTTCTGCTCTGCCTCGGCACACCGGCGTTTGCCGCTACCTGCACCTCCCTCGGCAGCGGCAACTGGAACAATGCCGCCAACTGGAGCTGCGGAGGTTTGCCACTCGTGCCGGTGGCGGTCGACGACGTCGTCATCGCCAACGGACATACGGTCACGGTGAACACCGCCGCCGTCTGCCGCGACGTGACCATCAACAACGGCAACGCCAACTCGACCCTCGTCATCGCCGGCGCCAACTCGCTGACCGCCTCGCGCGACGTCAGGGTGAATGCCAACACCAACGGCCGGGTCAAGCTGCTCGATGTCGCGGCCGGCACGCTCAGCGTCGGGCGCGACCTGACCCTGGTGAGCAACGGCAACACCCGCATCGCCCGTCTGGCCATCGGCACGGGCACGGCCACCGTGGCGCGCCACCTCACCGCCAACAATCAGCCCAACCGCGAGCAGGTGGTGTTCTCCGGCCCCGGGATACTGCGCATCGGTGGCAATTTCACCAACGGCGGCACCCTTACGGCCGCCAGCGGCACGGTGGTGTACAACGGCGGCGGGGCGCAGAACATCGGCGCCTACACCTACAATTACCTGACGGTCGCCAAGGCCGGCGGCACCGCCACCCTCGGCGGCAACGTGACGATCCGGGGCAATTTCACCCACGACGGCGGCTTCAACGGCATCACCGGCAACCGCACCGCCACCTTCTCCGGCGCCGCGGCGCAAACCATCGGTGGGACGGCAGCCACTTCATCCTTCTATCGGATCGATCTCAACAACGCCAATGGGCTGACGATCAACCACAACGTCACGGTGTCCAACCGGTTTCGCTTCCTGAACGGGCGTGTGACGACGGGCGCCAATCTGCTCTCGATCGGCATCAGCAACGCCTCGTCCGGCGCCATCACCGGCAGCGCCGCGAACCGTTACGTGGTCGGCAACCTGGCGCGCTGGATCCGTACCGCGGGCGGGAGCGTGGCATACGACTTCCCGGTGGGTACTGCGGTGCGCGCGCTGGTTAATTTGCGTTTCCGCAGCGTGACCACGGGGAGCTACGTCCGGGTGACCACTATGGACGGCGATCACCCGCAGATCGCCACCTCCGGCATCAACCCGGCGCTCAACGTCAATCGCTACTGGTCGGTGACGAACCTGGGCGTCGTCTTCAACGCAGCGGCCACGCAGCGACGCATGATCTTCAACTGGGTAGCCGCCGACCGGGATGGCGGCAGCAACCCGAACGCCTACATTGCCAAGCGCTACGCCGGCGGCGCTTGGTCGGACACCGACCTGACGCCAGGACGCACGGCGACATCCATTACGCTGAACCCCTACATGGAGTTCGGCGAGTTCGCGGTCGGCGAACCGCTTACCGTAGTTATTCCCGGCGGATTCGACGGTCTTGAGCCGGGTGCCGTCTTCGTGCCCCTCAACATTCCCGGCAACAAGAACCCGATCAGGACGAAGGTGAGCGGGACGGCGATGAGCATCGATATCGCAGCGTTGAACCTGACTAAGGATGCCATTCAGACCACATTCACAGGAGATGTGAGGATTGAACTGCTCGACGGCTCCAGCAATGCCGCGCCAATCGACGCCAACGGCTGTCGCGCCAGTTGGGTACCTCTTACCGGCTTCGCCCCGGTCACGCTGAGTTTCCTGCTCGCCGACAACGGCCGGAAAAACGTCAGTTTGACAGAACCCAATGCATGGCGAGACGTCCGCCTGCGTATCACCTACCCGGCTGTTGGGGCGCCTTTGGCGATCGGCTGCTCGACAGACAACTTCGCTATCCGCCCCGCGGTTCTGGGAATGGCAGTGACCGACTCTGACTGGCAGACCGCCGGAACGACGCGAACGTTGAACAACGCTGCCTTCCCCGGCGGCACGGTGCACAAGGCGGGCCAGCCGTTCACAATCACGGTGACCGCCTATAACGCGCTGAGCGCGATAACTACCAACTACAATGGCAGCCCTGCCGCCAGCGTCGTCGGCTTCACCCTGCCCGCACTGGGCGCATGCCCGACCTGTGTCCTCGGCCCGGGCGCCTTTGCCGGCGGCGGCGGGACCGTTGTATCGAGTACGGCCACCTACAGCGAGGTGGGCGTCATTCAGATGCAGGCCTCCGACGACACCTTTGCCGCCGTCGATGCGGCAGACGGCTCGACCATCGCGGAGCGTACGGCCTACTCGACAATCATGACGGTCGGCCGCTTCGTGCCGGATCATTTCACGCTGACCTCGGGTACCGTCACGGCGGCCTGCTCGGCTGGCGTGCCGGCTTTCTCTTATATGAACCAGCCCTTCCAGAGCCTGACCGCGAACGTCGAGGCGCAGAACGCCGCGAACGCAGTGACCGTGAATTACAACAGTACGGGCTTTCCGGCCGGCCTGGCGACCGTGGCCTGGCAGGCCGAAAACGCCGACAACGGCACCGATTTGTCCGCGCGCCTGAATGTGGCCGCGCCGTCCCCGCTCTGGAACAGCGGCGTTTATTCAGTCAGCACGGCGGCGGCCAGCTTTCTCCGCGCCACGCCGGACAATCCTGACGGCCCTTTTGACAGCCTGCGGCTGGGTGTGCGAGTAACGGATCCAGACGCTGTTGTGCTGAACAGCCTGGACATGAACGCGGCCACGGCTGGCGCCTGCGCCCCCTGCAATGCGAAGGCGGTCGGCGCTGCGACCAGTGTGCGCTTCGGACGACTGCGCCTGCAAAACGCCCACGGCTCAGAGTTGCGCGCGCTGCCGCTGACGGTGCGCAGCGAGTTCTGGAACGGCAGCGGGTTCGCAGTGAATGGCAGCGATAGCTGCACGGCACTTGCAGCCGGGGATTTCTCACTTTCGAACTGGCAGGGCAACCTGAATCTCGGTGAGACTGCGCTGGCCGCCGGCGGGCCATGGACGGCAGTAGGTGGCCTGTTCAGCGGGCCCGGGTTGACTGTGCCCGGACTGAATAACCAGGGCAGCGTCGATGTCACGATCAATCTCGGCACGCGGCCCTGGCTGCGCGGCCGCTGGAACGATGCGGTCGACACGGATGCGGATGCCAGCACGATGTATGACGACGACCCGGTTGCCCGCGCCACCTTCGGGGTATACCAAGACAGGCTGATATTCAGGCGTGAAGTTACGCGATAGGGGCTTGAATTTGAAATAATCCCCCCAACAGATTGACAACCCAGTTGAAATCCTTTAGTTTCCGTGGGTTATATGGGTAAGTTAACGTAAAATGAGAATTTTAGGCACCGGTAAGCGGGACGGCTGGCTCGCCGTTGCAAGCCGCGACGGTGTGGTGGATCTGGCTCACATCCACGTTGGCGCAGGCGGACGACCCGAAGTGACGCTCTGCGAATCCTTCCGCAAGGAAGGGTCGGAGGTCGA
>JBAYVV010000165.1:0-8969 GCA_041674465.1 Sterolibacterium sp.
AGTTTTTCAGTTGCTTCCTGGCTCGTCGCTTGCTGGGTCATAAACGCCTTGATCTGCAGAATAGTGCATCAGTTCCGCAGAATAATAAGATGAAAAATCCAGGAGGTCAAGCAGTAAAGTGCATATTTTACGAATCCCCAAAGGACGAACACCTGCAGATCATCGTTGAATTGCCAGCGATAACTACCTATCCCCAACAATTACAGCGCGTTAAAAAACACCATCCAATAGAACTAAAGTGCTTGACAAAAAATAGCCGCGGAGTATTCTGCTTCGCATTGACTTTCCAGACATGCAATAAACTGCTCCTGGCGAATATCGAAGCCGATCACCTGAAAGAGAGACCGAAATGAACGCTTACCAATGTGGTGCCTGCTACTTCCCCTATGAAGAGGAATTGGGCCTGCCGGACGAAGGCATCGCCCCAGGCACCCAATGGCAGGATGTACCGGAAACATTCATCTGCCCCGAGTGCGGAACACCCAAGGCGGGTTTCATCAACTGGATCAAGGACTGAATCCTTGCCTGGGACAAGACCTTTTATTTCTTGATGTTATCGCGGTTGATCGGCTGGACTCTATCCTTGCATTCCCCAAACCCGTCGTACCAGCCATTGGCGTAAAGCGAATCCGCCCGGATACGGTCCATATCCTTGGTCTGCGATGACGACGCACTGCTTGCCATTCGGCATCCATCGAGATAGCCATCCTGATAGGCCTTGGGACGGTCGGCATGATGCGCCGGCACCTTGATCTCCTTGGTGATCCCGCATCCGGCCAACAGTATTGCCAACAAACACATCGCTAATCCGTTTCTCATTTCGTCTCCCTGGGCGCGCAGCACGACCTGCTTTGGCGCCATTTTGCCGGAACAGCCGGTATTCCGGAACTCATTTCAAAAATAGCCGGACGATGGCTATTTCCGTAATGAATCCCGATCAAAGATCCAATTGCAGTGAGGCCAGCCGCGCATAGAGACCGCCCTGATTGCGCAAGTCATCGGGGGTGCCGGTTTCGATGATGCGTCCTTTTTCCATCACCACGATTTTGTCCACCTTTTGCACTGTCGCGAGCCGATGCGCGATGACCAACGTCGTCCGCCCCTGCATCGCCGCACTCAGACCCGTCTGCACGAGCGTTTCCGATTCCGCATCGAGAGCGCTGGTGGCCTCATCGAGCAGCAATAGCGGTGCGCCTTTCAGGATGGCACGCGCAATCGCGATGCGCTGCCGCTGACCGCCAGACAAGCGGGTGCCACGTTCCCCGAGAAATGTCTGGTAGCCCTCTGGCAAGCGTTCGACAAACTCATCTACCAGGGCGGCCCTGGCGGCCTGCATGACTTCCGCATCGCTCGCGCCGCTGCGTCCATAGCGGATGTTTTCCAGCGCGTTCGCCGAAAAGATCACCGGATCCTGCGAAACGATGGCGATACCGTTGCGCAGATCGCGCAAGGACAATTGGCGAATGTCCTGCCCGTTGATCCGGATACTGCCCTCGGATACTTCGTAATAGCGCAGCAATAGCTGGAACAGGCTGGTCTTGCCGGCACCGGAGGGGCCGACCAGCGCGACGCTTTCACCCGCGGCGATGTCGAGGCAGACGTCGTCCAGCGCACGCGTCTGCAGCCGCGCCGGATAGCAAAACGTCACATGATCAAAACTGATTTCCGCCTTGCCCGGATGGACCGGAACCAGAGCTGGTTTTGCCTCCCTGATGGCAGATTCGGCGTGAAGCAGTTCCAATAGCCGCTCTGTCGCCCCCACTGCGCGCATCACGTCGCCCCAGACTTCCGCCATGGTACCTACAGCGCCCGCGACCAGCGTTGCATAAAGAACGAAGGAGGCAAGCTGTCCTCCGGTCAGCGTGCCCTCGTGCACCTGGCGAGCACCAATCCACAGTACAAAGATGATCGTTCCCATCACCGCGGTAATGATCAATACCGTCAGCACAGCACGCACTTGCGTACGCTTGATCGCAGTCGTAAAACTTGTCTCGGTTCGGGCGGCGAATCGCGTGGCTTCCTGCGGTTCCTGCGTATAAGCCTGTACCGTAGGCATGGCGTTGAGAATTTCGCCTGCCAGGGCCGAGGCGTCGGCGATCCGATCCTGGGACTCCCTGGAGAGCCGCTTCACCTTGCGGCCGATGGCAAGGATGGGCAGTATCAGAAGCGCCATCAGGCCCAGATTCAAGGAGAAGAGATAAAAGCTGGTGAAGGCCAGCATGGCCATGCCCCCGATAAACTGGAACAGGCTGCGCAAGCCCATCGAAATCGAGCTGCCAACCACGGTCTGGATCAGTGTGGTATCGCCAGTCAATCGGGACAGGACTTCCCCCGTCTGCAAGGTCTCGAAAAATTGCGGCGACTGGGACAATAGGCGCGAGTAGACGGCACTGCGCAAATCGGCAGTGACCCGCTCACCCACCCACGATACCGTGTAATAGCGTGCCGCCACGGCAATGGCCCAGAGGCCGGCGAGGGCGAACAGTGCGACAAAGTGGCCATTCAGGCTCAATGCGCCGAGCAGGCCACCATTCGGTTGTTCTCTTCCGCCAAAACCGAAATCAATCAGGTCGCGAAACGCCAGCGGCACCAGCAGAATGGTCGCAGAACCCAGGCACAACAGGACGAAGGCAAGCGCAATTCGCGCCCGGTAGGGTCGCAGGAATGGCCACAAGCCGCTCAATGTGGATAGACTGCGGGGTATTGGTCGATCGGATGTGTCGTTAGGCATACGCAATTATCGTTCGTCCGGGAATCTGAAGGTTGAATGCAACAACACAAACTGTGAAGGAATCTGGCTATGGCAACGACCCTGGAAAATCTCAAGGAAGCATTCGCTGGTGAAAGTCAGGCAAATCAGAAGTACCGCGCGTTTGCCAAAAAAGCCGAGCAAGATGGCTTTGCTGCCATTGCGAAATTATTCCGGCTGACGGCAGAAGCAGAACGCATCCATGCAGAAGGCCATTTGAAGGCGCTCGACGGTGTCGCCTCAACGGCCGAGAACCTCCAGGAAGCCATCAATGGAGAAACGCACGAATTCAAAGCCATGTATCCGCCCATGGTGAAACAGGCAGAAGCTGACGGACACAAGGCAAAACGCATGTTTGAGTTTGCCGTTGCCGCCGAGGAAGTTCATGCAAAACTCTACACGATGGCGCTGGAGGCCGTAAAGCAGGGGAAGGATTTGACAGCAGAGTTCTATCTGTGTCCGGTGTGCGGCTACATCGAAATGGGCAAACCCGAAAAATCCTGCCCGGTGTGCGGTGCCAAGCCCGAAAAATTTATCAAGGCGGAATAAATCATTCAAATGCCCAAAGCTTCAGTCTCGGAACTGATTTATCCCTTCTCGACCGTCCCCGCCCCGGGTGAGGTTGTGGAAGTCTTACCCGGCCTGTTGTGGATTCGCATGCCGATGCCCATGTCGCTGAATCACATCAACCTCTGGGCGATTGATGACGGCGATGGATGGGCCATCGTCGATACCGGCTTGCGCACGCCGGAAACTACGGATGCCTGGTGCCAGTTGTTCTCCGGAGCCTTGGGCAACCGCCCGGTCACCCGCGTGTTCGTCACGCACATGCACCCGGATCATATTGGCATGGCCGGCTGGATCACCCGCAAGTTTGGCTGCCGCCTTTGGATGACCCGGCTCGAATACCTCACCAGCCGCATGCTGGCGGCCGATACCGGACGCGAAGCCCCGGAAGATGGCGTAAACTTTTACCGGCGTGCCGGCTGGAGCCAGGCCGCCATCGAGAACTATCGCGCACGCTTCGGCAATTTCGGCAAGCATATGTACACCATGCCCGACAGTTTCCGGCGTCTGTGCGACGGCGAAAGCTTCATGATCGGCGCTCACGAATGGCGCATCGTCGTTGGCACTGGCCATTCTCCCGAGCATGCCTGCCTGTATTGTCCGGCATTGCAGTTCCTGATCTCGGGCGATCAGGTTCTGCCGAGGATTTCCTCCAATGTATCGGTGCACCCGACTGAACCGGATGCTGATCCAGTATCGGACTGGCTGGCGTCGCTCGCCAAGATCAAGCGGGAAGTACCGAATGACGTTCTGGTTCTTCCCGCACACAATGAGCCATTCCGCAATTTGCATGAGCGTCTCGACTATCTGGCTCAAGACCAGGAACGCACGCTCGATCGCCTGCGCGAGTCCTTGAAGACGCCACGACGGGTCATCGACCTCTTCGAGGCGTTGTTTGCCCGCAAGATTGGCACGGATCCGCTGCAACTCTATCTCGCAACCGGGGAAAGCCTCGCTTGCCTGCGTTACCTGAGCGGACGCGGCGAAACTGTCACGCAAGAGGATGAATCCGGCATCGCCTGGTACCATCTCGCATCTTGATGCGAGACGTCCTTGTGAGGCCAAGGCCCTGGTGGCTTGAACCCGATCAGATTCCCGTCCTCAAGGTGCCCCCAGCTTGTCGATGAGGATTCTCAAGGCAGCCACCTCGGCTTCGAGGTCGTCAACACGCTGTTCAAGTTGTTCCACACGGCCAGGTGCAGCCTGAGCCCTTTCAACTGTATCGACGGAGACCTCGGCAGCAGCATGTTCCGCGGCAGCGATCACATCGCCGCTGAATAAATGGGCATAGCGCGATTCCCGTTTGCCTGGCTCACGCACCAGACGAACCACAAAGGGACCGTCCTCGCGTTGAGCGAGCTGGTTGAGAGTCGCCTCCACTTCCGTGACATCGCCGAAGCGGCACAAGCGGCTGGCCCGGCTGCGCAGTTCTCCTGGGGTTTGCGGGCCACGCAGGAAAAGTTCGCAAATGATGCCCAGTTCCTGCGGCGAGAACTTCAGGGTACCGTAATTGGAATTGCAAAAGCGATGCTGGTATTTGGGTACGCGACTGCCATAACCACCGTGCTCATTGACGTGAAACTTCTTGATCAGCCCATCGACGACTTGCTGAACGCCGGCCTCATCCAATTCCAGTACCGGATCGCGGTTGCTCTTCTGGTTGCAGGCATTGGTCAGCGCATTGAGCGACAGCGGGTATTGCTCGGGCGTCGTGATTTCCTTTTCGATCAGGCAACCGAGGACACGGGTTTCGTGGAGGGTGAATTGTATGTTCATGCACTATCCCAGTTGCAGCGGGTGTCGAGCTTCTCCACCGGCCTTGGAAGATTCAAGGCAACACGATAACACTCTTCATGCCCGTACTCAGGTCGACATCAAGATTCTTTGGTGGCTGCCGTTAAAGAACCAAATCAGCCCTCCCTGATTTGGTTCCATTGGGTTTCGGTGTGCTAAGCCGCAAGGCTTCAGCCCAATTAAGTTTGCCTTAGCCTATTGCGCTGCAGGCTACCGGCTCAATCTCAAGGAGATCAGCGTGCCCAGAATCCAGGTTAACGAAACTGAGTTGTACTATGAAGACGAAGGTCCACGCGATGCTCCAGCCATCGTGTTCAGCCACTCGCTGTTTTTCAACGCCGACATGTTCCAGAATCAGGCCACCCATTTCAGCAAGACCTATCGGGTGATCCGCTACGATCATCGGGGCCAGGGCAGGAGCGCTACCGCAACCCTTGCCGAACAGGACATGGATACGCTGGCTGCCGATGCGATCGCGCTCATCGGATCTCTGGCGCTAGGCAAGTGTCACATTGTCGGCAATTCGCTCGGCGGTTTTATTGCATTACGATTGGCGGCACGCCGGCCAGACTTGATCAGATCCTGCAGCGTTCTTGGCAGTTCCGGTGAAGTGGAATACAAAGTGGCCGAATTTCAGCCGATTGTCGAGAGTCTGCAAAAATCCGGTGGCGCCCCGCTGATTGATACGCTGATGTACGTGATGTTCGGTGATACATCAATGAAAGCGCCGGGATTTGCAAGTCAGCTGAATTATTGGCGCGCGTACCTGTCGCAACTCGGTCCCAGCATCGGCAACTCCGCCTATCAGGTTGTGCATCGCGCGGGCATTCTCGCGGAATTGAAAGGGAGCATGGTCCCCGTGCTTGCCATCGCCGGCGAAGAGGACCATGCCTATTCCGTTTCACTATCGCAAAACATAGCGGATGCAGCAATCAATGGCCGCATGGAAATAGTCGCGCAAGCAGGACATTCCGTGGCATTGGAAAATCCGACAGTGGTCAATACCCTGCTGGATAGCCATTTTTCACGCTGCCCTGCTCTTTAATCAAACGTAGCTTCTGCCGAGACCCTATCACTAAAGCACAGTTGAATTTTGCCGTTATTCAAGACGGACCAAATCAAACTGTGCAACATCCCGATACCTCGGCAGGAGTTGAAGCAATCATGGCCAGAGATTGTGCTTCATGCGCAAATTACACCCGCAAAAATCACCTCGAAGACTACCTTGCCAGGGCATGCGGTGAAACATACAGCGGGCTATGCCGGCTGAAAGACAATCCATCCCACGGCGCATTCATTCGCAAGGTCGAGTGCCAGGTCAATTGCAGGGATTGGCTACCCGAAGACATGCCGCTTGCGGCCTAAACAATTTTTGGCGATTTTTGGCGTGACGTTTCCTCTCACTCACCGGTTCAGCATCGTCGTCGCTGCCTGCTTGGCGATGCAAACCTGTCGTGTCGGTCGATCCCTATCTGAAGGCCATAGGTCCATAGCTCAGCCATGATCGCTGCGCTGCATGACCTCATTCGCCAGGCCCTCGCTTTCGGTGTCGGCTTCTTTGTGGCTGCATTGTTTGCTGTGGGAGTGCTCTTTGCCTTGAGCTTGCTGCTGATCCCTCTTGTGGCGCTGCGCAAAGACCCTCGCCGCGATGGAGCGACAATCGAGAAGAATCAGGCCAAGGAATGAGATGGGCAACTGAGATCAGGTTGCCGAGCCGATAGATGGCTTCTCAGGAGCGTTTCTGGGCCCTTAAACAACTGTCAGTCGGCACCCTTTGCGATAATCTTCTCTGCAGATTACTTGGCTCCGAATAGTCTGGCTAGACTTTTACTGACTGTCTTTTCATCGGGAGCAGAGAGCTTTCCAAGCTGACCGCGAACCAGCCGATGGTCAAGAGTGAATAGCTTGAACCGCACCTTGGAGGGTGCAGGCAGGCCCGCAGCCGCAAGATCAGAGATCGCGCAATCGAGAGGCCAGGGTGAATTCGACTCCGATGTAATCATTGCCATGACTGAATGTCCGGCAGGCGTATTAAACCCCGCGGCATCGGACAGTACCAAGGCCGGCCGGTTCTTGGTCGCCTTGGTGTCGGTGAACGGAAACGGTAGCGCACCACCGCAAAACGATCAAAGCTCACCGTATGCTTCCTCGTCGGCAGCGCCTGTCCATTCGTTCAACGTATCCTCCACGGCGCGCATGTATTCAACGTCCATGGGGTGAATCCGACGCACAGTCGCAGTGCCGTCAGCCCCGACTTCCCAGGCGATCAGATCCCCTGGCGCAACCTGCAGGGCAGCGCGAACATCCTGCGGAATCGTGGTTTGGCCTTTGGCCGTTATCTTGGCAACTGCTAGCATTCAATTTCTCCGGTAATGACGGCATTACGTCCTTACTTTGCAGCCATCATTCCAGATAGTCAAATTACCATGCCGGTTACAGCAAACGTAAGTTGGAACGGACATGAAAAGACTCCCTGTTGAGAACCGGTTTGTAGAACCAGGGATCATCCAGCACCTCCCGCAACACCTCGATTGCGCGCAGCGCGCGAACCCGCGCCAGGGCAGTGATAGTTTCGGCGTCGGGCTTTCTCCCAGCACCGGGTATCCCGCTACCAAGGTAAAG
The DNA here is from genome assembly GCA_041674465.1 of Sterolibacterium sp. Taxonomy (GTDB): domain Bacteria; phylum Pseudomonadota; class Gammaproteobacteria; order Burkholderiales; family Rhodocyclaceae; genus JACRAR01. The sequence continues at coordinate 7,733 of JBAYVV010000165.1, forward strand.
GCGGCCTTGGGGGTCGCGCTCGGCGATTCGCAACGCGAAGCGGCGTTCGATGTTCTCAGGCGACCTTGGGTCGTCAGTGGGTAAAGGGGTTGCTGCTGTAGTGATCTTGGGGGTGTTTGAGTTGTCCATGCTGGACATCATGCGCTGCACACCAGCATTTCGATCAGACGACACTTAGATTCAATGAGCAGGGTGGGTAATAACCTGGGTAGCTTTAAACTAAAAACCCGCAAAGCCTTTAGCAGTGCGGGTTTTAGCGTTGTTACTGGCGGAGACGCAGGGATTCGAACCCTGGATCCAGGTTTTGCCCAGATGCGCCCTTAGCAGGGGCGTGCCTTCGACCACTCGGCCACGTCTCCGAACGACTAACTCAACAATTACTTACGAAGAATCCAAACTTCAGGACTACAACAAAACCACCAAAGACAATGTCCGAAACGAAAATCCCCGGAAATTTTTTGCTGTCATCTCAAGTCACGCAGGATTATAACCGCATCCAGAGAGTGATTTGAAGCTGCGCGATCGACAACCGATGATTCGCTACTATGTCCTGCAGGACATAGGCTGGAGAGATCAGTCGTCAGCTTGTCATCTTTGGATTTATGTTGGCATGGGCGGCGACTGATAATCGACCTGATCCGACAAGCCGATGAGCGTGATCGCCTCGGTCGTGTCGGTCGCGGTCACCTTGGCGGAAATGGCCTGACAACTCGTATAGGCATCGGCGACATAGTCGATGCCTGCGGTCACGGCATGATAGGTGCCCACCGTGACCTTGTTGTCGAGCAGGTCGGCGACCCAGCCCCAGGTGCCATCGTTCTTGAACGAGTGAGCCGAGTTGAGCATGGTGTTGATCAGGGAACCGCGCGTATCGACACCGGTGGCCAGGTTGTTGGCCCAGTAGTCCACATCGGTCTGCGGCGGCGCATTGCTGCCCGAGCGACCCAGTACGTTGGCATAGACGATCTTCACGAAAGCATCATTGCCCATATCCGGCGAATATCCGGTCTTGGCGGTGTATTCAGGCAAAATCGCAGCGTTATAGAAAGACGAACCAATTTCCTCCAGGGTTTTCCCGGCTGCGTATTCCTTGATCCAGTAATCGAGTCCGCTCGCATCCGGCACCCGGTTGAAGTAGGCGACATAGAGCTCGGTCAGCGAATTGAGCTGGGTCGTGCTGAGCAGCTTGGCATCGGTGGCGACGTTGAGGTTGTACAGCTTGTCGGAGAACTGCAGC
>JBAYVV010000166.1:0-8956 GCA_041674465.1 Sterolibacterium sp.
ATCGCAAACAGCGGCTTGTCGCTCGCAAACAGGTCCGGCCGCGGATCGTTGAAATTGTATTTGGCCTTTGGCGTGCCGCCTTTCCATTCCGGAATGCTGCCGTCCTTGTTGGCTGCACGTTCGGCGCCGACCGGGGTCAGTTCCTTGCCCAGCTTCGCCGCTTCCTGTTCAGTTGCAGCGGCAACCACGGTGCTGCCTGCAATGGCTGCAAACGCAAAGGTCAGCAATCCTGACAAGCGCAGCCTGAATATTCTGGTTGAACTCTTCATCTCATCTCTCCCAAAATCAATAAATCAAACAATCGCCACACACCTGCCATTTAAGGACAGGCTTGCCAAAGATTGGCAACTCCTATGCGGATGGAATAAAACCGGAACTCAAGATGCCGCGAACAAATTTCATTCGCCAGCAATACCGTGAAGCATAAACGGTTTTAGTCGTTTTTGCGATTCTCACCAAGAAAATTTTCTGCAAAACTTATTACCGCAACGCAGCATCAACTTGATCTTTATCAATTTTTCCTGCCTGCCTGCTCTCCTCGCCCGTCAATATGACTTCTGGGTAATAGCACATATAACCTGTTTTGCAGTGTTCCTCGCTCGGACGCAAATCACGAGCAAACTGCGCCACGTCGCTGCATGCCAGTCCTGCGGTCACCCTGTCAAGGACTTGCTTCACCATTCTTACGCTAGCCAGTTTGCGTTCCGTGGCACCCTCGCGACCGGCTATCTTGACGGCTTTGACACCGGCCGCATGCAGCGAAGAAAGAGCACACAGACCGCACGGACCGTACGGCAAGCCCTCCGGCGTGACGCTGAAGCCATTCGAAAAACGATACCAGAGCCATTTTTGATAGTCCGCATCGTTGCCTTCCAGGCGGCATTTTTCATCGGCACCAAGCTCGCGCCCATCCAGGCGATGATAGGCAGAAGTGTATTTGTCCAGGCAAATCGGCCCGCCCATCTTGCCGGGAAGATGTATCGTATGGCAGACCCCTTCCTCAAAGACGCAGCCGTCATTGAGCACAAAGACCTCGAACTCGATTTCCGGTGACTCCGCAACCAGACGAGCCACTTCTGCCAGGGTGACATCGCGCGGCAGGATCACGCGCCGCGCCCCCAGCCCCTGGTAAAACCTGGCAGCTTCGCCATTGCGGCAGGAGGCCACAGAACTCACATGAATGCGAAATCCCGGCAAAGCTTCGCTGATAGCGAGGAGCAGGCCGATGTCGGAAACGATCAGAGAATCGCCGCCACAATCCCGGAAACGCCGGGCTACATCCACCAACAGCTTGATCTGGTCCTGGGTATATTGCTGCCCGTTGAGCACCAGTGACATGAAGCATTGGGACTCGTGAGCCAATCGTGTTGCATGTTCGAGATCGTCGTAGGTGGTCAGGTTGCCGAAAATGCGCCGGTTGGCATTGGCTGTTTTAAACGTGCCAACCCACTCCTGAGGAAGAATGCCGCAATAGAACTCATTGGCTCCCGCCGCTGCCAGCGGTTCGACCTCGGCGACTCTGCTGATCGGCGAAACAATATGCATGTCAGTCCCCCGGAAGCACCAAGCGCTGCAGCCATCCTTGCTCGAAAGCTGCGACGACGGCTTCGGACATGGCCTGCGTGTGGCGATAGAAGAGTGTGTTGCCGCGCTGATGGGTTTCCAGGTCGGTCGCATTGCCGCTGCGCTGGGTCTCGGCGACGTATGTCAGGCACTCCCGGCGGCACTCGCGTCCGGAGGAGAATTTCTGCGTCGTGGGCAGCGAGAGCGACCCGATTTTGCACAGACGCCCCTTGCTCACATAACCGAAAGGCGCATGCGCCGCCGTCGGCAACTGCAAGTCTGCGAAGACCTGGGGCGTGGCATAGGGCGGCACATCGAGTTCGAGGCGCTCGATGTGCAGCATCTCCAGCATGCGACCGAAGGAGTCCCCGCTGATCCCATGCGGATACATTTCCGTCCACACCGATGAGTTGAGGCGCGGGTCCTTGATCATCTTGCACAGCAGGCGGCCAGCAACCAGCTTGAGTGCAGGCTGCTGGCGTCGCGCCATGCTGGCGACACCCCAATCGTTGACGATGAGTTCGGCTTCAGCGGGTAGCAGAGGCAACAGCCGCTTCAATTGATCGATGACGCCATCGCTGGCCAGCGGGGTGGCCAGGGCAAAACCGGCACCGGACAATTCCGCGAGCTTGATGCCGCGTTGCAATATTTCCGGTGTAGGCAAAAGAAACTCGCAAAATTCGCTGCCCAGATACACGCCGCGCAGGCTTGCGTCGGGCAGAATCCGGCAAAGCGGACTTTCTGAGCCGAGAATTCTCTGCAATAGTTCGTTGCCGATGCCGCCCTTGGTCTCCCAGCGTTTCAATGCCGGGTAGTTGATGAACGAAACTGCAATTTCGACGGGCTTCATGGCTGAAGCAATCCCGCATCAAAATCCGCTGTATCCCGAAGAGTTTCCGAACGCCTGGATTCCGGTCCGTGATAACTGCATTGCGCCTGGAGGCTGGAACGAATCTCCTCTGCTGCAACGCCCATCGCCAGGAGACGGGCGATGCAGGAGGAAACCCTTGCCGCAGCGTAACTCGCTCCGCCGCTGCCAGACAAGGCAAAAGGATGAGCGCCAAAATCGGCCGTTGCAGTTCCCAGCCAGGAAATCTGCTCGCTGTTGCAGCGCGCATCGCCCGATACGGCGATGCAGCAAGGATAGGCCGCCGGAAAGGCAGTCGCACCGCGCGCCGGGGCCGAACTGATCAAAATCGCACCGGCATGACTGGCTCGCTCGCAGGCCAGACGCAAGGCGGCCTCTGGCCTGGCAATGCCGAAGCTCATGTTGATTACACGGGTCCCCGCGCCAACCAGCCAATCGAGGGCGGCCACAACCTGGGCCGGCGCGCACTGGCGCCGGTCGGCAAACACCTGGGCGATCAGCAGTTCGATGCCCGGGTTATTCTCCAGAATAGTTTTCGCTATCTGTGTCCCGTGCCCCAGTTCGTCCTGTACCTCCGGCACACACTCTACAGAGCCGTCCTCTGCGGTGACAAATCTCTGCGCATGCAAGACTTGCATGCGACTTAATTCATCCTGAGCCAGCCCGCTGTCGATGATGCCTACCCGGACGCGCCCGTCCATCGATACGACATTCATATTCCAGAACCTTCGCGTTTGACGATACTCAGGCCACCGGCTTCGAGATCCACCACGATGTCGAAATTTTCTTCGGCATGATGACGGTGGCTCACGACAATCCGGGTGCGATCGGGGAAAAGCCGGTCGATGGCATTCAGGATGTCCGCCTCGAGACCCGCATCCATCGCCGCGGTGCTTTCGTCGAGAATCAGCACGCGTGGATCAAGAAGGATCGCCCGTGCCACTGCGATACGCTGCCGTTGCCCACCTGACAACGCCGTGCCACGCTGGCCCACGGTGGTTTCCAGCCCATCCGGAAGCTCAAGCGCGAACTCCTCGACTCGAGCACGGCGCGCCGCCGCCTGCACTTCCACCAGAGTGGCTGCGGGACGCCCATAGCGAATGTTGTCGGCGATGCTGCAGGAAAACAGGGCGGCGTCCTGTGCAACCACCACGACCGCATGGCGCAGTTCGCCACAAGCCAGATTCCGCAGATCGATACCGTCGAGAGTGATGCTGCCATGCTCGGGGTCAAAATGTCTTTGCAGCAAATCTGCCAAAGTGCTTTTGCCTGCTCCAGAACGGCCACGCAACAATACCTTGCTTCCAGCAGGCAAGCGCAGATCAGCATCTTCCAGCACTGCCCGGTCGGATTCGGGGTAACGGAAGGCAACACCTGACAGCACAATCTCGCCCCGTCCTGCTTCTGGCAAATTGACGGGATGTTGAGGCCAAAGTACCCGTGCCGGGGTCGTCGCCAATTCACTGACCCGATCCAGGCTGACCCGCGCACGCTGAAGTGCCACATACTGCCCCATCAAGGACTGGATCGGACCGCTGGCTTTTTGCACATAGCTTACGAATGCGATCAACATGCCCAGGGTCATGGCCTCGTGTCCCTGAATGGATTGGCTGCCAAACACGAATACGGCCACCGTACCCAGGGAAAGTATGAAGCCAGGCAAGGACCCGGCCGTGTAGCCCACAAACTGCAGCCGCAAGGTATCCCGGCGCAGCTCGCGATGAAGCCCGACAAGACATTCGTGCTCTCTTTGCTGACCATTGTAGGACTGCACGCTTTTGCTCGCCCCAAGCACCTCCATCAGAAAAGATGCGACATTCGCACCGCGCTCGCGCAGGCTGCGACTGAGGTGCTCGATATGTGGCCGCAGCAGACGCAGCAGGATGGCATTCAACAACAAGATGAGGATCATGGCTTCGGTCAATGGCGGACTCAGTTGGTATAGCAGGATCAATGATCCAGCCAGCATCACCGTGTTGTTGAGCGCGGAAAGCAGCAGGTCGACCGCGAAACGCTGAATTTCGGCAATGTCGCTGTCGAGCCTTACCATGATGTCGCCTTGCCGCATGGCAACGAAGAAATCCGGAGACAAGGAAAGCAGATGCGCAAACAGGGCTTCGCGAACGCTGTGGAGAATCTTCGCCGAGGTAGCGACATACAGCAGGCGGGTCGTTGCGCCCAGCGCAAACGCGAGCAGCGCCAGGGCGACCATGGACAGAGCAACTTCCCACACCACATCGTGGCGTCCTGCGAGCAAGCCGTCGTCAATCAGCCGCTTGGTCAAATAGGGCTGCGCCAGCCCGGCCGCGACGGCCCCCAGCGACAGGAGCATGACCAGCAGCAACTGCGGCACCGCCGGCCGCAGAAATTGGACAAACCAGCGTAGGGTCTGGTTGCGCTTCGCCGACGTTTGACCGCTGGATGCAGCCCCTGGCTTGAGCCAGCGCGCGGCGAAGGTCACCATGCAGGGACAGGGGGTCAGCGCGTGAAATACCGCATCGTCGCCGTCGCCTGGTCAGCACCGCCAGGAAGTTGTACCGTACCCAGACGCTTGAGCGTCGTCGAGTCGTGAATCGCGATCGTGGATCCGGCACCGCCCAAATACAACTCCTTGCCGTCATTCGACACCTGCACAACGTAGTAGGTCTGCTCCAGATCGATGCGCTTCAGGAGCTTGCCCTTGTCGATGTCGATCCGGGACAGCGTGGTGTACACCGAATACGCTTCCTTGCGCCTGACCGGGTTGATCGCTGCCGAGAACAAGACAACCGAGGAATTCTCGAATTCCTTGTAGGATGACTTGTCGGTCGCCATGTCGAGGGTGTAGATCCCTGACTTCATGGCATCCGGTGCATCCGGCTTGCGATCGGTTCTGGGTGCCCCGTAGGGGAAGGTATACACGTTCGAGGAACCCCAAAGCGGCCACACCGCCAGCGTGTCGGGTTCGCCGAAGTTCTTGCGCTCCCAGTGGCGCACCAGATGTTTGCCGATCACGCGACCGTCCTTGGGATCCATCACGATGATGTCCCAACTCATGACATAGAGCCGGGTACCGTCGGGTGAATAACCCATCAACGTGGTCCGACGCGGTGCCGGGAAGGTGCGGATCGGCTTCGCCGCCAAGCCAGCCGAGGCGTCATATACTGCAATGTAGGTGTCCTGAACTTGGTACTCGCCCGAAAGCAGTTTTACCGGCAGAACAAAAATGGCGATTTCCTTGCCGTCCGGACTGACAGCAAAGGCGAACGTTGATTTGGCACGCAATCCTTTTTGCGACAAATCCGCGCGAAAAACCTCCTTGCCGCTGTCGAGATCGATACCCGATACGGTTTCCCAGCGGTTGTGCAGCACATAAATCACTTTGCCATCCGGTGAGGGCACCAGGGTGGCTGGAGTATTGCCCGGTGCGCTGGGCAGCGGGAAAGTCTTCTCGACCTTGCGGGCCTTGGCATCGACGAGAACCATCGTGTTCGAGTGCAAGGAAGTCACCAGATATTCCTTTGCCGCTGCCCCGCTCGTTGCCACGGCAAAAATCGTTGTTACCGCAGCCCACAGGGCCCGCCTCCAATAGGCGCTTGTCATAAGCTTCATGGTATTCATCTCTCCCTTGCCTCTTCTATCGCAATCCGGCTACGAAATTATTTCGGAAACACCGACTTCAGTTGCTGCCAGTCCCTGGCTGCGGAATCGGCACCGGAGCTCCATTCCGTATAGGTGTTCAGGGTATCCGGGACTTGCGCCGGCCACCAGCAGGGATCGGTGCACCCATACAGATCGGCTTCCATCGGCTGGCAAAGCCCGCCAACACCACCGAAGGCATCGACTTCCCAACCCGGATCAAAAACCGTCGTGCAACCCACCGCGGCGGCAGCCATGGTTGTCACGTCGCCGGCATTGCCTTCCTGTGCAGCTTTGTCCAGCAAGACGGCCTTCTTGTTCAAAGCTTTCATGTGATTCATTGTTTAGTTCTCCTTGAATCAATGTGCTGCATGAGAAATGGGGAATTTTTGTCAAGCAGTTCGACATACACGGTCATGCCAAAGTCCACCCACTCGCGCATGAAATCGCAATAGAGGTAGGTGGGGGAAAGCGGGTCGGTATAGCGTGCATAGGACTCGTGGTAGCACCCGCCGGCGCACAACTTGCGAATCCGGCATGTGGCGCATGGTTTCCCGGTAAGGTCGGCGGCGGCTTCGAGAAATTCCCCCAGGCTGTCCTTGGCGATGCCGTCAACCACGTTGCCAAAGGTAGGCAAACTCGACCCGGTGAAACGATGGCAAAGATTCAGATCGCCCTTACTGTCCAGCGCCAGCAATCCCACCCCCGCACCACAGGGCAAGGATTTCTTGCGCCCCTCATAGAGGTCGCTCATGAGTTGGTGCATGTTGGAAAAGCCAAGGTTGTGATTTTGCAAAGCGGCTTCGAGATATTCGCGACCCAGGGTCTTGAGGCCCTCGAAAACGGTGCGCAACTCTTCCGGAGAGAGGTTCAGGGCATCATCTTCGCTCGTGGTCACTGGCGCAAAGCCGACCTCGAAAAAACCGATGTCGTTCTTCAAATGCCGGTAGATGCCCACTACATCGGTGGAACCTGCCGACAAGGTCACTCGCGCACCGACCGGCCGGGAGCGATAACGCCCGATCAACATTTTCGCCTTGGCAGCGACCGTCGCATAAGTGCCTTTCCCGCCGATGGTAATGCGCCGCCGGTCGTGTAACGCCTGCGGACCATCCATGCTTATTGATATCCCGAATCGATGCTGATCCAGGTAACCGACAATGTCTTCTGTCAATAACGTGGCATTGGTGGTCATGGTGAAATCGACGCGCTTGCCTTCCTCCGCACAACGGCGCTCTGCATAATCCACGACCTGCTTGATCAAGGGCAGGTTGGTCAGGGGCTCGCCGCCGAGGAACACCACGTTGAGCTGATCGCGGCTGGCACCCTCGCGCAACAGCAACTCGATGCCCTGGCTGGCCGTGTCGAAATCCATCTTGCGACTCTTGGACGGCTTGTCGAGATCCTCCTTGTAGCAATAGGAGCAACTCAGGTTGCAACCCGTGCTGACGCTGATGACCAGGGAACTCAGGGGAAATTCCCTTACTTTCACACGCGGCTCGGGATCCTGATCCGGAGAAGTGCGCAGAATGTCGATCGATTGAAAGTCATGCAGCACTTCGGCAACTTGCGCCGGGGTCAAAGCTTCACTGCGCGCTTCCTTCGCCAGAATCCAGTCGCGCACGTCCGCCTCAGAAAAAGCATGATGCGCCTTGACAAAATCCAGCACCTCACCGCCCACGCGGTCGAGTTCGAACAGGCTGCTCGTCGGCAAGTGGAACAGCACCCGTCGATCGCCCACGGCCACGTCGTGGAAGCTGAAGGAATCGAGATACAGATGGGCGTTGGCAGATGTCATGCAAACCTCGGCTGTCAGCGAATCGGTGGATCGTTCCAGCGCTGCGCCGTAACGATGAAAGGCGCATTGCCCTTGACCTTGCGCTTGCCATCCTCGACGGTCGCAATGGCCTTCAATTCCCCGAAGTTGTTGGTGCCGAACTTGCGCTGCTTGTTCGGACCTGCCGCACCCGGCGTGAACAATCCGGTCGCGGCATCGATGGTTCCGGCGAAGCGCAAATCCTTCATTGCTGCCGCGCTGGCGTTCAGGTTGTCCAGGCTCCATTGGGCCGATACCACGCCGATGCGCACGTCATCCTTGGTAGCGCTCTTGCCGTCGTCTCCGGCGGAATAGGCAATGGCTTCAAACTGGATCGGCACCAGCGGAATCTTTCCGCCAGAACCTCCCACTCGCGACAAACCCGGATCAGGCACGACGTGGATGAAATCAATCTGCTGATAGACATTGAGGACGTCTTTCGCAGTTGTCGCCCCGACTTGCACCGCATGCAGCCCCTTGGCCGAGGCTGCAGTCGTTTGCACTTCGACCACAACCTTGTCAGGTGAACTGCTCACCACACGACTCACACTGACGCCGCCATCAATGCTCACGTTACCGCTCAGGCCTGCACCGACAATCGTGATCTGCTGTTTTTCGCCCGCCTTGACGAAGCCTGGCGTGACCGCCAGAATCTCCGCCTTGCCGCCAACCTTCGTGCCACGCAGTTCACCACCCAGAGCATCCGTATCCTTGATGAACCAGCGCCCTTGCAATCGATTGCCAGCGTCGGAAAGCGTGAACACCTGCTGCACGGATTCATCACCCTGCGTCACGCTACCCCGCCACTCATAGCCGGTATACACGATCGCATTGCCACTGCCCTTCTGTGCCTTGCCGCTGGTGTAACGCAATTCCAGGTTCAGCGCATATTCATCCACCTGTTTTTCGGTGACCGTCAGCGTGCCTTCATAATCCCCCCAGCCCGGCCGATGTCCAGCGATGCGCCAAGAACCTGCAGGATTCATCTTCGGTTGTTGTTGCCATTTTTTCCAGGCTTCGGAATTCAGCGGATAGTACTTGACGAGCAGCTTGGGAATTTCCTGCGAAGCGATCTCCCACCAGTTAACCGA
>JBAYVV010000167.1:0-8795 GCA_041674465.1 Sterolibacterium sp.
CCCGGCCATGCCGACTACACCTACTGGCAAAAATATGGCATCCGCGATCATCGCGGCGGCGGCCGGGCGTCGGCACGGGAAACGGCGGTGCGCGTCGCCGCGGGCGCCATTGCCAAAAAATGGCTGCTCGGCCGCTATGGCATTGTCATTCGCGGCTGCATGACCCAGCTGGGTGCGATTCAGATTCCGATCAAGGACTGGACTGCAGTCGATGCCAATCCGTTTTTTGCCGCCGATGCTGACTGTGTGCCCCAGCTGGAGCAGGTCATGGACGCCTTGCGCAAATCGGGCGATTCGATCGGCGCGAAAATCACCGTGATTGCGCAACATGTACCGCCCGGTTGGGGTGAGCCGGTGTACGGTCGGCTCGATGCCGACATCGCCTCGGCCATGATGGGCATCAACGCGGTCAAAGGTGTCGAGATCGGCGCCGGCTTTGCCAGTATTACCCAGAAAGGCAGCGAGCACGGCGACGAAATGACACCGCAGGGCTTCCTCAGCAATCATGCTGGCGGCATCCTCGGCGGCATTTCCAGCGGCCAGGACATCCTGGTCAGCATTGCCCTCAAGCCGACTTCGAGCATCCGCCTGCCGCGTCGCACGATCAACCAGCAGGGCGAAGCGGCCATGATCGAAACGCAAGGCCGCCACGATCCCTGCGTCGGCATCCGTGCCACGCCCATCGCCGAGGCGATGCTGGCGCTGGTGCTGATCGACCACGCGCTGCGCCACCGCGCCCAGTGCGCCGACGTGACCTGCCCGACGCCGAAAATTTGAGCCCCGTCGGTCCGGAACGCACGGCGCTTCCCTACTGGCGCCTGTCGTTCTGGTATTTCAGTTACTTCGCCTTCATCGGCGCCTTCTCACCCTATTTCAGCTTGTACCTGCAGAGCCTGGGACATTCCGCCTGGGACATCGGCATCCTCCTCTCCCTGATGCAGGCGATGCGTCTGGCTGCTCCCAACCTCTGGGGCTGGCTGGCCGACCACTACGCCAGCAGGAGCGTCATGGTGCGCGGCAGCGCAGCCTGCAGCCTGGTCGCCTTCGGCGGTTTGTGGCTCACCACCAGCTTCGGCGGCGTGTTCGTTGCCGTTGCGCTGCTGGCCTTCTTCTGGAGCGCCTCACTGCCGCTGGTCGAAGCCTTGACGCTGAAACATTTGCAACATCAGGCCGAACGCTACGGCAGCATCCGCCTCTGGGGCTCGGTCGGCTTCATCGCCGCGGTGACGGGTGGCGGTGTCATGCTGGACCGATTGCCGCTGCAAAGCCTGCTCTGGTTGTCTACGCTGTTGCTCGGTGTAATTCTGGTCTCGGCCCTGATGGTTCCGGAAACCATGCCCGAACCGGTTGCGCCTGTTCCGAACTCCCCACTCGGGGCAGCCTTGCGCCAACCCAAGGTATTGACCTTGCTGGCGGCCAGTTTCCTGATGTCGGCCGCGCATGGGCCTTTGTATGTCTTCTATTCCATCCACCTGGTTGCCAATGATTACGGCAAGACCCTGGTCGGCGAACTCTGGGCGGTTGGCGTGGTCGCGGAGATTCTGGTATTTCTGTGGATGCCGCGCCTGCTTCAGCGCTATTCACTGCGCAGCATCCTGCTGGCGTGCTTTGCCTGCGCGGTCGTGCGCTTTCTGCTGATCGGCTGGGGTGTCCAGTCGCTGGCCGCAATCCTGCTGGCGCAACTGCTGCACGGCGCTACCTTCGGCGCCTATCATGCCGCGGTCATGGCGACTTTGCATCGTTGGTTCCCCGATCGTCAGCAAGCCCGGGCCCAGGCTCTCTATGGCAGCGTGTCCTTTGGCGCCGGAGGAATGCTGGGCAGCCTGCTCAGCGGCTGGACCTGGGGAATCTGCGGCGCCGGGTGGACTTACACGATCGCGGCACTGTTTGCCCTGGCTGGCGGACTGCTGGTGAAACACAGCATGAGTAAGTTGCATTCCTGAGTCTCGCTGAGTCTCGCTGTTGCTGCGCAAAGCAGGCCAATGGGGGATAATCCTCAGGCATCTTGCTCTGCATGCCGTTCCGATGCACCAATGAAAGAATGAACTGTGGCCACCGTTGTCTCTGGATCAAAAGGAATTCATTCCGATCCTGAATCGAAATTGCTGCCCGGATTGCCTTGGCCACTCGGCGCACATTGGGACGGCAGCGGCGTCAACTTTGCGCTGTTCTCCCAATTCGCAACCAGTGTCATCCTGTGCCTGTTCGATGCGGATGGCCGGCGCGAAACCGCGCGCCTGACGTTGCGCGAGCGTACCGATCAAGTCTGGCATGGCTACCTGCCCGGCATCGCACCCGGGCAACTCTACGGCTATCGGGTCGACGGCCCCTACGATCCGGACAATGGGCACCGCTTCAATCCCCACAAGCTGCTGCTCGACCCCTATGCGCGAGAGATTGTCGGTGATGTCGCTGCAGACGAAATGCAGTTCGACGACGAACGCTTTGCCACAACACGCGACTCTCGCGACAATGCCGACAGCATGCTCAAGTCGCGGGTGGTGCATGATTGTTTCGACTGGGGCGACGACCGTCCGCCGCGCCGAGCATGGGCTGAAACCGTGCTTTACGAAGTCCATGTCAAGGGTTTCACTCGCAATCATCCCGAAATTCCCGGTGCGTTGCGTGGCACCTACGCCGGTCTGGCCTCGCCGGCAGCCCTGGCGCACCTGAAGAAAATCGGCATCACCGCAGTCAATCTGCTGCCGGTGCATCACCATCTCGACGAATACCGCCTGTTGCAGCTGGGACTTAGCAACTACTGGGGATACAACAGCATCGGCTTTTTCGCTCCCCACCCGGGCTATGCTTCCGGCTGCGATGGGCTGTCGGCGGCGAATGAATTCCGCCAGATGGTCAGGACGCTCCACGCCGCCGGCATTGAAGTAATCCTCGACGTGGTCTACAACCACACTGCCGAGAGTGATCGCTTCGGCCCGACCTTGTGCTTTCGTGGCATCGACAATTGCACTTACTATCGCCTCAAGCCCGGCCAGCTGCGTATTCCGGAAAATCATACCGGGTGCGGCAACATGCTCAACCTCAACCATCCGCGGGTACTGCAGCTGGTGATGGATTCGCTGCGTTACTGGGTCACCGAAATGCATGTCGATGGCTTTCGATTCGACCTTGCCGTCACCCTCGCGCGCGAAGACCATGGCTTCGACCCGCGTAACAGCTTCCTCAATGCGATCCGCCAGGACCCGGCGCTGGCCGGCGTCAAGATGATTGCAGAACCCTGGGACATCGGTCCGGATGGCTACCAGCTTGGCCGTTTCCCGCCGGGTTGGGCGGAATGGAATGATTGCTATCGCGACACTGTGCGCAACTTCTGGCTGCGCCGCCACGCCAGCATGGGCGAGCTCGCCAGGCGGCTGTGCGGTTCCAGCGAACTTTTCGAACATCTCGATCGCCGCCCGCAGGCTGGCATCAACTTCATCTCAGCCCACGACGGTTTCACGCTGCATGACCTGACCAGCTACGAACACAAGCACAACCAGGCCAATGGCGAAGACAACCGCGACGGGCACAACCAGAACCTGAGCTGGAACTGCGGCAAAGAGGGTGAAACCGAAGATGCCGCAGTGCTGCAGTTGCGCCATCGCCTGCAGCGGGCGTTGCTGGCGACGCTGCTGGTCTCCCAAGGCGTGCCCATGCTGCTGGGCGGCGACGAACTGGGACGCAGCCAGCACGGCAACAACAATGCCTACTGTCAGGACAACGCAATCAACTGGTTCGACTGGATTCATGCCGACCAGGGTCTGAGTGAATTTGTGGCCCGTCTCATTGGTTTGCGCCAGGAGTTTCCTCAGCTGCGCCGAACGGTCTGGTTTTCCGGCAGAACACAGTCAGGGCAAGCCCCGGATATCTTGTGGCTGCACCCGGGTGGCCGCGAAATGAGCGTGGCGGATTGGAACGATCCGGCCCAACACGCGTTCGGATTCCTGCTCGGCGCCGAGGCAGGGCAGGAGACGCCGGTGTTGTGCCTGATCAATGCCGAACTCGATGCCAAAGATTTTGCGCTTCCGCCCGGAAGCTGGGACTTGCGGATGGATTCGTCTGCCACCGGACAGGAAACTTCAGCCGGAACGGCATTTGCCGGCAGTATCGAGCTTTCCGCACTCAGTCTGATGCTTTTGAGCGCGCGACTCTCAGATCGGCAGGCAGAAAGGAGCAAGCATGCGTTTCCCGCGTAGCAGCGGTGTCTTGCTGCACCCGACTTCACTGCCGGGACCCTATGGCTCGGGTGACTTCGGTCCGCCCGCGTACCACTTTGTGGAATGGCTGCTGACGGCCGGGCAGAAAATGTGGCAGATGCTGCCACTTGGCGGAATCGGTCCGGGCAACTCGCCCTACATGAGCAGTTCGGCTTTTGCCGGCAACGTGCTGCTGATCGACCTGGATGATTTGCGCAGCCATGGTTGGCTCACAGCGGAAGATCTGCCTCAGCATCCCGACTTCAATCCACAGCGTATCAATTTCGGCGCGGTGTACCATTATCGGATCGAGAAGCTGCGTCTTGCCGCGCGGCGCTTTTTCTCAAGCACGCAGGCGCATGAGGAATTCGCAAGGTTTTGCCAGGCCGAAAAATCCTGGCTCGTCGATTACTCGCTGTTCATGGCGCTCGCCGAAAAATTTCATTGGCAGGAATGGAATCTGTGGGAACCTGGTCTGGCAAGGCGCGAACCGGTTGCTTTGCGGCGTGCTGCCGGCGAACTTTCCGAAGAAATCAATTTCTGGAATTTCTGCCAGTGGTGCTTCTACCGCCAGTGGAATCGCCTCAAGCAATATGCCAATGAGCGCGGCATCCAGATCATTGGCGATATCCCGATTTTTATCGCCTACCAGAGCGCGGAAGTCTGGGCGCGTCCGGATTTGTTCGAGTTGGGACGCGACGGCACGCCAACTGCCGTGGCGGGTGTTCCGCCCGACTTCTTCAGCGAAACCGGGCAGCGCTGGGGCAATCCGCTTTATCGCTGGCAGGCCCACGAGCAGGAAGGTTATGCCTGGTGGATCGAGCGCATGCGCAAAACCGCAGCGCTCGTCGACATCGTGCGTATCGATCATTTCCGCGGCTTTGCGGCCTATTGGGAAATTCCTGCCGAGGAGCCGACCGCGGTTAACGGCCGCTGGCTGCCCGGTCCGGGAGAAAAATTGTTCGGGGTGATCAAGGCAGTGCTGGGGCGCTTGCCGATCATTGCCGAAGACCTCGGCGTGGTCACGCCGGACGTGGTCAAGCTGCGTGAAAAATTCCGCCTGCCGGGAATGCGCATTTTGCAGTTCGCCTTCAGTGGCGAAAGCGACAATCCCTACCTGCCGCACAATTACGTCGCCAACACCGTGGTCTACAGCGGCACCCATGACAACGACACCACCTGCGGCTGGTTCGCTTCCGCGCCGCAACGCGAGCGTGTCTTCGCCTGCAAATATCTCGGCAGCGACGGTAGCGAGATCCATTGGGATCTGATTCGCGCCGCCTCCGCTTCGGTCGCCGACATTGCCATCTATCCGTTCCAGGACGTTCTCGGCCTGGGCAGCGAGTACCGCATGAACCTGCCCGGCAAAGAGAGTGGCTATTGGGAATGGCGCTTCGGCTGGGATCAGGTGAATGCTTCGCATGCCGGCCGCCTGTGCGAAATCACTGCCGCACATGGTCGCTGTCCGGTCGAGCGCCTGAATCTGCCCACCTGAGCCGAAGCGCTTTGACTAGAATCACCGCAATCTGAATACTGAATTCCCAGCTCCGGCCGGATTGAACGGATCACAATCACTTCAAGGAAGCGCACCATGACCAAGCATGCACAGCAGATCGCCGCCCAGGGCATACATGTCGGGCTGGATACGCCCGCGCTCACCAAATCGTTGTCCAACCACCTGACCTTTACGGTGGGCAAGGACGCGGTCACGGCAACCGAGCGTGACTGGTTTTATGCCACGGCTTACATGACGCGCGACCGCTTGATCGAGCGCTGGATGGACACCATGCGCAGCTATTACAACCGCGACGCCAAGCGCGTGTATTACCTGTCGATGGAATTCCTCATGGGTCGCACGCTGATGAACAGTTTGCACAATCTGAGCTTTGAGCCGGAGTGCCGCCAGGCACTCAAATCCCTCGGGGTCGACCTTGGCAAGATGCGCGAGGTGGAGCACGATGCGGCGCTCGGCAACGGTGGCCTCGGGCGGTTGGCCGCCTGCTTTCTCGACTCGATGGCCACGCTGGGCCTGCCCGGCTATGGTTACGGCATCCGCTACGAATACGGCATGTTCTCGCAGCACGTCGAAGACGGCCGCCAGGTCGAGCATCCCGACAACTGGCTACGTTACGGCAATCCCTGGGAGTTTCCGCGTCCGGAAGTGCTGTACCAGGTCAAGTTCGGCGGCAACGTGGTTCAGTTTTCCGACGAAAAGGGCGCGCTGCGCCATCACTGGGTCGACACCGAGGACGTGATGGCGATGGCTTACGACACGCCGATTCCCGGCTATGCCACCAACACGGTCAACAACATGCGCCTGTGGGCCGCCAAGGCCTCGCGCGATTTCGAACTCAAGTACTTCAACGAGGGTAATTACATCAAGGCGGTGGAGGACAAGAACGAGTCGGAAAACCTTTCCAAGGTGCTGTATCCCGACGACTCCACGGCAATGGGTCGCGAATTGCGCCTGCGCCAGCAGTATTTCTTCGTCAGTGCCTCGCTGCAGGACATTCTCTACCGCTTCTGCAAGTCGCACGACGGCTTCGACGCGCTGCCCGACAAGGTGGCGATCCAACTCAACGATACCCACCCCGCCGTCGCCATTCCGGAACTGATGCGCATATTGGTCGATGTGCACCATCTCGAGTGGGATAAGGCCTGGGATCTGACCACCCGTACCTTCAGCTACACCAATCACACGCTGATGTCGGAAGCGCTTGAAACCTGGCCGGTCTCGCAATTCGAAAAGCTCTTGCCGCGCCACCTGCAGATCATCTACGAAATCAACCACCATTTCATGAAGGACGTGATGCACCGCTTCCCGGGTGACAGCGACATGCTGCGGCGCATGTCGATTATCGAAGAGGGCGGCGGCCGCAAGATCCGCATGGCGCATCTGGCGATCGTCGGCAGCCACAAGGTGAATGGCGTGGCACGCATCCACAGCGAGCTCATGAAGCAGACCATCTTCGCCGATTTTCATCGCCATTCACCGAAGAAGATCATCAACATGACCAACGGCATCACGCCGCGGCGCTGGCTCAACCAGGCCAATCCGCAACTTTCGGCGCTGATCACCTCGCGCATCGGCAACGGCTGGCTCAAGGATCTCAAGCTGTTGAAGGGCCTGATTCCGTTCGCCGAAGATGCCAAGTTCTGCGCCGAATTCGCTGCGGTCAAGCGTGCCAACAAGGAGCACTTCGCCGCCGTGCTCAAGCAAAAAATGAACATCACGCTCAACATCGATTCGCTGTTCGACGTGCAGATCAAGCGCATCCACGAATACAAGCGCCAGCTTCTCAATGTGCTGCACGTCATCACCCTGTACAACCGCATCTGCAACCACCGCGCCGAGGACAACGTGTCGCGCACCGTGATCTTTGCCGGCAAGGCGGCACCCGGCTATGCCATGGCCAAGATGATCATCAAGCTCATCAACGATGTCGCCGATATCGTCAATAACGACATGCGCGTCGCTGGGCTGCTCAAGGTGGTGTTCCTCCCCAATTATGGCGTGTCGCTGGCCGAGGACATCATCCCGGCAGCCGATCTTTCCGAGCAGATCTCCACGGCCGGCACCGAAGCCTCTGGCACCGGCAACATGAAGCTCGCGCTGAACGGCGCATTGACCATCGGCACGCTGGATGGCGCCAACATCGAGATCGGCAACGAAGTCGGCGAAGACAACATCTTCATTTTCGGGCTCACCACCGATCAAGTCGCCAAATTGTACACAAGCGGCTACAAGTCCACGGACTATTACCGCGACAACGAGGAATTGCGTGAGGTACTCGACATGATTTCCTCCGGTTACTTTTCCCAGGAAGAACCGGACCGCTACAAGCCCATCGTCGACAACCTGCTCAAGCACAACGACCATTACCTGTTGCTGGCTGACTATGCTTCCTACATCGCCTGCCAGCAGCGCGTCAAGGCTGCCTACAGCGACCAGCACGAGTGGGTCCGCAAAGCCATCCTGAATGTCGCCAACATGGGTGAGTTTTCCAGCGACCGCACTATCATGCAATATGCCGAGCAGATATGGCATGCGCAGCCAGTGCCGGTATAAATCCCCGCCAACGACTGGGGCATCCCGACATCGATAACCTTGGTGGGAAAGTTCGCCGGTTTCAAGCCTGACAGCACTCTCCGGCTATGCAATAATTCGTCTCCTGTCGCAATTGGCCGCACATTTGGCGGAAAAATTTGCGGTAATCGTTGATGACTTGCATGATGGGAGAAATGAACATGCGCAAACTGAATGGATGGATCCTGCTTCTGGCAGCTTTGCTGCTGGGCGCATGCAGTACCGTACAGGGAATCGGCAAGGATCTCGAAAAAGGCGGCGAGGCAATCCAGAAGGCCGCCAAATAATCGAAATTTGGCAAGCAACGCTCGCAAAATTCTCACAAGGAATCTTGCGGTCTTAATTATTTATGGAAAGAGGGTAAGCAAATGAAACAAGTCGGTATGGTGGGTTGGCGCGGCATGGTGGGCTCGGTGTTGCTGCAGCGCATGCAGGAAGAGAAGGATTTCGATTTGATCGAACCGGTCTTCTTCACAACCTCGAATATTGGCGGCAGCGCGCCCAAGTTCGCC
>JBAYVV010000168.1:0-8699 GCA_041674465.1 Sterolibacterium sp.
GATTTGCAAGGTTTCCGCGGTCGGCGTCGGCATGCGCTCACACCCGGGCATTGCCAGCCAGATGTTCCGCGCTCTCGCCGAAGATGGCATCAACATCAAGATGATCTCGACCTCCGAGATCAAGATTTCGGTGGTCGTCGACGAGAAGTACCTCGAGCTTGCCGTACGCAGCCTGCACAAGGCATTTAATTTAGATCAATAAAAACAAATTTTTGTAAGTACAGTAGACAATTCGTAGGCAATCAATTTAGTGAAACAGTGAGCCATTCTGTCCCTCTGGAGTCTTTATAGAGGGCAGACATGGCATCCGTTTTGTGACCCGGTTCTTCAATACGCTTGATAAAGACACCGGTTCATGGAATCACTGTCCAGGTCTTCGTGGAATCGGTGTCCAGGTGGGTGTGGAATACGCAATTAAGGAGCGGCTCGCCAAGGATCGTCCGATGATCGCCGTCCCCCCTGGATGCCGGAGGATACAGCATTCATCAAATTAGCCTAACGTTGCCACCATCTCAATTTTTGCGGCGACGGAGCGAACAAACTTCTGAATACCGTGCCCCGGATTGGCCTGACGCTGTGACACGATGAGACCCAGGCGCTCAAGCATGCCCACATCCTTGGTGATTGCAGAGCGGTTGCGATGCAAGCGTATTGATAATTCGCTGATGGACTTGGGTTCCCGCATGACTTCGGCCATCAGTCGACGGCGCGATTCCGAAAGCACGGAGAACATTTTCTGCGGGTCTTCAAACGAGAGCGTCACTTTGCCATCGAATGGACCGCCTCGGTCGGCGCGCAACGCCGCATCCTTCGCTCGGTCGAAGAATCCGCTGATATCATCAGTACGAATTACGATCTTGGTCATGGCTTGTTACCTCGAGCTTGTTTGACGATTTGCATCCACTCCTGTTGAAACCTTTCCAGTGTTGCCTCATAGCTTACAAATTCAACCGCATCTGTGTTTCCCATGAAATGCCGATGATGATACCCATGGGCATTGTCAAATCCTAGAACGCGTCCGTTGTCGCCTTGAAAGATGGCGTGGTTGATATACACCAAGCTGTATCGGGTCACCACCGTCCTACCCTGTTCCCGGTAACCCCAGACTTCGTAGCCCAACAAACCACCGCCCGACTTGGGCTTGAGTTCAAATCGCGCCTGTTCGAGCAGAATTTCTTTGTGTGGTTTAGGCATATGTTTAGCAGATATGTCACATATTAGCACACCTGAAGGATGTCGGAAAATTCCGTTTCTCCGAAGCCGCCATTGGGAAGCAATCGTTTTCCTGCAAATTCCACTTCAACCGGAGCAATGACTATGGGATATTGGTAGTCGGCATCCAGCAATGACCAGCCCGTGCCGAAATTGTCACATTGGTCCGCAACCGGGTGGACACCGGTCGCTCAATGGTCGAGGCATTCCCCCCCCCAAGTTCTCGAACTCACCGCTCGAAAGGTCCCAGCATAGAATTGGGGTATCTCCAAACCTATCTGCCGCAAATAGAAACCTCCGGCCAACACCTGCCAGTCGAGATTGCTATTTGATTCGACTCGTCGCAGAATTCTGGCAGGAGAAGGCACGGCAGCACTGACCAGCCATTAGTGCCTGTCGAGGTTGCTATCCCATATAACGATTGGAATGATGTTTGGATGCATAGAACTCTACTGCTTTGGTATGCGTTACTTTGCTTAGGTGCGTCGGATGTATTGGCACAGAGAAAGGAGGTCTCCACGATGGCATTCCAGTTGACGTCGATAGCCTTCGCCCACGCGGGCGAAATCCCATCGAAATACACCTGCGAAGGGCAAGACATCTCGCCGCCGCTTGCCTGGTCAGATGTTCCACATAACGCAAAGAGCCTCGCGCTCATCGTCGATGATCCTGATGCGCCTGATCCGGCGGCACCGAAGATGACCTGGGTCCATTGGGTGCTGTACAACATACCGCCGAGCGTGAGCGCTCTTCCGGAAGGCGCGGAGCAATTGCCTGCGGGAACTCTGTCGGGACTCAATGATTGGAAGCGCACTGGCTATGGCGGCCCCTGTCCGCCAATTGGCCGGCATCGCTATTTTCACAAACTCTACGCGCTCGACACGCTGCTGCCTGATCTTGGAAGACCCTCCAAGGCAGCTATTGAGGCACAGATGAAGGGCCATATCATCGGGCAGGCCGAACTCATCGGAACTTACCAGAAACGCAAATGATTTGCAGGCCACATCTTGCTTAGTGAAGGACATCGCGTCGGAATCTAAGACAGGCGAGAACGGCCGGAAGCCAGTATACGAAACGCGTAAGATTTGAGCCAATTAGCGGCAGCAACGTGCAAAACAGGAGAAGATAGGCCAATATTGTTCTTCGCACCAAACAATTGCAACGGTCGCGGTTGTGCCCCTTGAATCATCGCATGGCATTCACTACCAAGGACGAAATATGATCAAAGTTAGTGTGCTCTATCCAAATACTGAGGGCAAGAAGTTCGATATGGCGTATTACTGTAATACTCATCTACCTTTTGTCCAGAAGACGCTTGGGGCCGCATGCAAACGTGTGGCAGTCGAGGCAGGCCTGAGCGGGGCACAGCCCGGATCACGCGCTCCTTATATCGCAATGGGCCATTTGTATTTCGAATCGGTTGAGGCATTCCAATCCTCATTTGTCCCGCATGCAAAGACGTTTATGGAAAACCTCCCCAATTACACTGATATTGAGCCCACCGTCCAGATCAGTGAAGTGAAAATTTGAACTTAAGGTTGAATAATAGCGGTCCTGAACTTGAAGTGCCCATCGGCCTGTTCAAGTGGCGACTGCATGAAGGTGGCATGGAATCTTTACAACCCTATAGCTGACCTTGGTCACCGCTAACTGTCGGCCATCAAGAGACGCTGGGAGCGGGAAAACGCACCACCATTTAACGGCGGCTTGCACCACATTCCAGTCGTTCAGGCCATGGCTGAGGGTACTGACTAACAGGCAGCTCGTAGCGAAGCCTTCGATGTCGGCGCCCAAGCGATGCCGTCCATTGCCTTCGGTCAGCGAACTGGTCGGAAATTCACTCTCGACGCCAGGCTACGCATTCATCAATACCTTCCTGGCTGCGTGGAACATCCTTTCTCTGGGGACAGACATGCCGAAGTCGAACCAATGAATGACGTTGTAGTAGCACTGATCGGCAGCCGTGTACTCCTCAAGGAACTGCTTCACCCTGCGGCGAGAAAAGGCGCGGACATACTTGAGCGAAGCCAACTTCCGAACGTCCTCCGTGTCCGATTGCATGAGGGGAACGATGGCGGAATCGTCAAGTTCCTGGAAAGCTTTGTCGGGTATCAATGGAATGATTCGTGCCAAGATGTATCCGGGCATCGTGGTGGCCAACAGATCATTGAGTCTATGCTTGCCGAGCGCATAAAGCGTACGCGCCGCATCCTCGTACTTGGTGCTGCTCGCAGACGAAAATATCGATGCGTAATTGCGACCGTATTCGGGCCGGTCAAGCGATGCGATCACCAAGGGAATGTCGCACCATTGGCCGAACTTCGAGAGGTACTTAAGGTCTGCGGCTGAGTAGTCGACACTGGCACTCGCAAGAATAGTTCTAACGAGTGGCAAGTCGGCAGCGTCGAGTCTGCCGCAGATGATGTCCAAGCCTTCGCGCGTAAACCTTCTGCGCAAGTGTTTTCCAAGTGAGCGGGTCTTCTCGATAAGGTCAGTCATCGCAAACCGCCTAGTCATTTCCTCCAGCAACGACTCAAAACGATCTACGAACTGATTGGCAACGGCCTTACGCAGGTCATCGCCGCGCAGTCTGAAGTCGCGACGGATCAGCGCGAAGTAGGCGTTCTGGTCTAAGATCGCTGATCGGTCTTCTTCTTCGAGCTGCGCGACGGTCAAACTGTCAAGGTACTGCTCGGTGAAACGCTCTAAGACGGTCTCACCTTCCGTATCGGCTTGGTGCATGGCGATTAATCCAAGCCCCGTGGTGGTCGGATTGTTGCGCACAAGGACGGCTTTCGCCTGTTCAACGGAATAGCTCCGGCCGCTTGTGACGAGCGCCTGTAGCGCTGCATAGCGCACCTCCGCATCGCTGTCGTTTAACAATGGTTCAGCTACGCTCGCGATAAGCGCCCGCCGCTTTTGCAACAACTTGACCACTGTGGTTCTGACCAACGCGTTGCGATGACTTAGTCCACGCAGCAAGATTTCATCGTCGAACTCGCTATCGCGGCTGAACAGCGCCTCTAGCAGATCTTGCTTCACCGTGCTCGGCTGCAATGTATAGAGCGCCTCCAAAGCCGCGCGGCGATCGTCACGCAGCGTGATACGGAGGATGGTGTTTGCTGCCGCGCCAGTCGTCTGTGTCTCGTTCCGAGCGAACTCCTCATTGATGTAAGGCAGGTCTGACGGCTGACCACATTCGCTCAGATACTCCAAGGCGGCTACGCGCACTGCGGTTTCGGCAGTCTCGTCAAACCACAGCGGAACGATGTCCTTGCGGCCAAGGTTCTCCTGCTCGACGATCGGTTCCGCGATCAGGCACATGGCTTTCAGCGCGCCGACACGCCGCTCGGTCGTGCCCACCACAGAGCAAATGGGCAACATGTTGCTCTTGAAACCTTCGACCGCTGCAACCCAGTGCCAGAGCGGCACGTTCTCATGTTTGAAGTGCGCCAGACCCTCGTCAAGCAGCCCGTTGAGTTCGGGCCAACCGAACTTGAACTTCGTCCGCGCCTTGAATAGAAGATTCGCGTCGTGCGATCCCAGCGACTGCTGATCGTTACCGTGAACGGCCGCGATGATGGAAAGCAATCTGAACCGCGCCACGTCGTCGGCAACCAAGGGGCACTCATCGGTCGCCTTCTCGGCCAAAGTCAAGAAGTTTCGTAGGAATATTGCGCCTTCTACGGACAGTGGCGTCGTCTGCCTTGGCTCGATCACCGGCGTAGGTTGCGTCTCGGTAAGAGGTGCTTGGTTCTTCTCCGATTCTGGCGATTTGTCCCTATTGGAAAGTGCGATAACGTATCCTTGGATGCACTTGCGGAACTTACCTTCGAAGTCCCGCACGTCCGCGAAGGTTCCTGCCAACAGCTTCTTTTCGGCAAAGATTTGCTCTTTGAATGCAATGACCTTCTTGAGGTGATCCCCCGGGTCGGCGAGCGACTCGGCGTCAAGATTCTTCAGTAATAGGTTGATTTCAGGTCGTCCCTCCTTCTCGTTTCGTTTCATCGACCGATTGAATTCTTCCTCGAAACCGGACGTGTAGGGCTCGGTTCCCGGCGGCGTGCCCCAGCGCTTCCAAAGCATGCCAATGAAGAGATCGCATCCGTCAAGATCGCGATTGATGATCGCTTGCGGTCGACCAATGCCGGGCAATGTGTCTTCCCAGCCGACTAGTTCGACTTGATATCCGAGTGCGTCCGCCAACTGACTGTTGAAATCGTCAACGATCCCTTTGGCAACATTGCGTTCTTCAGCTAGATCGCCTGGAGAAGCAAGAAATACTTTGATGAACCGTCTTGTTCCTGCCATTGCCCACTACGCCTTTTCGATATGCTTGTTGTTCATCGTTGGGGCTCGTCACCCGACCTCAACTTGACGGCTACCTTGCTTCCTGGGTAAGCCCACAATGTTGCTAAGCCCGTATTGTCCCCGCCAGCCTTTCAATCTGCTACTGCAAGTCGTACACCGAAATGTCGTGATCTGCGCGCCGGAATGAATTGACCGCCTACAACTCTGGTTCGCAGTGCCGGAGTCCGACGCAGCATATGCTATACGCACTCGTTGCTTGAGTACAGTTGGATCCACTTTTCCAAAGGCGCTCAATACGTCGTTGCTCAAAAGCCGTCACACTCGAAGTGTCAGGAACTGGCCGAGAGTGTGAGTTCTCGCCCAATGCCGTAAGCAGTCAGCCGCGGCGCCTCAGATTTGTCGATGGCCGGTATGGAGACCTTAGTCCTTGTCGGCTTGGTACTCGTGGTAGGAGCAAAGCGACGCATCGTCCCACCCACCGCATTCCACTCCAGAGTCATAGAGCGCAGCGACAACTCGCTCATAAACCTTATCGGACTGCGATGGCTTGTAGTGCTGCACAACAGCTTCGGCAAATCCTTCCGCATCGAGGATGCGAGTGCCGCAGACACGACAACTGCCCATGCCCGCATCGAGCACCTCCGCCCAGCCTTGCACGCTGGGCTCACCATCGTGCGACTCAAGCTCCGCCAGGAACTCGTCGGCCGACTCGGGAAGCGACGATAGCAGCTCTCGGCGATATACCGCGTCAATTTCCCGGAACTCCCGTCTAGCCTTGCGCCTGACGTAGTTGACTGCATCGCGGTCCCCTCGGGCAAAGGCACGCAGCATCGTCAGAAACACATCCTCCGGACTCAATAACGTAGGCATAATTGATCGATAAGCTTTATCGAACTTGCGGCGCAGGTCGTCCTGGTGCAGCAATGCCTGAAAACCTTCCAGCGAAGAGACACCGAGATCCTGGCACGCATTGAGCGCTTGACGCATCGCATAGTCTGGCGCCGACCGGCCAAATCTTTCTCGGAATAGGAAGGCAAGCGCATCTAGGCTGATGGCACTCAGGTCAGGACGCTCGCCCGGTGAGACGACCTGCACCGCGCGCCGGCGGATGGTGCTCGCCATCTTGTCGGCGGTGACCAGGAGGTCAGCGAGGTGCAACGCCTGCTCTCGAAGGTCCTCGGGCACATCATCCTGCTTGTAGATATCGCCGTGCGTCAGCTCACCCCAGGCATCCTGGAGGCGCGTGCGTATCTGCACCTCGCACCCTACCCGGTCCGGAACAAACGTATCGGTAGCGTCCAGCATGAAATTGATATGCAGCGACCGGTACCCGTGGCTATTCGGAGTCTTGATGTAGTCCTGAATTTCGAACCGCGAATCCCAGGGCAGGCGCTCGCGCAACAGCTCGGCGAATCGATAAACGTCCTCGAGGTTGTTGCACACTACGCGCGCACCAATGAGGTCCGGGCAATGGGCAAAGGCATCTTCGCCCTTCCACTTGTTCTTGCGGGCTTTTCGCTGGAGGCTCTCTAGCGATTTTACGCGATATGCCAGCAAGCGCGCACGCACCAGCGTCTTGTCCTCGATCCTGGCCTCGACGTCGCGCAGCAGAGACGTAAGACGCTGCAACACCCGCGTCAGGTCCCCTTCCCTGCGACGGTAGACACCGCCTAGGACAGACATAGCCGGAAATGGGACAGAAACGTGGTCAGCATACGCAGCTCAGTTTAGTAAATCTGCAGAACGCATTGGCCTAATCCCGGGATGACGGACCGCTTTCGCCTTCTGGCGCACCAGGGGCGGCGGTAGCGTCTTTAGGCGGGGAAAATGGCGACGCAAAAGCGCTCAGCGGAATCCGGAAAGAGATTGCGCCATCAGGAAGCTCGGATCGTGCATCAAGCGGCGCTGTTGTCGACTGATCCCGCAACTGTTTGCTGAGCGCAAAGATGGCGTTTACGCGGTTGCAGTGCATTGCCCACGCCAAGTCCCGGAAGGCGTGGACGTCGATCAACTCGCTCAAAACATCAAACGGCTTGCTCCACGTCATGATGGCAGTGTCCTGACGCGCAACTCGTCGTGTCGGCTTAAGGCTGTAGCCCGAGTGCGCGATCCCACGATCGCGCAGGTCGATGATGCGATTGTGCCGGGCCCGCTTGTCGCGATCCAACACATCTGCAACGGCAATCGACAGCCGAGCTGTCTCCAACCCGTCGCGATGGCCACGGTTCTTCGTGAAGGGCCTGGCGTACGCAATGACAGCCGCCGTTAGCAGCGCCCGCTGTAACACCAGCGAGAGATCCGGGCTGTGTCCCGATAGGTACTGATGTGCCTCCTCGAAGTCCTTGGCCGATAGATTGACACGATTGAAATCGCTCTCAAGCTGCTCGTTCATGCCGATCCGATCCTATTCCTCACCAATGCGGAACTGCCGCAAGGCGATAGCTTACTCCGCGCGCTTTTATTCGGTGTCCCGCGACTGCTCTAAATCGGCAATATATCGTCTAGCGAACTCCCGTACGCGATCGTCGGTATCAGTTAATCCAGGAGTGGAAGCTCGCGTGAGCGGTGCAATTCTGGATCCTAGCGATGCGCGAGCGGCCGCTAGGGCCGAGCGAGAGACGACTAGGCTGAATACCCTACAGGCAGCTTGCTGATGATAAAGCTGCCATAGCACTTCCGGGTGTCATCAGGCAGCAAAGGGCACTCAGCCGAAATTGGAATCTTCAAACTCGCTGTCGGAAAGCGGCCGCTGGTCAGTCGGTACTGAAGCAATAACTATCCCACGTGCATACGCTTTTCGCTGCCTCCTTGCAGCAAGGAGCCGACCGTGCGCAAATTGTCAGTTTGGTCCGCTACCTGTTGGACACCGGCCGCTCGCTGGTCGGAATCAAAGTTGAGGAAAGCACGCTCACGAAATAGGGGGCGTTACTGGTCGAGGAAACTGAACAACGAGAGACTGCCACTGTTACCCGTCGTAGAACTCTGCTGCGAGGAGTATGCCTTCACCAATGCATTCGCCTGGTTCGTGAGTGCCGTGGCTAGTTTGGTTTTCTTGGTGTTGATCGTCGAGATGTCCTTGTTGATGGCCGCCGTATCCTTTTGGATGCTGCCACTGGATCCGACCATGCCCTGAATCAGGCTGACCAGATTGTCGGCAATCCCCTTGCCACTGCTGC
>JBAYVV010000169.1:0-8620 GCA_041674465.1 Sterolibacterium sp.
AATTGGAAATGTACGGGTGCTTGGTCGGAATCATCTTTTCGAAGGCCGCATTGAGACTTAACTGCGTGGCCTGGTAGCCGAGCACCACCGTGATGAGAAAACACAAGGCGACGATCACGGCGCGGTGGTTGAACAGCAGGCGTTCAACCGGAGATCCCGATTGCTGGTCAAACTCATCCAGGCTGCGGATAACCGGATGCTCGACAAGTGCTGATGCGCGGCTCACTTCGTCGAGTCCTCAAGCAGAGTGGGAAGGGTAAAGCGGGTCATGCCGCGCACGCCGCTCAGATTCAGACTGGAGTCTGTCGCCTGGACGATACCGGTGAATGGATACGGACGAGGAACGCGCAACGGCTTGAAATGTAGGCCGCTATCGCGGCTGTATAGGAGACGCCCGCTCTCATCTGCGAGCACGAGCGAGCCATCGTCGAGGCGCATCCCGGCGGTGAGCGTGCTTGCCGTACCGGCGTCAACCTTTTGCCAGTTCGTTCCCCTGTCCCCGGAGCGATAGGCTTGTCCGCGCAAACCAAAGACAATCAGCGAATTGCTGTCCACCGCAAGAGCACCAAAATAAGTCCCGGCGTAGGGTGTCTTCAGCTCGACAAATTTCCGCCCGCCATCGCTGGAACGAAATACTATGCCATGCTCCCCCACCAGATAGACATCACGATCGGCAATGCTAATCGCGTTCAGGTGCTTGCCACCGGGGTTATCGAGACGGTCCAGGGCGGGCTGCCAGGTTTTTCCCCCATTATCGGTGGAGAGGACCATGCCGAAAGCCCCGACGATCAATCCCCGCTCGCTGTCGAAGAATTTGACGTCCAGAAAGGGTTTGTCCGGACCATCGGCCACCAGCCTGTTCGCTTCCGCTAAGGCAGCCTGTGTATCCTTGCCCGCCAGGGGGCTGCCTGCCTTGGCGGCCTCCAGCAACATGTTGGCTACTTGTCTTCCGTCGAGTTGCTTGGTCCAGGTTTCACCGCCGTCATTGCTGCTTAGCACGACACCGCCATGCCCGACAGCCCAGCCTTTGCTTGCAGTTGGGAAGGCGATGCCGGTCAATGACACGCTGACCGGCACTCTGGCTTGTCGCCAGGTCACGCCGCTGTCGTCGGAGAGCACGATCATGCCGCGCTCCCCGGCGGCGACAAGCCGCTGACCCGAGCGCGTGACCGCGATGAGGACTGAGGTCGATGCCCGCACGCTTTCGAGAGCGCTGCGCTCAAGCACGTCGGACTCGGCGGAAGCCGGGGAGACGCTCATAAAAAATGTGCCCATGAGCCAAACGAGCCCCGCTTGCCACCGTCTTGTTAAGTGCAGCATGGATACCTCCGGCGAGCCGTGAACAGGGAGCAAAGCTCCCCGTTCGCGTGCTCCTATGCCAGCTTCGCTGTCTTATCGAGTTCCCTTCGAAGCCATATTCTCGGGTGTGAAGTAGCTGTCGCGCCATGGCTCGACTTGCTTGAAATGGAATGGCTTGTCGTTGGGAATATTCTGGAAGTTGTAATTGTTGGCGAGGAAGTTGTATAGACCGAAAGCCTGGAAAATGCTTCCCGGTACATCAGGCATCACCATCGGCACGGCGAAGTTCATGCGCCACAGCTGCCCTTGTGCATCCCAGCTGTCGTTGAGGACAGCAATGAAAGTATCTTCGTCAACATAAAAACGCCGCTTGGGTACGGCATTGCGTTTGCCGGGCGCCAGATTGGCTTCGACGATCCAGACGCGATGCAGTTCCCAGCGTACGGCGTCGGGGTTGACGTGGTTCGGTCCGAGCAAGTCGTCGATCTTTGCCAGCCAGGTACGGTTGCTATTGTAGGGAATATACAATTCCTTCTTGCCGAGAAGTTTCCAGTCGAAGCGGTCGAGGCCGCCAAGGAATATGAATGCCTCGTCGACATAGTTGATGCCGGAACTCACCGCGTCCGGCGTGTCATACCCGATCGTCGGGGCTTTGCGCGTGCGTCGCTGACCAACGAGATACTGCCATGCCTGACGACCCTTGCCGACCTGGTCGACCGGATCGCGAATCAGGAAGATCTCGCCCGCCTTGAACGGAGGGCCGTAGGCAGTCTGCATGATATGCCAGTAGTCCCCATTGAATTTTTCCAGCGATCCGTCCTTGAACCAGTAGGGGAACTGAACCTCGCTCAGGCTCTCTGCAGCCACGGTTGGCTTGCCGTCGGATGTGACGACAAAGGTTTTGAAAGGTTGCTGAAACGCCTGCCCCTTCCAGGACAGCAGGTGATTCCACATCACTTCGAAACCGTCTTTAGGGATTGGGAACGGGATGCCGCCATAACAACCTTCAATTGACAGGCCGGCATTTACCGTCTTGCAGCGCGTCGCGTTTTTGAAAGTGTTGTCATAAGCCCACTGCGGCATTGCCGCGGTCCGGTGGGTCGGGTATACATCAATGCGGAAGGTGGAATACTTCTTCATCATTGCCTTGACGCCATCCGTCAGCTTATCGGCATACTGGTCCATGTTCTTCGCATTGATCGAGACCAAGGGCTTCTCGGCTGCGAAAGGATCAGGCCGCGGGTCGCCCTGCTTGAAGCCTGCTGGCACTTTGGTATAGCCACCGTTCCATGCCGGTATCGTGCCGTCCTTGTTGCCGGCTTTTTCCGCACCCATCGGTGTCAATTCACCTTTGAGTTTGTTCGCTTCCTCCGGTGTTACCGACGAGAACACCGTAGCGCTGCCGGCCATGCCAAGTACAACGGCCGAAGCCATCAACGAGCACTTCAATGTTAGTTTCATCTTCAATCCCCTCGCAAAATTCTTAGAATGTGCACTTCACAAATACCGAAATAAAGTCCCGATCCTTCAACACTTGCTTGTATTGCAAGACGGTGCTTTGAGGTGGCGCGTTAGGCGTGATATATGTTCCTTCGGAACCAAACATCGTAACGTAATTGACCCCAAAGGTAATCTGTTTCCGGTAGTCGAAAGTCGCACCTACGCTGAAATCGCCGCCATGCTTGGTACCGCCGTTGAACTTGGGGTCAAGCGGGGAATTCCCGTGCAGGTTGTAACCAAGTCCAACGGGTACGGTGAGGTCCACTCCCGGGTACACCTGAAAGTACTGAGGCTCGAACAAGATTCGCAGCGCTGAAGCATTGCGCGTCGTATTCGGGTCGATCGCCGCAGGGTTCTTAGTGACGCTGGTGCGTCTATGCCATGCCACTTCGGCCAGGATGTCGCCACCTTGCCAGAGAGGGGTTCCCTTGAGCAGGTAAATACCGGAGATTTGCGCGTGTACGGAATTGCCCACCGCATAATTCGGATTGTGGTTATTGTCGTACAACGCACCATTGGCGGGATTGAAACCCAGGACTGGGTCGCTGGTCAGCGGAGTGTTGCGTCTGGTCGAGATTTCTCCGGCAACATTTGCTTCTCCGATGGTCGTGCTAAAGCTGGCGCCATATGCCTTGATGTCCTCAGGGAAGACCAGAGAGTAGCTGCCCAGGCTCGGAATCAGGGGCGCTGCTGCCGGGTTTAGATAGATTGTGAGATCCTTGGCATTGTAGCGAGTGGCGTACAAACCGTATTCCGATCCGCCACCTTCGGGCCGCCAGCGAATCTGCAGACCGCCTTGCCCAGAGTTACTTCCCTTTAGGTCTGCCGCCCGGTTAAAGTAAACTCCCCCAAAAGTTCCTGGAGCAAAAAAGCGCTCGGCACCATCTCCGACGAAATCGGCAAAGGAAAGATAGCTTCCGGAAGCAGGAATACGATTGGCCCGCCATTCGAATTGATAATATCCACCAATTGAGATATTCGATGCAATCTGGACTTGGGCTGACACTTGGTTGACCGGTATCATCAACTCTTTGAACTGAGTGCTGGGAACCGACAACAGTTTGATAACGTCAACGGGAGCTTGACCTGCAGCAATACCATTGCTGCCAAAGAACAAACTCTCTCCATAGATGAGGGTGTGCCGGCCCAGTCGGACGCTGGTTGGCAAGGTGCCCGCATCGAATTGCCCATACACATAAGCGTCAAGCAATTCGGCTTTGCGGCCCTGCAAATTACGGGCCGCCCGCGTAAACTTTCTGGGTGACGCGCTGAGCTGGCTTGCAGTCAAGGGTGAATTGTTGTCGTTCGACTGGTTGTAAACAGTGTCATACCACGCCGCCCCGCTGGCCCGCAAACCAAACGTTTTGTATGAAACGTCGAACTCGGAAAGCAGATCGCCTCGATTCGAGATGAGCCCTCTCGAAAAATTGCGGTCGCCATCATCCATGTTGGCGTCCACCAGCAGGTTGCTGGATCTGTCACTTACACGCCAGGCAGCGCTGTATTTGAGCGTGTTATCCCAACGTACCTTGACATCAGGATTGTCAGTGTCAAATTGAAAGGCACAAGCGTAAGACGCCATGCCGAACTGGGTAACCAATGCCACCAATGCCACCAAGGCTGCCGATACGGCAACGCCGCGTCTGGTGTTTGCCGTGCGAGAAGGAATTCTTTTCGCAGTTCCACAGCAATGACCTTCCATCATCTCTCCCCCTTTGCCCGTTGTCCCCGGCTCCTATACGATTGGAACCCACTGTTTTTTGCAATGCCATCAAAATATACGGGCCATGCTCAGCCGCATAAACCACCCAAACAGGTGGCTTACGCGGGCAATCTGACGGCGATCCAACGGGAATGGCCAGATGCAGAACACTTCCTGAACCTGGGTCCTGAACTAGAGGATTAGAAATCTCTGGTCAGGAAATTATGCGGGAGCAAGCTTGTGCCGCGTTAAGAAAAGAATTTGAGGAATATTACCTGCTGTTCTACATGTGATGGCCATGGGAGGAGGCGAGTAACAAGGCCAATTGGGACCGGCTATGGATCCCATAGAGCTCAAAAATACGCTTGATGTGATCCTTTATGGTGTTTTCCGAAACAGACATCTCTTTTGCTATTAGCTTGTTGGAATATCCTTTTAATAGCAATTCGGCGACCATCTGCGTTCGCGGCGGCAAATCCTGAAAGGCATCTGGATCGCTGTTATTCCAATCTGAAACAGGGAGAGGAAGCAGCGTCGTCAGATAAGAATCATCTTCTCCTGGAATTAATGCGGTCATCAACAATATTTGAGTTGATCGTTGATTCTCGCAAAGAACCGGAACCTGCACCATTGTGCTGGATGTTGTTTTCAAAATGCGAATATTGCGCGTGATCAATTCAGAATAAGTTCTGGAGAAAGACAACCCATCGCCTTCGAATCCGCTGGTTGATTTTATGTGCCCCATTCCATCTGTAACTATTGATGGCTGAACAAAACACTGAGGCCGACCCACATAGTCTGCGTCCTGTGGGCACGGCGCTGCGCTGATATGCCTGGCAATTTCATGGCAAACATGGCTGAGATTCTCAATTTCTTCCTGGCTAAATTGTGACTTTCCTAAAGTTCGCGCCACATTTAAGGTGCCGAACAACTTTCCGTTACAAATGATTGCCGCTTGCATTGAATGACCAAGCCCCCATTTCAGCAACCATTGGTGGAGGCGGTGACGCTTCCAGCCTTCTTTGCCCAGCAGGGTACTTCCCTCCATCGCAGTCTTATGCTTTCGCAGGTACCAAAATATGGGATCTATACTCCGAAATTGCCGTTCATACTCGCTCAGAAACTGATCAGAGGCTTTCTCGGCAAAGGACGAGAAAATATTGCGAGGAATGCACTTGTCATTGAGCAAATAGAGTCCGACACGATCGGCAGAAAAGACATCTGGCAGTTCGCGCAAGAATCTTCGCTGTTCGCTAGAGATGGCGCTGGCAGTATCTGCAGCGATAATCGAAGAAAGGCGAGTAATGACTAACGGATCGGTGGTTTCATGCATACACGCCTCACACGAATTAGTGCGCCTCCCAATTGATTCGCCAGCGCAGACTACACCCATCCCCACGGCAAGACCGCAGAGTTGTACGTCACAGACTACCCCAAAAGCTTCTAACGCCAGATTCAATGAACGATCTACCTCTATCGTCCTGTGAACCTTGATGAGAACGCAAGTTCTATTCCAAAGAACCGCAAGTTGATGTTACTAAGGCTGACAAAGACCATTCTGCCATAGTTGCTGGGGAGCGTCTATCGGTACATTCTGCGAGATAAACCAGTGGCTTCACCCCCGTTATTTCTTTCCGCAGGCGAATTTCAACATCGCATACGCCACTGCCGATTCTGCCGAGTCTGGCGAAATCGGTTGATACTTGGTATCGGATGGAGACAGGGCCGCAATAACTTCACCGCGACCCATATTTTGCGAGTAAACAGTGACCGAGTGAACGCGAAATTGTTCATTTACGCAATTATATTCAGCCTGTATCTTTGTCGATTTGGAACCATTGTCGTCCTGGTCCTTGAAGTCATTCAACTCCCATATTGTGATCAGGCCGCCTGAAGAATTCTGGATTGAAGAGGTGTCAGAATAATAGACAGCGGAACCATCCTTCTCTTCCGTTACTTTTGTCCATTCGGCCATCGCGCTCCCGTCAAGCGCGACCAGCAATAGCATCACAATAATTTTACGCATCTCGGTTCCCTCAAAAGAAAACGCCCGCCGGCATCAGTGGCGAGCGCGATATAAATATTCCTGGATTACTCAGCCGTTGTAGGATCAATGACTTCACGAACTTGGGAGATTTTATTAGCCGGAAAGCCGCCTTGTTTGGCGTGCTCACGAACCATTTCTTCATTCGGCGCGATATAAACACAGTAGATTTTGTCGTCAGTGACATAACTTTGAACCCACTGTATCGCAGGTCCAAGATTGGACAACACACTACAGGACTTGGCGGAAATTCCTTGAAAATCTGCAGCGGTTAATTTTCCGGCACCTGGAATTTCACGTTCGATAATGTACTTTGGCAATCAAGTTCTCCTCTTTTATGTTGGACATCTGACCGAATGAGAGGAAACATCATAGCAGTCTCGCCGGGGTACAACCGATAGGAGCGCATTAATTACGTCCTGACGGGTCAGGAACGGCATCCCAGTCAGGGAGAACCAGGAGACTTGACGCGAATACAGCCTCTTGGCGAGCACTTCGACTTTCGGTTGGCCTCAATCACGGTATTCCAGCCGGAATAGAAAGGAAAAACTCCACTGGACCTGTTCATCTAGGCTGCTCAGATGGTATCTTCTCCGGGTATACAAACACTCTTACTAGATATGCTGACCAACGCAGAAGTTCGCGAAGCGCTCAAAGGCTCTATTGCTAAATGGACGGCCATTGGAAAAGGCACGAGTACAGATGAGGACATTATGGACAATCCATTGTGCCGCTTGTTCTACGGGACCTATGCAACGCGCTGCAACGGCTGTCCAGTCAAGGAGTATACAGGTGCGGCATACTGCGCTAATTCTGCCTACGCGGACTGGTGCAATAACTGCTCAGCCGCTAGCCGCGAAACTAAAATGGCTGTCACTGCCAAGGATAAGAAACTCGCCCGCGCAGAGCGTGACTTTCTCATTGGCCTGGACACGTACTACTTTAAGGAAAGCTAGGCCAGACGTTTTGTTTCCTCCAAAAACGGCTGCAGATCCAATTGGTTAATCAGGTTTGGCTGGTTCTTTTTCGCGTTGTCGGCGCGGCCAAATAGCCTTTTCTGAATCTCTGCCATGATTGACTTCTCAACTGCTTCGCGCTGGCTCGCAGGCATTGCGGCCAGATCCTGCTCACTGAGCCCCATTCTTTTCAGAATTTCTTCGCGCAATTGCTGAATCCGGTCTCGCATGTGCTGCGCCGGGGTTTTCGATACATAGTCCGCTAGGAAGGTGGCGTCCGCGCGGTGCGACGCTGCCGCCTTTTTCCTGGCAGCATCTGCTTTCGCCGCCGAAGAATTGCTACTCGTCTCAGACGATTTCTTTTTCGCAGAGTCTAGTGCGGTCTGAAAATCGGCGCTTTCTCGCGCGACTGCAGCTTGAAATTGGGGTTGAACGGTTTCCGATGTGGCATCAATTTTCATGGGAATTTCTCTCGATCGGGATCTATCCCCTAGACCAGCAATATGCGTACCAACCGAATATCAGCCTGAAAGCGGCAAGACCTGCCGCTTTCAGGCTGCATTGCTGCTTACTTGAGTTTGTCCGAAATTAATTTCGAGTAGAGAGCGGTTCGTGCTCTGGATTGACTAAATTCGGTTACACAGTGGTTACACAGAGTCAAAATAGGCTTAAAGAAAAGCGGCCCTCCTTTCGGAGAGCCGCCTGAATATTGGTAGGCCGTCGGAGGATCGAACTCCGGACCAACGGATTAAGAGTCCGCTGCTCTACCAGCTGAGCTAACGACCCAATATTTATTGATCTTTGCTGCGCGTTTTCGCTTGTGTTGGTAGGCCGTGCCAGATTCGAACTGGCGACCAACGGATTAAAAGTCCGCTGCTCTACCAACTGAGCTAACGACCCAAACTGCCTTGCGAGAAGGCCATATTTTAACCCGAATCTTGTCGCCTTTCAAAATTTCCGGTGAAAACTTGAAGAGGAATGAGGCGGCATCACTTCCCACAAGGGGGCTGTTATTGGGCGCTATAGGGAGTCTGCGTATTCAGACGACGCCGTCATTCTGCTGTCGATCAAGCATCATCGTAAGCTTTCATTCGACTTTGACGCGCAATGGAAACCGAA
>JBAYVV010000170.1:0-8524 GCA_041674465.1 Sterolibacterium sp.
AGAGCATGACGATGAGCGTTTCGGTGAGGCGCCGGAAATTCAGATAGAGCAGCAGGAAGATGATCAGCAGCGTCACCGGGATGACGATTTTCATTTTTTCGATGGCGCGCTCCATGTACTCGAACTGGCCGCTCCAGGCGATGTAGTAGCCGGGCGGGAACTTGACCTGCGCAGCGACGGCCTGCTTGGCTTCGGCGACATAGCCACCGATGTCGCGATCGCGGATGTCGACATAAATGTAGGCGGAGAGCAGCGCATTCTCGGTGCGGATGCCGGGGGCGCCCTTGACGATCGCGACCTTGGCGACCTGACCGAGCGGAATCATTGACGGCGCCTGCCCCATTTCGCCCCCGATCGGAACGAGGAGTTCATTGGCGATCTGCTGCGGACTGGCGCGCAGCTCGCGCGGATAGCGCACCGTGACGCCGAAGCGCTCGCGCCCTTCGACCGTGGTCGTCACCATCTCGCCGCCCAGGGCGGTGCCGATCACGTCCTGCAGCTCGCCGACGGACAGGCCGTAGCGCGCCAGCTGAGCTCGATCCGGCTCGATGTCGAGGTAATAGCCGCCGGTGATGCGCTCGGCGAAAGCGCTGGTGGTGCCGGGCACGGTCTTCACCGCGGCTTCGATCTGTCGTGCCAGCTGCTCCATCTCGTCGAGATTCTTGCCGAACACCTTGATGCCGATGGGCGTGCGGATGCCGGTCGACAGCATGTCGATACGCGCCTTGATCGGCATGGTCCAGGCGTTCGAGATGCCGGGGAACTGCAGCGCCTTGTCGAGTTCCGCGATGAGCTTGTCGATGGTCATGCCGGCGCGCCACTCGGATTCCGGCTTGAGGTTGATCACCGTCTCGAACATCTCGGTCGGCGCCGGATCGGTCGCGGTGTTGGCGCGGCCGGCCTTGCCAAAGACCGAGCTCACTTCGGGGAAGCTCTTGATGATCTTGTTCTGGGTCTGCAGCAATTCCGCCGCCTTGGTGATCGACATGCCGGGCAGGGAAGTCGGCATATAGAAGAGCGTGCCTTCGTTGAGCGTCGGCATGAACTCCGAGCCCAGCCGCGATGCGGGGTAGATCGAGGCGGCGAGGACCAGCAGGGCGATGAGGATGGTGGCCTTCTTCCAGCGCATCACGCCGGCGATGATGGGCCGGTAGATCCAGATCAGGAAGCGATTCACCGGATTCCTGGCTTCCGGCATGATCCTGCCGCGGATGAACAGCATCATCAGGACCGGTACCAGGGTTACCGAGAGCAGCGCCGCGCCGGCCATGGCGAAGGTCTTGGTATAGGCGAGCGGCGAGAACAGCCGCCCCTCCTGGCCTTCCAGGCTGAACACCGGCAGGAAGGAGACGGTGATGATCAGCAACGAGAAGAACAGCGCCGGACCGACTTCCTTGCAGGCAGCGATGATGGCTTCGGCGCGGTCGGATAGATCGAGACGTTTTTCGTCCGTCATTCCGGCGGAAGCCGGAATCCAGGGTTTCGGAGCGTTTTCTGGATCCCGGCTTTCGCCGGGATGACCCATGTGGCGATGCTCCAGCCGCTCCAGATGTTTGTGCGCGTTCTCGATCATGACGATCGCCGCATCCACCATCGCGCCGATGGCGATGGCGATGCCGCCCAGGCTCATCAGGTTGGAGTTCATGCCGAGCAGGCGCATGGCGATGAAGGCCATCAGCACGCCCACCGGCAGCATCAGGATGGCGACCAGGGCGCTGCGCACGTGGAGCAGGAAGACGATGCAAACCAGGGCGACGATGATCGATTCCTCGGCCAGGGTGCGCTTGAGGGTGTCTATGGCGCGATGGATGAGCTCGGAGCGGTCATACACCGTGACGATGCTCACGCCTGCGGGCAGGCCGGCGGAGATTTCGCCGATTTTTTCCTTGAGGTTGCTGATCACTTCCAGTGCGTTCTGTCCGTAGCGCGCCATGGCGATGCCGGACACCACCTCGCCTTCGCCGTTGAGTTCGGTCAGGCCGCGCCGCTCGTCGGGTGCGAGCTCGACGCGGGCGATATCGCGGATCAGCACCGGCGTCCCCTTCTCGCTCTTGACCACCAGCATCTCGATGTCGCTCTTGCCGCGCAGGTAGCCCTTGCCGCGCACCATGTACTCGGTTTCGGCCATCTCGATGACGCGACCGCCGACATCGCGGTTGGAATCGCGGATCGCTTGCGTGACTCTCATCAGGGGGATGCCATAAGCGCGCAACTTGGTAGGATCGACCGTGACTTGGTAGGTCTGGACGAAGCCGCCGATCGAGGCCACTTCGGCCACGCCCTGCGCCTTGGTGAGCTGATAGCGCACATACCAGTCCTGAATGGTGCGCAACTCGGCCAGGGTTTTGTTCTTGGCGAGCAAGGCATACTGGAATACCCAGCCCACACCCGTGGCATCGGGGCCGATCTGCGGTGTTACGCCTTTCGGCATGCGCCCCGAAGCGAAGTTGAGATACTCCAGCACGCGTGAGCGCGCCCAGTAGATGTCGGTGCCGTCCTCGAAAATGATGTATACGAAAGAAGCGCCGAAGAAGGAGAAGCCGCGCACCACCTTCGACTTCGGCACCGACAGCATTGAGGTGGTGAGCGGATAGGTGACCTGGTCCTCGACCACCTGCGGCGCCTGGCCGGGATACTCGGTATACACGATGACCTGCACGTCCGAAAGATCCGGCAGGGCGTCGATAGGGGTCTTGAACACGGCATAGATGCCGCCGATGACGACGAACAGGGTGGCGAGCAGAACCAGGAAGCGATTTCGGCTCGACCAGTCGATGAGCTTGCTGAGCATGGCCTGGTTCGCCTCAGTGACCTGAATGTGCTGCGGGTCGCGCGGCATCCGCACCTTCGAGCTTGATGATGAGCCACTCACCGGGTTTACGTTCGACGAAGGAGAAGGCCACGCTCGCGCCGGGTTTCAGCTTGCCCAGCTGGCCCGAATTCGCCAGCACGAAATCCATGGTCATTCCGGGCCACTTGAGGCTCGCCACCGGGCCATGAGTGATGGTCACCGTGCCGGCCTTGGCATCGATGGCCTCGAGCTTGCCCTCGGCATGGTGCTCAATGCCGGATGTCTTGGCGGGCGCCGCTTCCGCTGCAGTCACCGCACTTGCCACACTTGCCGTACCCGTTGGCGCCGGCCCGAAGCCGCCGATGGCAGCCTTCAGGTTGCTCTCGGCATCGATCAGGAAATTCGCGGCGACCACCACTGCTTCGCCTTCTCTGACGCCCGCCAGCACTTCGACATGATTCTCGCTGCGTGCGCCCAGCTTGACTTCGCGCGGCTCGAAACGCCCCTCCTGGAGTTGCACCAGGACGATCTGGCGCACGCCGCTGTCGATCACGGCAGAGGCAGGCACGCTGACGACCTTGCCCTTGCCGCGGATGGCCAGTTCCATCTGGGCGAACATGCCCGGCTTGAGCAGTTGTCCGGGATTGGCCAGTTCGACGCGGACCGGGATGGTGCGGGTTTCGGCCTTGAGCGTGGGGTAAATGTAGGTGATGGCGCCTTCGAAGACGCGGTCCGGATAAGCGTTGATCCTGATCTGCGCCTGGGCGCCCAGCTTCACCAGGCCGATGTCCTGCTCGAACACGTCGGCGATGATCCACACCGTGGACAAGTTGGCGATTTGGTACAGGACTTCGCCGGGCATGAAACGCATGCCTTGCACGGCCTTCTTTTCGGTGACGATGCCATTGACCGGCGAGCGGAAAGTCAGGGTGCGCTTCGCTTCGCCCGACTGGGTCAGCGCCTTGACCTGCTCTTCCGAGATGTCCCAGTTCTTCAGGCGCGCGAGGCTGGCCGCAGCCAGTTGCGCCATGCCGTTCTGCGCGTCGCCGCCGGCTTGCTTGAGCGATTGCAGGCCCTGCGCGGCAATCGCGTATTCGCGTTGCGCCGAGATCAGCTCCGGGCTGTAGGCTTCGAACAGCGGCTGCCCTTTGCCCACTGCCTGTCCCGTGACATTGACGTGAAGCCGTTCGACATAGCCCTCGAACTTGGCGGTGATGGTGAACAGGCTGCGCTCGTCGGGTTCGATACGACCGGCGGCACGGACGGTCTTGTCGAGTGAACGCAGGCTGGCCGTCTCGGTCCTGACCCCGAGTTTCTGCACTTTCTCGGTGCTGATCCTGATTTGCGCGGACGACCCCGATGCGCCTGTCGCAATCTCGTCCTCGCCTTCATACACCGGGATGTAATCCATGCCCATCGGATCCTTCTTCGGTGTCGGCGAAGTATCCGGCAGGCCCATGGGATTGCGGTAGTAGAGCAGCTTGCGCGCCTGCTTTGCGCCGGCGGTTGCTGCGACCGGGGCTTGCGTTGAAGCGGCCGCAGATTCATTGCCGTTGCGCCGGTCAACGTCCCGCCGGTCAACGTCCC
Source organism: Sterolibacterium sp. (assembly GCA_041674465.1). Classification (GTDB taxonomy): domain Bacteria; phylum Pseudomonadota; class Gammaproteobacteria; order Burkholderiales; family Rhodocyclaceae; genus JACRAR01. The sequence continues at coordinate 4,379 of JBAYVV010000170.1, forward strand.
GATTACCCAGCCAGTATCCGCCACCCGCAGCCAGTGCCAGCAATGCGACGACAACCACGATCCCCGTTTCAACTTTCAAAGGTCTTCCCCTATCAGCCGTTCAATGTCCGCCAGGCGCGCCTGCTGTTCGGCCTGCGCCTTGACGATGTCCTGCCTGGCCTTGCGGATCTGCCGCTGCGCATCGAGCAGCGTGGCGAAATCCACCTTGCCGGTTTCGTAACCGGAGAGCGCTGCCTGGAAGGTGAGTTCAGATTGCGGCAGCAGGCTGGATTGCGCCAGCATTTCGGTGCGCCGCGCCGCATCGATGCCGGCGAGGTTTGCCGAGAGTTCGTCGAGCAGTTGGTTGGCCGTGGCCTCCTTGCGCATGCGTGCGGCATCGGCCATCTTCTCCGCTTCGCGCTCCTGGCTGCGGCGGCTTTCCTGCTGCAGCGGGATGTTGAATTCCAGCATCAGCTCCCACTCATTGACGCGGCTTCCGGTCTGCATCGGTGAGATGCCCACGCTGAAATCGGGATAGCGGTTGCGGTAGCTCAGATCGCGGTTCTTCTCTGCCGCGCGGATCCGCGCCGAGTCGGCGAAGAGCTGCGGATTCTTCTCGCGCAGGCGAGTTTCGAGCGCCACGAAATCAAGCCTGGCCGCTGAGGGAACAGTCCGCAGTAGCTCAGGGGAAGCCAGCGGCGACTCGGTGGGACGCGCCAGCAAGGCATTGAGGCGCGAGCGGTTGTGGTGGTGCTCGGTTTCCATCTGGATCAGTTCGTTCCTCATCGCGGTGCGTTCCACCATCACGCGGATCGCATCCTGCTGCGGCACCAGACCGCCGGCGTAGCGCGCCTGGGTGATGCGCTCGATGCGGTCGATCAGGTCGATGACTTCCTGATTCAGGTGGATCAGTTTCGCCACGGCGAAATACTGCGCGTAAGCCGTCTTGATGCGTCCAGCCTGCTCAGTCCACGTGACGCCGGCCTTGGCCTGGGCGACTTCGGCTTCGGCTTCGGCAGCTTCACGCTTGAGGTCGCGCTTGCCCCAGAAGGGCAGCGGCTGGATCAGCGTGTACTTGGTCCGGCCGACGCGACCCGGCAAGAGGTTCGGGCTCGCGTCCGAGCCGTAATTCGTGATGTTCTGCAGTTCCGTGCGAAACACCGGATCGGGCAGCGCTCCGGCGGGATAGATGCGCTCCCTGGCCGCCTCGGCTTCCAGGCGCATCGCGGCATATTCCGGGTTGCGCGCTTTGGCATACGCGAGCAGGCTGTCGACGCTCCTGCCCAAAGCGTCCTGTTGCGCCAGCAACGGCAAGGGTGCAGCAAGCGCCAGGCTGAGCAGCAGCGTCGATCCGAAAATGTTTCCTCGCATGCGCATGGACATGGATGAGGCCTACTTCGATTTTTCGAACTTCACGACCGTCAGAACGCCATTCAAATCCTCGGCGGTGAAACGAATTTTGTCACCCGCCTTGATCTGCTCCAGCCAGGCTGCATCCTTGACGCGAAACTCCATGGTCATCGCACCCATGCCGAGGTTCGTCAGCGGGCCGTGGGAGATGGTGAGCTTGCCGGCAGCCTTGTTGACCGTCTTGATCAGGCCGTCGCTCATGGCCGCATTGGCGGGAGCTGCGGCATGCATGGCGCCATGGCCGGTGTGATCGTCCGCAGCGAGGCTGGATATGGGAAAGGTGGCGGCGAGGGTGGCCAATGAGCCGATCAAAGCAGCAACAGTAAAGGTCTTCATGAGGTTCTCCAGTCGGGATTGGGACAAGACAGACCGCAGTGTGACGTATCACGGACTACGGCAAGCTGACCGGAAAATTACAGTTTTGTAAGTTTTGTGTTGCTCGTGGCAGGCGGGGTGAGCGGCAGGCTGATGCGCGCCACCAGGCCGCCACCTGTGCGCGGCAACAGGCTTAACCTGCCGTCGTGGCTGCGGGCGATCCGGTCGACGATGGCCAGACCCAGTCCGGCGCCGCCGGCATTGCCGCGTGCCGCATCGAGCCGGGTGAAGGGCAGCTTGAGGCGTTCGACTTCCTGCTCGGGAATGCCCTTGCCGCGATCGCAGACCTCGATGTGAAGTTCCTGCGCATCACTGCGCAGTGCCAGCAGGACAGGCAGTTCGCTGCCGGCGTAACGCAGCGCATTGTCGATCAGGTTGGTCACGGCGCGCCGCACGCCTTGTGCCCGCAGCGGCAGGACGGGCAGAGTGGCGAAATCGGTTTCAAGCCTGGCGCCGCGCCGCGTGTACTGCTCGGCAATCTCGCCAAGCAAGCCGGCCAGATCGGTTTCCTGCAAGACTTCACCGGATGTTTCGCGGGCGAAATCGAGAAACTGGCCGATGGTCGCATCCATTTCCTCGATGTCGATGATCATGCCTTCGCGGGTTTGTTCATCGGCTCCGGAAAGCTCGATATTCATGCGCATGCGGGTGAGCGGGGTACGCAAATCGTGCGAGATGCCGGCGAGGATCAGGGCGCGGTCGCTGTCGAGGCGTGCAAGGCCGGCCGACATCTGGTTGAAGGCGCGTGCCAGCGCGGCCACCTCCGACGGCCCCGCTTCGCCGACAGGGGCCGGCTGGTGCCCACGGCCAACTTCCAGGGCGGCTCTGGACAGGGCCTTCAAGGGGCGAGTGACGCGGAACATGATGAAATAGGCGCCGGCCAGCGACAGCAGGAGTGCTGCCAGTCCCCAGGCCATCCATTGCCAGGGCAGGCTGCGTTCGATGCGCTCGCGCGGCAGGGCGATCCAGTATTCGTCATTCTCATCGGCATCAAGGGTTTCCTCGATGCGGAAAGAGACGAACAGGGCTTTCTCGCCATTGCGTTCCAGCGTGATGCGGGTTTGCGGTCCGAGACCCTTGCGCAGCAACTCCGCGGTCATGCTCAGGGTCTTTTTCTCCGGTAGCGGCGCGACGACTTCGTTTTTCTCGACCGGATAAATGCGGATGCCTTCCCGGCTGGAGAGTTCGCGCAACAGCGCCGGACGCTTCTCGGGGCGGGCGCTGACCAGGGCGCTGCGGGTCAGGTTGACCACGCTTTCGACCATTTGCGCCAGCTGGCGCGCATGCGGCTCGCGTTCATAGGCACGGTAGATCGAATACCAGGCGAACACCGAGATCAGCATCAGGACGACGATGAGCAGAAATGTCTGCCAGAGCAGCGTGTGCGGCCAGAGCTTTTTCACGTCGGTTAGACTGTCCCTACTGAGATGGGCTCTTGGTCCCATCGGGCACAAAGGCGTAGCCGAAGCCCCAGATGGTCTGGAGGTAGCGCGGCTTGGCCGGATCGTCTTCGACCAGTTTCCTGAGGCGGGCGATCTGCACATCGATGGCGCGGTCGAACACGTCGTACTCGCGGCCCCGCGCGAGTTCCATGAGTTTGTCGCGCGACAGCGGCTGGCGCGGGTGTTGTACCAGCACCTTGAGCACCGAGAATTCACCGGTGGTGAGGCGGGTGGTCTGGTCGTTGCGATGCAATTCCCGGGTGGCCAGATTGAGTTGAACGCTGCCGAAGGAAACGACCCCCTCTTCCACTGCCGGCGCACCGGGGTGCGGCACGGTGCTGCGCCGGCGCAGCACGGCATGAATGCGGGCGACCAGTTCGCGCGGATTGAAAGGTTTGGGCAGGTAGTCGTCGGCGCCCATTTCGAGACCGATGATCCGATCGACATCATCGCCTTTGGCGGTGAGCATGATGATCGGGATATCGCGGATATCGCCCTGGCTGCCGCGCAGGCGGCGACAGATCGACAGGCCGTCTTCCTCGGGCATCATCAGGTCGAGTACGATCAGGTCATAATTTTCCCGGAGCAGCGCCTTGTCCATTGCCGCAGCGCCGTCCACCGCCTTGGCGGCGAAACCTTGTTCGGCGAGATAGCGATGCAGCAAATCGCGCAGCCGCAGATCGTCGTCTACGACCAGAATTTTTGCCAGTGGTTTTTGTGAGGTTTTCATGGGCACACTCGCTGCGGGGTTCATGAAACATGATACGGATTATCCTGCAAGAATAAGCCTTCGGTTTGTAAGCAAGTGTTAACCTGGATATTTCAGTGCGCCGTGGAAAGGTGCAGTCTCACAGTGGGTGCGAACCCCACCCGGCAATTTTCGCTCCGGCCGGTAGCAACTGGAGCAATCGTGGAGGTAACGAAACGGTTGAAGCCTCTG